>NZ_JBKJYW010000421.1:0-31769 GCF_046715635.1 Serratia sp. (in: enterobacteria)
CCCTTCACCGCCATTGCCGAAATCCAGTTCCAGGCACCGCAAAGTGTGATCGATCTGGTCTGGAGCCACGCTCTGGTTCGTTTAGTCGATGGGCGTGAACAAGTTTGCCAGTTGCCGGTCCGTTACCCGCTACTTGCTGATTCTGAAGATGCCTTGCTGCTAGGTAAACGCACCGAATGGCATCCTCTGGGAGACAGCCAGCACTATGCTGGCTCCGGTTTAAAAACCTGGCTGAGCGATGACGCCGAGTTCCCGCTACTCAACTTGCGCCAACTGAGTTTTGACCAGGGCAACGGATGATGAACAGCAAGACTCTCCCTAAAAATGGCAGTCTGCGCCAGCAAGGGCATTACTTCCGTCAGGACAGTGAGCACCTGACATCACGCGATAAAATGCTGCCCGTACTGCTCGATCTCCTGACTGACAATGAACCGCAGAAAAAAAATGAATCCGCAGCACGCAATTTGCTGTCACCTGGTGAATTACGCCATCGGGTGCTGCGCGATCTGCAATGGCTGTTCAACTGCGTCAACAACGAGTCAAGCATCGATCTGGAGCCTTATCCGCAGGTACGGCGCTCAACGGTTAACTACGGCATAACCTCAATGGCAGGCAAGCGTATGTCTGATATTGAATGGTTGGACATCCAGCAGGCACTGACCGAGTCCATCCTGACTTTTGAACCCCGCATCTTGCCGGACGGGCTGCAGGTTCGCTGTATCTCAGATATCCATTCACTGGAATTGCATAACGTCCTGTCGATAGAAATCAAAGGCCGCCTGTGGTGCGTACCTTACCCATTAGAGTTTCTGTTTCGTACGGATGTAGATCTGGAAAACGGCCACTTCGATTTAAAGGACGTAGGGTAAGCGATGAACCGTAAACTTTTAGAGTATTACAACCGTGAACTCACCTATCTGCGCGAAATGGGGGCAGAGTTTGCGGAAAGTTATCCAAAAGTCGCGGGACGCTTGGGAATGCAGGGCATCGACGTTGCAGATCCCTACATTGAGCGCCTGTTGGAAGGGGTGGCTTTCCTGACCTCACGCGTGCAATTGAAGATGGATGCCGAGTTTCCACGTTTCTCGCAGCGATTGCTGGAGATCATTTATCCCAATTATCTGGCCCCTACGCCGTCAATGGCGATTGCAGAGATCCAGCCAGACAGCAATAAAGGTGACATCAGCGCGGGATTCCTGGTCCCACGGGGAACCATGCTGGACAGCCAGATGTTGAAGAAAAATGGCGTCACCTGCAGCTATACGACAGCACAGGATGTGAGATTACAGCCGGTACGACTGAACAGTGTCGAGCTGGGAGGGATCCCGGCCGATCTCCCGTTGGCCAGCCTGGGATTGCAGCATAATGGTTGTGTCAGCGCGCTACGAATCAAACTGGAATGCTACGACACCGTCACGTTGAATAACCTGAAGCTCGACCAACTGATGTTCTATCTGTCAGGGAGCGATATTCACGCTCAGCAACTCCAGGAGTTGATTATGCAACATACCGTCGGCCTGCTCTGCCAGACGGTAGAAGCGCAGCCGCAACGGCGAGTATTGCCCCCCCATCTGTTACGTCAGGAAGGCTTCGAGCCCGAGCAAGCTCTGCTGCCCAACGATCTGCGTAACTTTGATGGCTACCGTTTGCTACAAGAGTATTTCGCCTTTCCCGCGCGCTTCCAGTTCTTTAGCATCGCTGGTCTGCAACCTTTGCTACAGTGTGTCCCTGAAGGCAAAAAAGCGCCACGCCAGTTTGAAATCATCTTGCTGCTGGATAAACAGGATGCCGCACTGGAGCGAGTGGTGGATTTGCATCATCTGGCGTTGCATTGCACGCCGGTGATTAATCTGTTCCCCAAAACCGCTGAGCGCATCTCAATCAACGAAGAAAATCACGAATACCATTTAGTCGTGGATAACATTCGCCCACTCGATTATGAAATATTCTCAGTACAACGTTTGATTGGCAGTTCACGCGAAAAAAGGCATGAACAGGAATTTCGTCATTTCTACGCGACAAAAAGCACTGATGATAATAACTATGGCGCCTATTTTTCGCTACGTCGTGAACAGCGCCTGCTCTCTGAACGCGCGCGCCGTTATGGGACTCGTACCGGCTATATTGGTTCTGAAGTGTTTATTTCGCTGGTGGATGAACATCAATCACCGTGGCAAAGCGATCTTAAATACCTGAGCGCCGATGTGTTATGCACCAGCCGTGATCTGCCACTGGCGCTCTTGCAACAGGAGCAGGGGCAATTCGTGATGCCAGACTCACTGCCAGTCAAGCAGGTATCGCTGAAGAAAGGCCCGACATTACCAAGAGCTGCGCTCAGTGAAGGTATTATTACCTGGCAATTAATCAGCCAGTTACAGCTTAATTACTTAAGCCTGATGGATACCGATCCAGAGCAAGGTGCCGCTAGCCTACGCCAGCTACTCAGCCTGTATGGTGACTCGAGCGAACCGGCGATTGCCAAACAGATCAACGGGATACGTCATTGTAACCTCAGGCCAATCTTCCGCCGGGTGCCGGAGCCTGGGCCCATTGTCTTTGCCAGAGGCATCGCCATCGATCTCACCGTTGATGAACAGGCATTTTCGGGCGGCAGTGCTTACCTGCTTGGCTGTGTGTTGGAACGCCTGTTTTCACGTCTGGTTTCCATCAACTCGTTCACGGAAATGACGCTGATCAGCCAACAGCGGGGAGATATCGCCTGGTGGCAGGCCCGCCTTGGCAAAAGGGCTTTGATATGAATGAGTTCACTGAGATTGCCGAGACAGACTCATTACCTCCATCAACGCCTACACCTATTAATTCACTCTATCGTTTGTCAGATGACTTTTGGCAAAAACTGGAGAAAACGCCCTATCAATACGATTTGTTCCAGTTGCTACGGCGGATTGATGCTCAAGGAGGACAGCCCTATCTGCTAGGCCGTGCACCTCGGCCGAGTCATGACCTGCTGCGCCTTGGGCAAGAGCCCTCGTTATCCTTTGCGCCCTCCACATTGGCGCAGGTTAACCAACGCGCAGGCTCATCTCTGCACGAGGTGTCGATCTTCAGTTTTGGCCTGTTTGGCCCTAACGGCCCACTGCCCTTACACATGACGGAGTTTGTGCGCGAACGCCTGCATCATCATCAGGATCGGACCCTGCTGGCATTCAGCAACCTGTTTCATCATCGATTAATCACACTCTTCTACCGCGCCTGGGCCGATGCCCAGCCAACAGTATCGCTAGATCGCGCTGACAACCGGCGATTTGATGAATATCTGTCCTGCCTGACAGGGATTGGTCTGCCAGCGCAACGGGGCAGCGATAGCCTCAATGTTCATGCAAAACATTTTATGGCGGGCCATTTGATTCGTCACGGGCGCGATCCCGAAGGGCTAGGCAAAATCCTGCAAGATTATTTCAACGTGCCGGTGCGCATCGTAGAAAACGTCCCGCACTGGCTGCGTATAGAAAAACGTGAGCAGGCTCGTTTATCGGCGGGACGGGGTGTCCCACGTTTGGGGGAATCTGCGTTTTTAGGGATCGCCATGCGCGACATTCAGCATAAATTCCGCATCGAACTTGGCCCGATGTCACCACAAGATTATGACCGCTTTCTGCCCGGGGCTGAGTTTAGCAAACAGTTGCGCGACTGGGTGCGTCAGTATCTGGGCATTGAGTTTGTCTGGGAAGTGCGGCTGATTTTGGCAAAAGATCGGTTGAGCGGGACTCAGCTCGGCGGCGGGCAGCGCTTAGGGCTCAGTAGCTGGATGGAAAATCCGCAGCGCCAACAGGATGCCAATGACCTGACCTACAGCCCAGAACCCCTGGAAGCACCCTGCTAATTATTTTTGTTGGAACCGTGCAGCGTTCCGCCATTCTTAGACTCGAGGAAAACCATGTCTGAAATCAGTCGTTCGGTGCTATTTGGCAAAATGGACAGCCTGTTATTCACTTCACTGGAAAGTGCCACGGCTTTTTGCAAACTGCGTGGTAACCCCTATGTTGAGCTGGTGCACTGGCTGCATCAGTTAATGCAATCCCAAAATGGGGATTTGCAGCAGATTATCCAACATTTCTCCCTCAATGAAACTCGCTTGACACAAAACATCATCGAGGCACTGGATCGGTTACCTCGTGGTGCCAGCTCGGTCTCTGACCTGTCAGAGCACATCGACAGTGCCGTTGAACGTGCCTGGGTTTACGGCTCGCTGAAGTTTGGTGCCAATCAGATCCGCACCGGGCACCTGCTCATCGGTATTTTGAAGACCTACAGTCTTCGCCATTTACTGAAAAGCATTTCTGCACAATTCGATCTGATTAATGTCGAGCTGCTGACCGATCAGTTTATGACGATCGTCGCCAACTCCAGCGAGAACTCGCTGGAGCAGGAAGCATCGGAATATCCGGCGTCACCTGCCCCCTCTGCCAGCGGTAGCGTGTTGGCACAGTATGCACAAGATATGACGGAACGCGCGCGCCACGGTGAAATCGATCCCGTCAGCGGGCGTGACGAAGAGATCCGTCAGATTATCGATATTCTGATGCGCCGCCGACAGAACAACCCGCTGCTAACTGGCGAGGCTGGCGTGGGTAAAACCGCCGTGGTTGAGGGGCTGGCCCTGCGTATTGCGGCCGGTGACGTTCCGCCACAATTGCGTGATGTCCAACTCTACCTGTTGGATATTGGCATACTGCAAGCCGGAGCAGGGGTAAAAGGCGAGTTTGAGAAACGCCTGCAAGCCTTGATCACCGAAGTGCAATCCAGCCCGACGCCCATCATTTTATTCATTGATGAAATACATACGCTAATCGGTGCCGGTGGCGCGCAGGGCACCGGCGATGCGGCCAACCTGTTAAAACCTGCATTGGCGCGTGGCCAACTGCGTACCATCGGCGCTACAACCTGGTCAGAGTATAAAAAATACATCGAAAAAGATCCGGCGCTAACCCGCCGTTTCCAGGTGGTGCAGATACAAGAACCCAGCGAAGAAAAAGCCTTGCTGATGCTACGCAGCACCGTTAGCCCGTTGGAACAACACCACCGAGTTCTGTTGCTAGACGAGGCCGTCGATGCTGCGGTGCGCCTTTCTCACCGCTACATTCCGGCCCGTCAGTTACCGGACAAGGCGGTAGCATTACTCGACACCGCCTGCGCACGGGTGGCCGTCAGCCAACATGCCGAACCGGCTCAGGTGGAAGATTGTCGCCACCAGATTGAAGCATTGCATATCGAGCTGGGGATCGCTTCGCGTGAAGCCAAAATTGGTATCGGCAATCTACTGCGCCCGGCGGAGGTTGAGGCACAGCTTGCAGAACTTGATGAACGGTTGGCACAGTTGACCGAACGCTGGCAGCGGGAGTTGCAGTTGATCCAACAAACCATCGATCTGCGGGCTCAATTGCATCGGCAAAAAAATGAACTGGCAGAGAGTGGCGCTGAAGAAACAACCCTCTCTGAAGAACAACTGCGCAGCCAATTGGCAGAATTACAAAAACAGCTGCATGAAGTACAAGGGGAGACACCACTGATCTTCGCCGCTGTTGATGCCAATATTGTTGCCGCCGTGGTGTCTGACTGGACCGGGATCCCTCTGGGCCGGATGGTAAAAAATGAGATTGAAGCGGTGTTGCAGCTCTCCGACACGCTGAATCAGCGCATTATTGGTCAACGCCATGCTCTGGAGCTGATTGCCCATCGGGTGCGCACTTCGCGTGCTCGTCTGGACGATCCCAACAAACCCGTTGGCGTATTTCTGCTTGCAGGCCCTTCTGGCGTAGGTAAAACAGAAACCGCATTGGCATTAGCCGAGACGCTCTACGGCGGCGAGCAGAATGTGATTACCATTAATATGAGCGAATTTCAGGAACCGCATACCGTATCAACCCTGAAAGGTGCACCGCCGGGTTACGTGGGCTATGGCGAAGGTGGCGTCCTGACCGAAGCGGTACGTCGGCGCCCTTACAGCGTGGTGCTGCTGGACGAGATCGAAAAGGCGCATCCCGATGTGCATGAGATTTTCTTCCAGGTATTTGATAAAGGCTGGATGGAAGACGGTGAAGGGCGTCATATCGATTTCCGCAATACCATCATCATTCTTACTTCTAACATCGGCAGTGAGTTGATCTCCAGCCTGTGTGCCGATCCAGAGTTATTGCCAGAGCCCGGCGCGCTAGGCACCGCATTGCGTCCATCGCTGCTGTCGGTGTTCCCCGCCGCCTTACTTGGGCGCCTGCTGGTAGTGCCTTACTACCCACTGACTGATGCCATATTGGGCAATATCGTGCGTTTACAACTTGGTCGTATTCAGCGCCGCCTAGCAGAAAACCACGCTATTGCCTGCACGTTTGACGACCGGGTGATTAATCAGATCGTCAGCCGCTGCACCGAGGTCGAGTCCGGCGGGCGTATGGTTGATGCCATTCTCACCAACACCCTGCTACCGCAAATAAGTACTACCCTGCTGGCAGCCAGTGTCAATGCTCAACGCTACCGTCAGTTACATATTTCAATGCAGAACAACGAGTTTGACTGCCAATTCCAGGCATAACCTCGGCCATCTGCATCGGTCATTTGATTACAGAGAATTGTCATTATGTCAGGTAACGCAATGATAAAACCACATTCAAACAGTTTGCCCATCGGTTATCGCTTCAATGAGTTCGAGATTAAGGAAGTCATTGGCGAGGGTGGATTTGGCATCGTGTATCGAGCCTACGATCACCAGTTAGAGCGCATTATCGCCATCAAAGAATACATTCCCTCCACGTTGGTCATACGTAATGAAGATCTTACGCTCAGCCTGCGTGGTGAACGTTTTAGCCGAACCTTCCAAGCCGGGCTGAACAGTTTTATTCAAGAGGCGCGTCTACTGGCCCGCTTTTCTCACCCGGCACTGCTGCACGTGTTGCGCTTTTGGGAGGAGAACGGCACCGCCTACATGGGAACTCAGTTTTATAGCGGGACTACGTTGAAAAAGTACTGGGCTCAGCATCCGGAGAAAATCAACGAAACCTGGATCCGTAACTTGCTGCCCACCCTGCTCAGCGCGATCAACACCATCCATCAGGAAGGTTATCTGCACCGAGATATCTCACTGGATAATATCCAGATCCAGGAAAACCAGTTACCGGTGCTGCTGGATTTTGGCTCCGCCCGCAAAGAGATCGGTAACCTGTCTGATGAAACGGAGATCATGCTCAAGCCCGGGTTTGCCCCTATTGAGCAATATACTGAAAATAGCGATAGCGAACAGGGGCCGTGGACCGATATCTATGCGCTCGGCGCAGTGCTGCATACTCTGATCGTGGATACTCCGCCTCCCGTCAGTGTGGTGCGCAGCATCGAAGACCGCTACCAGCCGCTGACGGAACGCCGTCCGAAAGGGTACTCGTTAGATCTGTTGGATGCGATCGATCGCGCTTTAGCCTTAAAGCCCGAAGATCGGCCACAAACCATCGGAGAAATGGCTGAACTCCTGCACCTGTCCATTGCCTGCGAGAACGAAATCATTGGCGCTCGGCCTGCCGCAGCCAGCCTGATCCCGGTTGTTATGCCACCGGTAGCTAACGAAACACACAACACCAAGCGCTTGCGTCCACTCATGTTCGGCGCTGGTATTGCTGCCGTGCTCATCGCCGGGGTCATCACCTGGTTTAACCATGGCCCATCCGCCGTTCCCCTACCGGTGGCCGCAACGCCAGCCCCGACACCACAGCCTGTAGCTCCCGTTCCGGCACCCGTTGCCTTGGTGTATTTTAAACTGCAACTGGGTGAAGAGCTGAAAATTAATGGTAAAAAGCAGAATCTGATACCAGACCAAAACGGCTACATTTCTCTAAATTTGGCCCCTGGCCAGTACCAGGCGCAAGTGCTCGCGGCTAAATACCAATACCAGAAAAAGTTCACGATTGAAAAAACGGGGACATGGTTGATTAATCCACAAAGTGGCGCACAGATGAATTGATACCCAAGACCTTAGCAACAACCTACTTTGATTTGCCATGAGGCAGAGATCCCCATGGCTGCCATGCATCACGTCCCGTTGTGCGCTGCCTCCCCCGCTATACCGAGCGCAGCGACATAACAGGTGATCGTCAACAGTATGAAAATCCTGCCAGTCCAGAGCAGTGTAGACGAGATAACAGATAATGCTGGCAGCCGTGGTGTTTAAGGCAAATTACTGATAGAGCTGATTGATAAAGGCGTCATCGCCAACAGCGGATGGGCTTTCATCAGCTCGAATGACCAATCCACAAAGCTTCTCACCCGAACCGACAAATGCTTGCCGGTGGGGTAGATAATATGAATTGGCCGTGGTGCAAAGTGCCACTCGGGCAACACCGGTTGCAAAAGCCCACTCTTCACATAGCTTTCCACCGCGAAGGGAGCCCCAGAACAGATGCCCGCACCACTAAGGCAGGCACTCATGGCCACATCGGGATCTTCAATCAACAAACTACTTTTGCCTGTTACCGCAATGCTCTGGTTTACCGATTGAAGATGCCAGGTAAGCTGCTTTCCTCGCTGCATGCCAAAACTCCCAACCCATCGATGATGCTGAAGATCTTCAGGCTGCCTGATGGCCCGCGCTGAACGGAGGTAATCAGTTGAAGCATACAAGCCCATCTGCACATCGCAAACGTGCCTGGCCACCAGCGTTGAATCCTCCAGCATGCCGCCACGGATAGCGCAATCAATCCCTTCCTCAAATAAGTTACTGATGCGATCGCTGCTGGCAAGCCGCACCACGATCCCTGGAAAACGCGTCTGAAAATCATGCAGCTGAGGTGCGAGGATCCAACGCGCAATCGAGGCCAAAGCCTCAATACGGATCTGGCCGCTCGGCGTTGTCACCCCGCCGCTGAGCCTTCCTTCCACATCATCAATTTCCGCAAGAATTTGCTGGCAGCGCTCAAAATAGGCGCTGCCGTCTTCTGTCAGGCTCAGCGCCCGGGTCGTTCGATGTAGCAGGCGGACGCTCAGGACGCGCTCAAGATCGCTGATACGCTGGGAGATCCGCGCTTTGGGAAGCCCCATGGCGATTGCCGCGCGGGTGAAACTACCGGTTTCCACCACTTTGACAAAAGTGGCCATGGCTGCAAGTTTGTCCATTTGTTCACAAATGTTGAACAGAGTTAGCTTTTATAGTCTATTTATTAATTTTTGCTGTCAAATATCATGACGATCGCGATCTCAACACAGTTTGGAGTTTCCATCATGATGCAATGCGATCCCATCACAGGCAGTTGTCTTCTGCCTGACGAGTCGTCAGGTACACAACGGCAGCCAACTACGTCCAACGATGTCGTCATCCGCTACGTCGGCGATCCGATGTGCTCCTGGTGCTGGGGCATTTCACCTGCGGTGAAAAAACTGGCGGCGTATTGCGACCAGCATGGCCTGAGTTTTGTGATGACCATGGGTGGCTTACGCGCGGGTGGCGGCGATCCTTGGAATTCGGCATTCAAAGCCTTCTTAAGGGAGGAGTGGAGCCACATCCAGAAAACAACCGGCCAACCGTTTGGTTTCAGCCTGCTGGAAGCCGCACAGTTCAATTACGATACCGAGCCGTCCTGCCGGGCAGTCGCAACGGCTTCTCTGCTGTTGGCTGAACGGGGTTTACCTTCCTCGGCAGCGCTGCCGTTTCTCGCAGCAACCCAGTACAAATTCTATGTAGATGGGCAGGATCCTAAAACCGAGGCGTTTTATCGTGACATCTGCGAGCAGGTTAGCCTGCCATTTGAAGAATTCAACCAAGCCTTTACCTCACAACGGGCCAGAGAGGCGGTTAGCCAAGACTTTGCGCTGTGCCGCCAATGGGGCGTTCGCTCTTTCCCCACCCTGTTGCTAGAACGCCATGGGGAGTTATCCCTGCTCTCTACGGGTTATGTGGACTTCGAGACATTGCTTAGCCGTCTCAACGCTCAGTTACCCGCGGTTGCAGAACGCACCACGGAATAACCCTGTTTGCTATAAAATCACCAGCTACCAAAAGGATCACGACATGAGTGTCATTTTACAGATTGATTTTAGTTTCCCAGCCGACCAGCTTGGTGCAACCCTGTCCAAAAATGCGCAATCGCTGGCCGAAAGCATCAATCAAGAACCGGGCTTCATCTCCAAGATATGGACTGAGAATGAGCACACCGGCGAGGCGGGCGGGATATACTTTTTCGCAAGCCGAGCGTATGCCGAAAAATATGCCGAACACCATGTCAAAAGGGCTGAAGCGATGGGGGCTAAAAATATTCATCTGAAAATATTCGACATCAACCTTCCCCTGACCAAAATCAACCACGGTCAGTGTGATTAATTTCACGCTACATCCATTATCTGACACGCTGAACAAACCGCCCCCTTCCTTTTGGAAGGGGCAACACTGATAAAGTCAGCGAATTTGCTGCCCACCCGATCGCTTTACTTTTCGCCAATACCAAATGCCACCCAACAAACCTACAATCATCAGCGTACCTAGCGCCATTAGCCAATTGATGTACCGCACAATAAACGGAGGCACCCCACCATCGCGAAGAATTTGTACATCCTGCGCCGTCATTTTGTCGTCAATACCGGCAAAACGACTGTGGACATAGTTGCTGATTGAGGCAATTTGCGCGTTGTTCAACTGTTCAGCAAATGCAGGCATGCTGATATCGGTGTTACTGGTTTTACGTTGGATACCTTCCACGATGGCCATCACCAAATTCTGCGCACCCAATGCGGAAACGGCACGGTTGCGAGTTAATGAGGGATAAAAGCTATCGTCGGTTCCCTGACCTTTATGGCCATGGCAACTGGCACAGGCATTTTCATAAAGTTTAGCTCCGTCCGTTGTTGAACGGTCTGCCAGCGCTCCCTGCCCAGTGATAATCGTATTGATATCAGACACATCCGCTGGCGGTTGAATTGATCTGTCAGGTATCGCGGTAGGAATGGCGGGCACCTGCTTAACCCAGGCGGCCATCGCATTCAAATCATCATCCGTCATCAAGCTGAAGCTGTTTTCGACGGCTTCCGCCATAGCGCCAGCCGCCTGTGCCTTACCTGCCAGATGGCCGGTTTTCAAATAGGTGACCAAATCACGCTGGCTCCAATCGCCAATACCACTCTTATCAGGAGTAATATTAGGCGCGTACCAGCCACCCAGTGAGCTACCGGAAAGGTTAAGGCTGTTCTGCTCCGCCATCATGATATTGCGCGGTGTATGGCAGGCACTGCAGTGCGCCAACACCTCAACCAGATACTTACCACGCTCCAATGAACCAGGGAGTGCCTCTGCCTTATCAGCGGAAGTGCCGCTCAGAAACAGCAGATTCCATCCCCACATAATCTGCCGAACATTAAACGGGAAACTCAGATCGGTACGTGTCGAGGGGGGAAAATCTGCGGGTTCAACGCCCTGCATAAAGTAAGCGTAAAGCGCCTGCACATCCGCCGTAGTCATATCACGATATGAGGTGTATGGCATAGCCGGGTAGAGATTCCTGCCATCAGCGGCGATGCCTTCACGCACAGCATTGGCAAACTGTTGCTCGCTATAATTACCGATGCCGTACTGTTTCGAGGGGGTAATATTACTGGCGATGATGCGCCCCATCGGGGACTCAATCGCATATCCCCCAGCAAATGGAACGCCATGGTTGATAGCCTGGCGATGGCAGGCACCGCAATCAGCGGCAACCGCAATATATCTCCCACACTCAACCAACGGCTGATCGGTGGCAAATACAGCCAAAGAGTAGCTAAACCCTATTAGCAGCGTAGTAACCGCGACAAACCTGAAGAGTATGTTCATATTCAAATCTCACGCTCAATGATTTCAGCCGCACGAAGACTTAGGGCTACGCCCGTCAACGTGGGATTGACGACTCCCGAAGCGGGGATCACCCCTGTCGTCGCGAGAAACAGGTTGCTATGATCCCAGCACCGGCATTCGTGGTTTACCACCGAATCCTTTGGGTCTGCGCCCATGATGACGGTCCCCATTAAATGGTCACGGTTTTGCCAGCCCGTATTATCATTAATGACGGTGCCCCCCATCAGAGCGACGAATCTTTTATAATCCGCCTCCACCACGAATTTTGCCGCTTTGACATAGTCATCTACTTCGTAATTCACCGTCAGCATCGGAATACCTAATGCATCTTTGCGTGTGGTACTTGGGCGCACGGTGTTGCTTGCCAGGGGCAGGGTTTCAAACACCGTTGAGATATCGACCCAGCGTGCCGCTTGATGGCGGATCTGTTGGTCCAGTTCGCTACCGATGACTCCTTGAGCTATCAGGCGTTGCGCCACGGCCATATTGGGGACATTGTTAGCAATCGCGTGTTTGATTGCCGCTCGTGTTTTACGAAAATCGCCGTCGCGGGAGTTGAATATTCCCCCTTGTTGTACAGCGCCTCGCCCCGGCCAAAGAGGTTCATCGGCCAGAAACTGCAGGCCCATGCCGGTGTGGTCCATTAAATTTCGACCCACCTGATCGGAACTGTTGGCGATATCCGACATTAACAACAGCTTGGGGGTTTCCAGCCCGTGTGCGGCAACGATAAAATATTTTGCCGTTAAGCGCGTATCGACACCTTTAGAACTGCGAACATGAGCGGCGATAATTTTGTCATCTGCCCCTTTTTCCAGTTTCCACACGGTTGAATCCGTGAATAAACGCGCCCCGGCGTCTTGCGCATGCTGGGCATGTTGATCACCGCTGTACATGGCTCCAATCGGGCATACCGGCATACAATTATTATTGCCGCTACAGGCGGGGCGACCATCATACGGACGAGTAGCACGTCCATTGGGTTCATGGATGAAATGATAGCCTGCCGGAGCCATGCGGCTTTTCAGCCGCTGGAATAGATAGGTTTCGCCTTCGGGCAACATCGGATACGGCTGCGAACGCGGAGGAAAAGCACTGCCGCCCTGCCCACTCTGATCGTCGGTATCGCTGCCGCAAACCCCCAAAGCTATTTCAGCCTGGTGGTAGAAAGGTTCCAGTTCGTGGTATTCCATCGGCCAATCGCGGCCCACGCCATACAGCGACTTTAGCTTCATATCACTAGGCAGATAGCGCCAGCAGGCGGCCGCCCAATGCCACGTTGTCCCCCCCACAAGTTTCAACATGCCGGGCCGGAAATCAAAGGAACCGGTATTCTCGATATAGTGTTCATCATAGGAGTGATGGGCCCAAGGCTCGTTGGGATAAGGGGAGTTATAATTAGATTTTTTCGATGAGTTTCTGAAATTTTCGACGATCTTCCAGCGCGGGATTTTCTCACCAGCCTCAAGAATAATCACCGCTTTTCCACTACGGGCCAGCAATGTTGCAGCATTACTCCCCAGCACACCGGAACCAATGACAATCACATCGGCATCATATTTTTTACTCATGATAGTGTTCTCATTTTAACGGGAGTTAATCGCTATTTAGGGTTATGGGGGGCAGTACCCAGTAGTTTGTCTTGCCACGGGAATAAGTGGGGATCACGGTGGCATCCAGGGTTGGAGCATAAGCCAGGGCATCGGTGTAACTGACAAAACGTGTGTTATCTGAAGCCCGTAGCGAGACGGGTGTTCCTGTATAGCCGAGATACCAGGCAGATATTATTTTTTTGGCAGTGTCGCCAGTAGGGCCAGTCATAATCAAATGATGATTAAGTTCATCGGCCGAGAGGATATTTTCAGTTGTCAACGTATTGGCAAGCAATTGCATTTTTGCCAGGAAATAAGGATCTTCTTTTTGCAGACAGTTCAAGGCCCGTAGTGCTATTACCTCACTAACCGACTTTCTATTGGTTAATAGCACTGAAAGCTTAATAAAAATGCTGATATCACTATTTCCACTCGGTGCTGCCCCCCAGGATAAGGCTGACCTGAATACGGTAAAACCCGCCATAACCGTGCCTAGTATCAAAAACCTTCTTCTAGAATACATACATTACTGCCTAGTTAAATAAGTACAGCGAATGTCCTCCAATAACCCCGCAATGTAAACAGATTAATTTTTTCACCTAAAGTTAAATTCTAAATCCGTGGATAAACTGAAAAACACACTTATTGTATAGATAATAAATATCTTACAGTCTATATAGTCATTACTAGCAGCAAAGAAAACCGCTTAAATGAGGAGATCGTTAATGGCCGAATACCAACTTTCCGTTTGGGCTGAAATGGTGTTTTTGGACTTACCCTTTATCGAACGTGTAGAGCGCATTCATGCACTTGGTTTTGGTGTTGAGATCTGGGGCTGGGCCAACAAAGATATGGATGCATTGGTCGCAACAGGGGCGCGTTTCACCTCAATGACCGGTTATCTCAGCAGCAATTTAACCGATGACCCAGAGATCGCGCAGGTGCTGCAAAGTGCAGAAACCTCGCTGACGATAGCCGAACGGCTGAACTACCGCTGCCAGGAACCTGCACGGTACCGGTCTGGATCCACAGGGTTTACCGATGAAATCGGTTGAGAGGGTGACGGGTAACATGTGGCTGAAAGCCGCGGATACGCTGCGGTACACAGATAGGCGAGATCCAGGTAGCGGATGTGCCTGGCCATATGCAGCCAGGCACTGGCGAAATCAACTATTGCGCCATTGCTAGAACGTTGCAGGAGATTGACTACCAAGGTGTGATAGCACTCGAAGGCTGGGCCTCCGGGGATAGTAGCGAAGCACTTGCGCAGTTTCGCGATCACTTCACGCTCGATTTTTTTAGTTACAAATTAACAATTTAGCACGCACCCTCTGTGCAACCTCACATCTTTTAATAAGCCATCAAGATATTTCTTGAGGTTTTTAGGATCACCTTGCCTTATTTTATTACTTATAGGTTGCTGTGCCAACTCTATCTATTTTGTTCAAGCTGAATAGTCCAGACAATCTTGTCATCATACGGCCAAAGGTCATCATATGGCTTATCTGTCATAACAAATGAGCGATTCACAAGTAACTCAACCCTTTCCTCCCTGTTCAAACCTTCATCATTAAGTAAATCAGCAGGACCTAGCATCAGATCCTCGGTCCCATCAACATTAAAATAGAGTTCATTGCCAATTTTATAGTCACGACGAAACCTCGTTCGCCACGACGAATTGCTCCCCCAACCCTGTGACAAATCTTGATAAGGTCTGTTCTTCCTACGATAAGCCCAAAAAAGTGTTGAGGAATCGGCAATGCCTGGACGCAATACCGCAGGGGGCGCAGAGAGGCTAACACCCGCTCTCAGCATACGCATATCCCCCAGCATCAGGCCAGACCAATGATGCTGGGTGATTTTCGGGCAACTGCTTGAAATGGGAATTAATTCGACGATTTCATGTGCGAACGGATGATAAGTCGCTGAATATTCAACATGAAGCCCTAAGGCCTCGGCAAAAAGATCGAACTGCTGGAGTGAAATATCGGGGCCAGACCAACCCGTCTCATCACCTCTAGATTTTTGAAATCGCAATATAAGCAATTCCAATACCCGACTTAACGCATATAAGTGCCACAGATCTTCATCACTGGCTTTCGGAATCGGTTTTGCTGCTCTTTGTGCAAATGAGCACAACCAATCAACTTCATTCTGATTTTCTTTAAGCCAAGGGATAAGGATTTCGACATAACAATCCTTTCCCTTATACTCCAACAAATGATCATGTAACGAACGCATTGGCATTTAAACCCCTTAAGAATGGATGAAGCCAAATATTATTCCTGCATAGATTATACTCACTTCTTCAGCGTCACCACATATGCCGATAGCGCGGTGATATCCTCATCGCTTAAACGCGCTTTGGCCTTGTTGCCTGCACCGACTATCTCGCCGGCTTTGCGGGCTTGCAGGCCTTCCGCGATTTCCTGTTGAGTTAGGTCTTTCAGCGGACGGGCTTTGCCTAACGCGTTTTTTTCACCATAGCGGCCATGGCAGGAGGCACAGCTATTTTTATAGATCACATCAGGGCTCTGGGCCAATGCCGCGCTGGCTCCTGCCAAAAATGTCACTAATAAGGCGAGATGTCGCTTATTCATCAATCATTTACTCTGCAGTTTAATGCCGGTCATTGCCGAAAGTGAAGATAAACTGCCCCCTCACCCTAACTCTCCCAAAGGGAGAGGGAACCGAACGTGCCACAAATCAACCCCTGCACCTGCCCACGACACCGAACCGGCCCCCTCTCCTTTTTGGGGAGAGGGTTGGGGTGAGGGGGAAAGATGTGCTGTCAGCTACCCTTTCTGCCGGGACTGTTCGAAGATCGCCTTGAGATCGGGCTCTTTCAGCATGCCCACATATTGGCCAATCAGCTTACCCCGCGGGTCGATCAGATAGGCGGTTGGCGTGCCGATCACCTGATAACGCTCCTGAGTGATCGCCAGTTGGTCACGCACGTTGGGGAATGACACCTGACGTTCGTCCAGCAACGCCTGAATATTCATCTCATCCTTATCCGTGTTGATACCTACCACCACGATGCTGTCGCCGAACTCTTTACTGAGTTTTTCCAACGCTGGCATTTCGGCCAGGCAACCACCGCAGTTCGAGGCCCAGAAGTTCAGGAACACATGCTTGCCTTGCCACTGACTCAGCGCAACCTGGTTACCCTGCAAATCATAGGCCGCCAGAGCCGGCGCCGCAGCGCCGATCTCGGCCTTCTCTTCTTTACAGCCGTTAAGCAGTAATGCGGCCCCGATTAACAGGATACCGCTGAACTTTTTGGCATTAGCTAACATGCTCCACCTCATGCTCATTAAGCTCCTCACCCTGATACTTGCCGTGCTGCAAGCGTACGATGCGATCGGCAAACTTGCCCAGCTCCGGGTTGTGGGTGACCATCACGATGGTGCGCCCCAGCTTGTGCAATTCGGTTAACAAACCCAGCACCCTCTGCTCGTTTTGTTCATCCAGATTACCGGTTGGCTCATCGGCAAAGATCACCGGGGGTTCATTGACCAGCGCCCTGGCAATACAGACGCGCTGCTGTTCCCCCCCCGAAAGCTGGCTCGGCAAGTGATCAAAACGGTGGCCTAAGCCAACCTGATCCAATACCTTGCGAGCGGCCACTTCATCCACCACGCTATGATAGTGCTGGGCCAGCATCACGTTCTCTAACGCGGTCAGGAACGGGATCAGATGGAACTGCTGGAATACCAAACCAATTTTGTCGGAGCGGAAGGCTCTGCGCCCTTCTTCATCAAGCCCGGCGGCGTCTACGCCGTCCAGTAACACCTGGCCATCACTGACGGTATCCAGGCAGGTCAGGATATTCATCAGCGTCGTTTTGCCTGACCCCGAAGCGCCCATGATGGCCACAAATTCGCCACGCTTGATCTTGAGGTTGATATCCTCGAGTGCCACCACCTGGCCGAAGCGCTTGTAGAGATGACGAGTCTCAATCACCCAAGGTGAGAGTTGCTGATCGTTGGTCGGTTGCTGTTGAGTCACCGTTACTCTCCTTTTAACACTTTGGCCGGCTCAATATTCACGGCGCGATAAGTTGGCAATGCGGCTGCAATCAGGGCAACCAGCAATGAAAGAATGACCGTCAGTGGAATAACCTGCGCCCGCAGCCCGATAGAGGCAGAGAACACGGTATGCCCCAGAACCTGTGCCAGGATATAGCCCGCAATAATGCCGACCACCACGGCGAACAGCGCGATAATCAAGGTCTCCGCCATAATCTGGCGCACGATATCGCTGCTTTTGGCACCTAACGCTTTTTGTAAGGCAAACTCCCGCGACCGTTCACTGACGATCGCCATCAAGGTGGTATTCACGCACAGCGTTGATAACACCAGGATAACCGCCGAAACCAACCCCATCAGCCCTTTGATCTTGTCCAGCACCTGGCCTTCAGAAGCCGAAACCTTGCGGATCGGGCGAATTTCCAAATCGGGATAGCGTTTTTGCAACTGCTCAGCAAACTGCTCCACCTGCCCCCGTTCGTTGTTCACGCTAAATAAGGCATGGCTGATCAGTTCCGGCTGGTGTAGCCAACTTTGGGCCAGCGGCAGGTTGATAATCAGCACGTTATCCGTTGCGTCACCGGCTTCGACAATGCCTTTGATCTGCAACTTTTTCTTCTGATCCCCTTCCACCAGCACCACCGAGTCCCCCACTTTGAGCTCAAGGCGGTTTGCCAGCTTGTAGCCGATCATCGCATTGCGATCGTCAAAGCTGACGCCAATCCAGTTGCCTGTCACCTGCCAGTAAGGGACGATCTGCTTGAGCGATTCAAACCACACGCCCATCACCACCACTTTTTCCAGTTCGGTACGCGCCATGCCGTATAAGTACGGGCTATTGGCCGTCACCAGCCCCGGCGGTGCGTTGTCGACAATCTGCTGATAACTCTTCTCTGCCATGGAGTTACCCATCCCTGGCCCAACATAAAAGTTGGCGCCGAAGGTGCGTAGCTCCTGGCTCATTTTGGCGTTGATATCAAAATACACCGCAGACATCGCCGTGACGATCGCCGCCCCTACCGCCAACGCAGCAAACACCACCGCCACCCGCTGCATCCGTAAGCGCAATGCGCGGAACACCAGGCGCCAGAACATGCTCTGAGAGGAATTAACGGCCATACAGCACCTCCACCGGGTAGAGATGAGCGATGCGGCGAGCCGGGAACCAGGTCCCTGCCAGCGCAATCAGTACCGACAGCACCAGCACGCAAGGCACCACAATCCAGGCAAAGCTCAACGGCGCACCGAACAGCATCAAACCAATCCCCTTAGCCAATCCCCAACCGGCAATGCAGCCTAACAGGCCGCCAATAATGCCGCTCATCGCCGCCTCCAGATAGAACAGCATCATAATCTGCCACTGTCTGGCCCCCAGCGCTTTCATCAGGCCAATCTCTTTGGTGCGCTCCATAATATTACTGGTCATCAGCGAGGCAATGCCCATGGCGGAGGCCAATAGCGCAGCCAGCGTCACCACCGCCAGCAACAGTTGGATCTTCTCGATCACAATCCCTTCAGAGGCGGCCACCTGCCAGATCGGGCGAACGCCGGAGCCGGATATCGCCTCTTCCAACTGATGAGCGATAGACGAGACGTACGCGGTGCAATACCACAGGTCGTATTCTTCTGCGTCCAGCGACTCCAGATCGGCCCTGGCCTTGCGTGACAGCTCGTTCTCCGGCACCGTCAGCGCGGAGACGCGGATGGCCTGCACCTTGCCTTTCAGCCCCAGCAGGTTCTGAGCCTGCGCCAAGGGCAGCACCAGTTGCTGTTCTTCATCACCACCGCTGGCCAGAATGCCGCTGATCGTCACCTCCAGCGCCGTTGCCGGGCCTTTGACAGTAAGGGTGTCGCCAATCTTCCAACCGCTTTGCTGAGCCAACTGTTGGCCAACCAGCGCCTGATTGGCCGCGCCGCTTTCATCAGGCCACTGACCGGTCACCTGCCAATAAGGGCTGATAATCTTCTGGCCGGTCTGATAGTTCTCTTCATCCGGTACGTTGACCTTCTGCTCAAAGAAGGTCCCTAACACCGGTATTACACGTTGCTGTACGCTGACCTCACCGCTCAGCAACGGGGCAAAGCCGATGATGTTGTTGCGCCAGAAGATGTCTTTAATATTGGGCAGCTCGGCCTCGTCGAGAAAGTCCTGACCGGCCAGCGGGTTGTTTTTCTCACCAAACAGCGAGGGCAAGGTCGCCTGCCCGGCCGGTTCGATCAAGATGTTGGCCCCATAGGATTTCATTTCCCGGGCCATTTTGTCGCCGATATCGATCGACACCGCCAGCAGGGCAGAAACCAGGCCCGCAGCCAGAAAAATGGTGATCACCGCCAGCGATTTCTTGCGGATATTGCGATACCACGACTGTTGCAGCATGCGCCATAACATGGTTATTCCCCTTCCTTGATGAATTTCTCTGGCATGTCGCGGAAGGCTTCATAGTTGGCCGCGTTGGAGAAGAAATAGGTTTTACCAGCGTAGTTGTAGCGATGTTCCGCCTTAGTGTTGGTCAGCTTGCTGCCGTCGACCGGGTCGGTGACTTCCAGCGTAATAATGGTGCTGAAATAGTTAAGGCCGGACTCCAGCGATTTCTTGCTGATGACCAAATCCGTGGCGGTCATATCCCATTCTTCGATCGGTACTGGGTTGCAGCCACCCGGCTTACCGATCGACGGAATAAATATCCGTACGTCGCAGGCCACGCAAATCACCTGATTACCTTCCATTACATAGCCCTGATCGCCGCACAACAGGCAGGCATCAAACACCACGCCCAGGCGCAGTTTGTCTGGATAACGGTTGATCACGAAGAAGCGTACGGCTTTACCGTCGTCAGCCACCCAGACAAAGCGGTGCAGTTTGCCATCCTTGACCTGTTCTATCGGGATATGGACCAGCCCATCGGCATTCAGCGTCACCGGCAAGGCTTCAGATAAGCGAGGGGGTTGGGAGGCAATTTTGTCCCAATAGAGTTGGGAACCGGCGGCAATCAGCGCCAGCAGCAAGGTCATCACCAACACGCGCCGGGAATTTTGATAGAGAGCAATGGCCTTACGGTGTTCGATGGGCCGCGTTTCCGCCTGCGCCCGACGACGTGGTATGACGACTTTCAACAGGTAAACCAAAGCCGTCAGCAGCAGCAATCCGCCGCAGAAATAGTTAATCAGGCCGTTGGCATTGGTGACTTTGGCTACATAACTCAGCAAGGATTTGGTGAGTTCCAGCACCTGAAGCTTCATTAATGCCAGCATCAGCTCGCCGGAGAGCGGTGCCAACAATAGCAACGCCAACAATAGCAGCAGCGGCCAGCGTAGAGTGCGAATCTGACGCACGCAGGCCGCCAACAGCGCCCCGGCAAACGCCACGATAATCATGCCAGCAATCACCGCACTGATATTGAGCAGCAGCTCAGTGTTGATGACGTCGGTGGCGGTGATCGCCCCCAGGTTAGGGGTTTTCCCCCACCGCAGCGCAGCCACCAGCACCAGGATAAACTGCCAGACATACCCCGAACGCGAACCAGAGGTAAACTGGCTGAGCAGGAACAATAGGATCAGAGCGATTTGCAGGCCGGTAAACCACAGCGCCCATTGCTGTGAATCAGGCAGGTGGGCCGCAGTAAAGGTACCGCCAAAAAAGCCGATCAGGCTCAGCAGCACCATCGGGCGCACCAGGGGAGTTTTGCGTGCTGTCCAGCTCAGCCCCAGCAGCAGAGCAACGGGCAGGAAAGATTGCAGTACCGAAACAAGAAAATAACTCATGATGGCTGTACACCCCGCTCACTGACAAGCTCTGCCTGAGCGGCAATTGGGTATTAACCGTTATCCGTTAATGATGAGCTTGTCCAATCATGGCAACCAACGGAGAACGTCGCGTGGCGTTGGCATTTAAACGCCAACGGCCGGGGAAACATTGCTGCTTGCCCGGCCAGTTAATCTCGATATCCCGACGACCGGGTAAATCAGTTCAAACCGACATATTTGAAGTCGAAGCTGACATCGAAAGGTTTCCACCAGCGGCCAACGCCGGTGTCGCTATCGGTATGGCGATGCAAACCGGCTTTGGATGGCGGATCGATATGATAGGTCACCTTGTAGTTGCCCACGCCCATCATCTTGATGTTGGCACCGTAGTGTGGGCCGTCGCTGGCGACCATTGGCATAAAGGTACCTTCCTGCTTCTCACCGGTATCGGTGTTGGTCAGGGTGTAGGCGATGGTCAGGTAAGGCATCCATTCGCCCGCGCCAAAGCCGTTCTTGTTGCCCTCAACCGAGTGGATATCCGCTTCCAGGTGAATGTCGGCTTTAGCCGCTGGCAGCCCCATCCCACGCGGATCCATATCGATCGGTTGCAGATAAACAGCCGCGATCTCCAGCTCGTTCATTTTTACTGGTTCACCAGCAGGGTACTCTTTGAAGGCAAACGCCGCGGGTGCAGTGAAGATCCCGGCGATCAGTGCGCCACTGATTAATTTTTTGTTCATAGCCATGCTGTTATCATCCTCGGTAAATAATCAATCTGATTAAAAAAACATCCCAGAGATACTGCGGGGGTATTACCCCCGACTTGTTGCTACGGTTCCCCGTCTCATGACCCACAGGGCAAATACGGCGGCAATCAGCAGGATCGCCTGCGGTATCAGCGTTTCGACATAAGGGTAAATCCCCAGCCAGGAAATTTCTGGCACGCCCGACAGCAACGTCGGTTCGAATAGCTTGCCTTCGATCAGCTCCAGCACACCTTTGCCAGCAAACACAAAGGCCATCAGGTACATAAAGCTGCCGGTAAACATAAAGAACGGCTTGAGAGGTAACTTGACGACGCTGTAGCGCATGATCAGGTAGGCAATCAGCAAGATCACACAGCCGATCAGGAATCCGCCCAGAATGGACAAGTGCCCTTCCATCGAGCTGGAGTCCCCCATCAGGGCAAAATAGAACAGCACGGTTTCCGCCCCTTCGCGGTATACCGCCAGGAAGCTGGTCAGCCACAGACCAATCATCGAGCCGCTGCTCAATGAGTGAGAAAGCTTACCTTCCAGATAGGCTTTCCACTGTTTGGCTTCCACTTTTGACAGCAGCCAGTAACTCATGGAGAACAGCATCACCACCGCGATCAGCATGGTGAACCCTTCCAGTAGTTCACGGCTGGCACCGGAGTTAGAGAACAGCCACTGGAAGATCACGGCGGTGATCACGCTAGCCAGTAGCGCGACATACACCGACTGACGGATGAGCGGCAATTTGTCGTGATGATTGTTTTTCACCAGATATGCGACGATAGCCGCGACGATCAGCAAGGCTTCCAGCCCCTCGCGCACGATGATTAACAGGCTGTAAATCAGCAGGCTCCAATTGGTCTGGCCGCCAGTACCCAACATCTCTACCGCCGCCGCCAAATCGGTTTGCAGCGCCTGAGACTGCTCCTTCACCGTCTCAAGCGGTTGCCCAGCTTTGATCTGGCTAACCATGCGCGTGAAGTAGCCTTCGATGCGGGTTTTAAAGGCCGAATCGCGCGAGCCGATCTTGTTCTCCATACCGCTGGCTTCAAACAGGTCGAAGTAAGCATCCTGGATCGCCATCATGGCGCCTTTGGCATCGCCGGTGGCGTATTGCGCAATGGCGGCATTAACCGCTTTATCAATATCGTTGGTCACTTTCTGCCAGTCCGCATCCGCCGTGGCGTCATTGGCGTCAGGCATGGCTGCAACAACTTGGTCATCTCGGGTGGTTGGCAACCCAGGCAGCAGGTCTTCAAGATCTTGTAATAAGGCGGTGACACGGTAGCCGACCTCGTTCATCTGGTCCGGTTCGCCGCTCAGTTTGATCAGCTCAGAGAACTGGCGGTTAATGTCACCGGCCTGCTGGGAAGAGCGATTTTGCCGCAGTGAGGTTTCCATTTCGGAGTTTTTGAAGCCGTCATACTGCGCCTGTTGCACTTTTTTGCTGGCTTCAGCGTAGCTATTGCTTTGATACAGGCCAACGGCTTCGGCCAACAGGTCATCGATGGTTTTAAAGCTCTGCTGCCAATAAGGTGCGATTTGTTCGTTGTCGTAGGCGCCGTGCTGCTGCTCCGCCGTGAGTTTGTGCCCATCGCTCAATACCGGTAGCACGCTGTTTAACTCATTTTTCAGCCAGGCTATTTTGGCATCGACCTCCGCCTGCGGCTTGCCATCGCCGATCATCTTGCGGATTTCGCCAAAGGCGGCCTCCATCTGATAGCTTTTTTGTGCGGAAATGTTGATGCGGATCGGGCCTTCGAGGTTTTCGAACACCTCAAAATAGGCCATCTGTACTTCGCTGCGGGCTTCAGCAATCTGTTGTTGCTGGTAGAACTGCGAGGTTTTATCCAGGCGTGACTGAATGTCATCGCTCAGTTGTTGGTAATCTGCGGCTGCCAGGGCGACAGAGCTGAGAAGAAACCATCCGGCGCAGAATAACAGGATCCGTCCAATAATACGCATGGTCATGATAGGCATTCTTATAATGGGATTAATTCTCATTATGAAGGGCGCATCAGGACGATACTCTGATCGAGGTCAAACTATGGCGACGATTTATTGCTCTGGTTTAGGAAAATGTGAGGAGAGACATAGCCAATACGGGCGCAGCTGCGCCCGTTTAACAACATGCAGTGCTAGCGTTTTGCCGCTGCGAGATACTTGGCCATTTCTTCCTCGGGCACCATGCCACCGCCGGTTGCCCAAACCAAATGCGTCGCATTAGCGATCCGTTGGGCATCGATCTGGTGGCTGTCCAGATAATGTGGGTCGGCGCAGACTCTAGCTGGCCCCGCCATACCAGCCAACGCAGAAGGTTCCAACTGAATGCCCTCAACACCGGCGAGCAAGGCAAGCAGGTCGTACATCTCCTGATCGCTCAGGGTGTAGAAACCATCCAGCAGGCGTTCCATAGCGCGCCCGACAAATCCAGAAGCCCGGCCAACGGCCAAACCATCCGCCGCGGTAACGTTATCAATTCCCAGATCCTGCACCGCGATATGGTCGTGCAATCCGGTGTGGATCCCCAGCAGCATGCAAGGTGAATGCGTCGGCTCGGCAAAGAGGCAGTGCACATGGTCACCAAACGCCAGCTTCAGGCCAAACGCCACGCCGCCAGGGCCGCCGCCTACGCCACAGGGCAAATAGACAAATAACGGATGATCCTGATCAACCTGGATGTTCATCTGTGCAAACTGCTTTTTCAGGCGACCACCGGCCACCGCATAGCCGAGGAACAGGGTTTGCGAATTCTCATCATCGATAAAGAAACAGCGTGGATCGGATTCTGCCTGCTTACGCCCTTGAGCTACCGCCACACCGTAATCCTGTTCGTACTCCACGACGTTAACGCCGTGTTCACGCAGTTTGCGCTTTTTCCAGGCACGGGCATCGGCAGACATATGCACGCTGACGCTGAACCCCAGCTTGGCGCTCATGATGCCAATCGACATCCCCAGGTTGCCAGTTGACCCCACGGCGATGCTGTATTGGCTGAAGAACTGGCGGAACTTGTCACTAAACAGGATGCTGTAATCGTCGTCTACTGACAGCATGCCCGCCTCGATGGCCAGCTTTTCCGCATGAGTCAGCACTTCATAGATGCCGCCACGGGCCTTGATGGAGCCAGAAATCGGCAAATGGCTGTCCTTTTTCAACCACATCTTGCCCGCGATGGCCTGCTCATAACGCTGCTCCAGCGCGCTTTGCATCGCCGGGATCGCCACCACTTCAGACTCGATAATACCGTTCGTTTGCTGCGTTTCAGGAAATGCCAGGCACAGGTACGGAGCAAAGCGTTTCAAGCGCGCTTCGGCCTCGGCGACATCGTTTTGCGTCAGCCCTACGTAGGGTAGCCCTTCTGCCAGCGTGACCGTATTAGGGTTGAACCAGGTCACCGTTTCCAACTCTATCAGCCGTTGCACCAAAGGAAATTTCACTACCAGGTTTTCAATGTCTAACGTATTCATAAATAGTCTCTTTTGGTCTAGATGATATAAGAAAGCAGGAATGTGGTTCCCAGCGCAATCAGCGAAGCAATAAAGGTGGCCGAGGTATAATACTTAAACATCTCACTGAGCGTCGCGCCGCAGTATTGTTTCACCAGCCAGAACAGCGAGTCGGTGACGATGGTGCAACCGATAGCACCCGAGCCAATGGCCAACGCGATGATCTCAGGGCTGACGCCGGGATAATGTGGTAATACAGGGGCAACAATGGCCGTCGCTCCCATCATGGCCACTGTAGCCGACCCCACCGCCGCATGCAGGCAGATAGCCACCAGCCAGGCCAGTAAGATCGGATGCATATCCATATTCGACAGGATCACCGCCAGCGTATCTGCCAACCCGCTGGCTTTTAATATGCCGTTGAATGCGCCACCCGCCCCGATAATCAGCAGGATGTTGGCGATGGAAGAGAAGCCGTTTTCGGTTTTGGTCAGTAAGGTGCCCATGCCCATGTTGCGGCGAATACCCAGCACGTAGTAGGCCACGAAGGCGGCAATAAACATGGCGGTGATCGGGTTGCCGATAAACTCCAGGAAGGTATACAACGCGCTGTCTTTGGCCATATAGAGTTCCGCTGCGGTTTTCACCAACATCAGAATGATCGGCAATAGCACGGTAAACAGTGTGGCACCCAACGAAGGCAAGTCCTGCTCGTTACGGACCTGCACGGAGGAGAACTCAGCGGGTACCGGTTTGAACGGCAGGCGTTTGCCAACCAGTTTCAGGAACAACGGCCCACCGATCAGCGAAGCGGCCAGCCCGACCATCAAGCCATAAACAATCACAGACCCCACATCAGCACCCAGCTTGTTGGTGACAAACAGCGCCGCCGGATGTGGAGGAACCACACAGTGCACGGCCATCAGCGCGGTACACAGCGGGATTGCCAGCTTCAGCAAGGAGGTATTGGTTTTTTTGGCAATCGAGAAGGCCAACGGGATCAGCAACACCACGCCCACTTCAACAAACAGCGTAATGCCGCAGACCAACCCCACCAGCACCATGATCACGTCAGCCGACAGCCAACGGCACTTTTGCAAAGTGATGCCGATGCGTTCTGCCGCCCCGGACACTTCCATCATATTGCCCAGAATGGTGCCTAAACCAATCACCGCCGCCAGGAAGCCTAAGGTCCCGCCGATGCCGCCTTCAATGGCATTGACCATTTCCAGCGGGTTCATGCCCATCAGGGCTCCGACATAAAAACTGGCCAGCAACAGCGCCAGGAACGGGTGGATCTTGAATTTTACGATAGTGAGAATAATGATAATGATGCTGCTTAATAACGTAGCGACTACCCAGATCTGCGAGTCCATGTTCAGCGTCCTTCCAGGATAAAGTTCACCCCTATTGGAAACTAACGCCCCTGCGCTGACAAACGATCAAAACGCCTCTTCACATGAGCCAGATTCAATCAATCAGGTGATTTCGGTCAACATTTGGCACTATTTGTGTCTTTGAATCACATTGATTCATCTTTAAGCCCGGGTTTCGATATACTCAATGATGATTGATAACGGGCGCAGCATGCGGCGCCCCCTACTGATTAACAGGTGATGACCGTGTATGACGAAAAGCACCAACTCGCCCGCAACAGGCATCTGAATGGCTATCAATTAGCCAAACTGCATACGTTTGAGATTGCCGCGCGGCAAGGCTCGTTCGTGCTGGCCGCCGAAGAGTTGGCAATCACCCCCAGCGCCGTCAGCCATCGGATCAACAACCTGGAAGCCGAGTTGGGCTTTAAGCTATTCCAGCGTTTTCACCGCCGGATCGAGCTGACGCCCGAGGGCGAACGGCTTTTCTGGGTGCTGAAATCGTCACTCAGCTATCTCAATCAGGAGATACTGGAGATTAAAAGCCAGGAGCTGTCTGGCACTCTGACTATCTACTCCCGCCCGTCGATTGCCCAATGCTGGCTGGTGCCCAAGCTGGCGGACTTTGATCGCCAATATCCGGCCATCAGCCTGAATATTCTCACCGGCAACGAAATGGTGAACTTCCACGGTGCGGGGATCGATCTGGCGATCTATTTTGATGACAAAACGCCGGAGAAACTTGACTGCCAGCATTTGATGGATGAATCGATCGTGCCAGTATGCAGCCCGGAGTACGCCGAGCGCTATGAACTGGTGGGCAACCCCGCCAACCTGCGGCGCTGCACGTTATTGCACGATCGTCAGGCATGGAGTTACGACTCGGATATTGGGGAATGGAATACCTGGGCCAAACACTTTGATCTGGAATTTGCCGAAGGCCAGCGCGGGATGGGGTTTGATCGTTCGGATCTGGCGGTGATCGCGGCCATGAACCACGTGGGAATTGCCATGGGCCGCAAGAAGTTGGTGAGCAAACGCCTGGAAAATAACGAACTTATCGCGCCCTTCCCCGGCATGGAAATGCAATGCGCCCAGCGTTACTACATTTCCACGCTCTCAGATCGGCAATGGCCCAAAATCAATGCCTTTATCCAGTGGTTAAAGGCCATGGCCGACGAGTCTTAATTAGCCGCCTGCTGGCGCGCCCACGCCAGCGTCTGCGCTGCCAGCTTATCGCTGGCCAAGCCAAAGGCCTGCACGACGTTATCCATCGATTTACCGTGGATCGGCTCGCGCACCGCAAAACTACGGCTGGCCATCACTCGGCGATCGGAGGTGCGAACCAGGCGAGCATCAAAGCGGATCACCACTTCGCCCCGATCTCCGTTATAGACCCCTTGGAAGGAGGACAAATCGCCGCCCAGCTCAAGATCTGCCTGTAAATTGTCATCGTCGCTGCTCACCGAGCGGAAATGACCACTGGTGCGAAACTCCTGGATCAGGCGATTACGCAGCAACAATGGGGCCGGATCGCTCCAGCGCGAACCGCTAAAAGAGGTGATCTCCGCGCCCTGAGGCTGCACCGCAATACGCGTACCGTTCAAAAACTGGCTGGCATTGGGCTGCACGATACGCACCGAGCGATCAGACGCCTGGCCCCCGGTCACGGCCACTGGCTGGGCAGGCAGCAAATACACCTGCTGTATCGGGCTTTCCGGCAAAATAGTGCAGGCGGCCAGCGGCATCACGGCAACCAGCACCAACAACCGTAGCATCTGGCGAAGTTTTTGCTTAATCATTTAGGGGTAAACTCCTTGGTACGTTCGCGGCCCCTGAGCAACGCGGACGGGTTCTCTTCCAGACGGCTCATGGCACCGCGTAAGGTCAATAAGGTTCTGCGCAATTCATCCACCGCCGGGCCAAGATCGTTGAATCCCTGGATGCCACTATTGAGTGACTGTTGATTCTCATTGAGCAATTTATTGAGCAGCGCACTGGTCTTCTCAAGCGATGCCATAGTGTTAGCCGCATTGCTGACCAACTGCTTGCCCTGCCCGTCCAGCAACACGTTGGCATTGCGCACCAACCGATTGGTCTGCGCCAGTGTGTCGTTGCTTTGCTTGGTCACCAGCGCCAACTGTTGCAGGATGGTGCGGATATCTTCACGCTGCCCGGCCACGGTCGAGGTAATTTGTTCCAGATTATCCAGCGTATTGACCAGACGCTGCTGATTATCCGGCGTCATGAGCTGATTCAAACGCACCAGCACCTGGTTGACATTGCTCATCACATCTTCGCCATTGGCAAGCAACTGGGTCAGCGGCGATGGCGTCGCGATAATCACCGGGATTGCCCCATCCTCTCCTGTCAGCATCGGGCTGGCTTCGCTGCCACCGCTCAGTTGGATATTGGACGTACCGGTAATGCCCGCTATCGCCAGGCGGGCCTGGGTATCCTCACGGATCGGCGCAGAGGCTGCGACCCGAATGCGCGCCCAGACTTTGGTCGGCACGTTGGGGTCCAATCGCAGCAAAGTCACTTCACCCACGCGGATCCCGCTGTAATTGACCGTGCTGCCCTGTGACAGGCCGCTGACGGCTTCATTGAACACGATATCGTACTGCTTGAACTGGCGATCGGTGCCAGACTTGGTTAGCCACAGGCTGAACAGCAGCACGGCAGTGAAAATAATGAGCGTAAATAAACCAATCAAGACATGATGCGCACGGGTTTCCATTTAGTATTGCCTCTCTGGGATATTCGTTACGGCCTGCTGTGCCGCCCGCCCACGCGGGCCGTGGAAATACTCTTGGATCCAGGCATCGTCAGTGGCGGCCACCACCTCCAGCGTATCCACCACCAGCACCTTCTTCTGCGAAAGGACCGCTACCCGATCACAGATCGTATACAGCGTATCGAGATCGTGGGTGACCAGAAACACCGTTAATCCCAAGGCATCGCGCAGCGTGCGGATCAGGCTGTCAAAGGCGGCGGCACCGATGGGATCCAGCCCGGCCGTTGGCTCATCCAGAAACACAATTTCCGGATCCAACGCCAGCGATCGGGCCAACGCGGCACGCTTGACCATGCCGCCAGACAGCGAGGCCGGATACTTGTTGCCGGCACTGGCAGGCAGCCCGGCCAGCGCCAACTTCACCTGTGCCAGTTGCTCGGCATCACGGCGTGGCAAGCCTGCGTATTCAATCAGCGGCAGCGCCACGTTTTCCGTCACCGTCAGCGAGCTGAACAATGCCCCTCTCTGAAACAGCACGCCAAATCGCCTTTCCAGCACGGAGCGGCGCGTACCCGAGAGCGCCATCAGATCTTCGCCAAAGACGTGGATCTGGCCAGCGGTTGGGCGGCGCAGACCAACGATGCTGCGCAACAGCACGGATTTGCCGGTGCCCGAACCGCCGACCACGCCCAGGATTTCTCCTCGGCGCACGTCCAGATCGAGGTCCACATGCACACATTGGGTACCAAAACAGTTTCGCAATTTACGGATGCGAATAATGGCTTCCGGGGTCGCCTGGCTCACACGCCCATCTCCATAAAGAACAGTGCAGCGACCGCATCCAGCAGGATCACTACAAAGATTGAGTGTACGACGCTGGCGGTGGTATGTGCCCCTACCGATTCAGCGCTACCAGTGACTTTAAACCCTTCCAGACAGCCGATAATGGCAATCAGGAACGCAAACACCGGTGCCTTGCTCATCCCCACCAGGAAGTTCTGAAAACCGCCGCTGCTTTGGGTGATGGTTAAAAACATGGTTGGTGAGATATCCAGCGTCAGGGCACAGACGACCATGCCACCAAAGATGCCGCTAATCATGCCGATAAAGGTGAGCATCGGCAGTGCCAGTAGCAGCGCCAGCACGCGCGGCAGCACCAACAGTTCAACCGGGTTCAGCCCCATCGCCTGAATAGCATCTATTTCCTCATTGGCCTTCATCAGGCCGATCTCTGCGGTAAAGGCGCTGGCGGTGCGGCCCGCCATCAAGATGGCCGTCAGCAGCACCGCAAACTCTCGCAGGAAGGAAAATACCACCAGTTGCACGGTAAAAATGCTGGCACCGAAGGTAGACAGGACGGTTGAACCCAGGAAGGCGATGACTGCCCCTACCAGGAAGGTCAGCAGCATAATGATCGGCACCGCATTCAGGCCGATTTGCTGGAGATTGGCCACCAGCGAGGTGATCCGCCAGCTCTTAGGGCGCAGCAGACTGGCAAACAGGGTTTGCAGCGTCAGGCCGATAAACCCCAGCAGGGCTACCAGGTTGTGCCAGAAATTTTCCATCGACTGGCCGACGTTAGCCAGCAGTTCGATCGCCAGGCCGGGGGGTTTTTCTGCCGGTAGTGGCGTAAACCCTTGCAATGCACGGCCAACGGTTTCCAGCAGCACGCGGCGCTCCACAGGGAGCGTAGGAGCTAACTGTTTGAGATCGGATATCCGTTGGTCACCCAGCAGATTGACCAGCAAGGTAGCACCTGCCGTATCCAGACTGCCCAGTTGGCTAAGATCGAACACCACATTGGCTGGCAGGCGCGCTTGCAGTTGCCCAACGGCGGGTTCCAACAGGCGATAATGTGCCAACACCCAATCCCCAGATGCCAGGATACGGGGAGGGTGAAGCGTCTCGTCCAGGTTGAGAAAGGTGCTGAGTTGCTGTTCTGCCATTGTGACAGCCTCTACTGGCAAAGAAATCCATACCCGTCGTCTTTCAAGCAACAGTTTGAAATCCATACGGCAAAGTCTATTTATAACATTTGCGTAGCTGCTTTAAGCAGATTTGCTATAGCGCTGTAACATATCGTTATTCTTTATGGTCGTTCAGGACGCAAAGCCCTGAAAAGAGACAGGGCCGGGAGATCCCCAGCCCTGTTTGACGCGAATTACTTCACTTCGCCCATCGCTTTCAGCTTTTTGGACAGATCGCGGCGTTCTTTCGACAGATCGGCATTTTTGATGATGTAATCATCAACGCGATCTTCATAGTCA
>NZ_JBKJYW010000422.1:0-3625 GCF_046715635.1 Serratia sp. (in: enterobacteria)
CAGCAGCTTGCCGCACAGGCCAAGGAAAGCGATCGGCAGATGCAGCAAATGAAGCTGCAACAGCAGGATCAACGCACCAGTTCGCAATTGCAGCAACAGTTGGCGGCGCAAACCAAAGATAACGAACAAAAAGCGCAACAGATCAAACAACTGCAGCAAACGTTACAGCAGAATCAGCAGGCCATTGCCCAACTGCAGGATCAGCTGTCAGCACGAAGCAAAGAGAATGAACACAAGTCCCAGCAGGCAATAGCGAAACTGCAGGAGCAACTGGCTGCTCAGACCAAAGACAGCGAGCAGAAAGCCGAACAGGTGAAGCAGTTGCAACAGGCGAGCACCAAGTTGCAGGAGCAATTGACGGCACAAGCCAAAGTTAACGATGAAAAAGCGCAGTTGGCTGCACAGCTGCAGCAAAACCAGCAGACGTTAGCGAAGCTGCAAGAACAGTTGGCTGCCCAGACCAAAGAGCGTGAACAGAAGGCCTTGCAGGTAACACAGCTGCAAGATCAACTGGCGGCGCGCAGCAAAGAGAACGAACAAAAGACCCAACAGGCGATGGCGAAGCTGCAAGAACAGTTGGCCGCACAGTCCAAAGACAGCGAGCAGAAAGCCGAACAGGTGAAGCAACTGCAACTGGCGAGCACCAAGTTGCAGGAGCAGTTGACGGCGCAAGCCAAAGTCAACGATGAAAAAGCACAGTTGGCTGCACAGCTGCAGCAAAATCAGCAGGCGTTGGCGAAGCTGCAAGAGCAGTTGGCTGCCCAGACCAAAGAGCGTGAACAGAAGGCTCTGCAGGTAACACAGCTGCAAGATCAATTGGCGGCGCGCAGCAAAGAGAACGAACAAAAGACCCAACAGGCGATGGCGAAACTGCAAGAACAGCTGGCCGCCCAGACCAAAGACAGCGAGCAGAGAGCCGAACAGGTGAAGCAACTGCAACAGGCCAGCGCCAAATTGCAAGATCAACTGACTGAGCAAACCCAGGGTCATGATGAAAAAGCCCAGCAGCTAAAACAATTGCAGCAAAACCAACAGTCGTTGGCAAAACTGCAAGAGCAGCTGGCTGCCCAAACCAAAGACAGTGAGATGAAAGCCGAACAGGTGAAGCAGCTGCAGCAGACCAGCGCCAGGCTGCAGGAGCAGTTGACCGCGCAAACCAAAGATAATGAGCAGAAAGTGCAGCAAGTGATGCAGCTGCAACAAAATAAGCAAACCGTCGCAGAGTTGCAGTCACAGCTAGTTATCCAGACCAAAGACAGCGAGCAGAAAGCCGAGCAGGTGAAGCAGCTGCAACAGGCCAGTAGCAAGTTGCAAGAGCAACTGACTGCTCAAACCAAAGCCGATGCAGAGAAAGCGCAACAGCTGCAGCAAAAACAACAGGAACTGGCCCAGCTGCAGGAACTGTTTGCAACCCAGGCCAAGGACAGCGAGCAGAAATTCAAGCAGATCAAACAACTGCAAGAGCAACTGGCGGCGTCCAGTAAAGATAACGAGCAGAAAGCTCAGCAGGTGAAACAGCTACAGCAAGGCCAGCAAGAGTTGGCCAAGTTGCAGGAACAGCTGGCGCTTAATAACAAAGATTTCGTGCAACAGGCTCAGCAAATGAAGAAGTTGCAGCAAGAGCTGCTGACGTTGGCGAAACTGCAAGATCAACTGACCGTGCAGACCAAAGACAGTGAACAGAAAGCGCAGCAGATCAAGCAGCTGCAAGAACAGTTGACGGTTTATGGCAAAGATAACGATCAGAAAGCTCAGCAGGTTAAACAATTGCAGCAAAGCCAGCAGGAATTGGCGAAGTTGCAGGAGCAGTTAGCCGCTCAGACCAAAGACAGTGAGCAGAAAGCGCAGCAGATCGCTCAATTGCAGCAGGCGAGTCAGCAGTCGAATGCCAAGCTGCAAGAGCAATTGGCAACGCAGACTAAAGATAGCGAGCAGAAAGCACAGCAGATCGCTCAGTTGCAGCAGGCGAGTCAGCAGGAAACTGCCAAGCTGCAAGAGCAGTTAGCGGCTCAAACCAAAGACAACGATCAGAAAGCACAGCAGCTTGCTCAGTTGCAGAAGACGGGTCAGCAGGAAACTGCCAAGCTGCAAGAGCAGTTAGCGGTTCAGACCAAAGACAGCGAACAGAAAGCGCAGCAGATCGCTCAGTTGCAGCAAACTAGTCAGCAGGAGAGTGCCAAGCTGCAAGAGCAGTTAGCGGCTCAGACCAAAGACAGCGAACAGAAAGCGCAGCAGATCGCTCAGTTGCAGCAGGCTAGTCAGCAGGAGAGTGCCAAGCTGCAAGAGCAGTTAGCGGCTCAGACCAAAGACAGCGAACAGAAAGCGCAGCAGATCGCTCAGTTGCAGCAAGCTAGTCAGCAGGAGAGTGCCAAGCTGCAAGAGCAGTTAGCGGCACAAACCAAAGACAATGAGCAGAAGGTGCAGGATCTCGCCCAGTTGCAGCAAAAGCTGACAGCAGCCGAGAAACAGCAAACGGCTGGCACGTCCGTGGTCGTGGAGCCTAAAACGCAGGTGGAAAAACGCGATTATGCGATCGGTACCGCGTTGGGTAACGATATCCTGGAATTGCTCAACAGCAAAAAGACTCAGGGTGTAGACGTGAACCGTCAACTGGCGCTGGCAGGGGTAACCGATGTGATCAACGGCCAGACCAAATTGGCTAAAGAACAGATTGCCAAAGCCTTGTATGAAAGCGAGTTGGAGCTGAACAATCAGCATAAAAAGATCAAACAGCAGAACGAAAAGCAAGGCACCGGCTATATCGATAAGTTCAAAAAGCAGCCACGCGTCGTGCAGTCTAAGCAAGGCTTCTATTACCGCATCGACTATGTTGGCGACAGCGTGATTGGTGAGGGTGATACCGTCGCCGTGGTGGTTAAAGAGAGCTTGACCGATGGTCAGGTGATCAAGGATATGGATCTGGCTGGCACTTCAATCTCGCAGCCGCTGAGCGCCTACCCACCGCTGTTCCGCGAAGCGCTAGGTAAGCTGAAGAACCACGGTAACATGACCCTGGTGGTACCACCTGAACTGGCCTACGGCGACAAAGGCATGGCACCGGATATCCCACCGGGCGCGACCATGGTCTATAACGTACGCATCCTGGATGTGATACCGTCCGCCGAGCAAAAAGCTCAGTAACCCAATAACAACCCCGCCAGACGTTAGGCGGGGTTGTTGCTTTTTTAGCTGAACCACGCTGGGGACTGTTAATGCTCCAGCGTGGTGCAGAACCAGGCTTTACCCCTTCATCCAGTCCCGCCTTTTCGTTACCTTTCATTATTTTTTAATCACTTAGATTGATAACCAACCGAATGTTCTGCCTGGCCCGTTTTTTGCTGTAGTTGATATTGAATGCAGTTAACCGCAGGTAGGAGCCACGATGAATTTCAGACGCTTGAAGTATTTCGTAAAGATCGTCGATATCGGCAGCCTGACTCAGGCAGCGGAAGTGTTGCATATTGCGCAGCCCGCGCTGAGCCAGCAAGTTGCCACCCTGGAAGGGGAACTGAAGCAGCAATTGCTGATCCGTACCAAACGCGGAGTCATGCCTACGGAGGCCGGTATCACATCCAGGATGCGTACGTTATAGACCATGGTCGCGCCCGGTGGGATATCCGGTGCC
>NZ_JBKJYW010000423.1:0-6921 GCF_046715635.1 Serratia sp. (in: enterobacteria)
ATCAAACGCTTTGCACAAAACGCCTTTGGCACGCGTAATTTCGGCCATCATGGCGCTTATTGTGGGCTGGCCTACCGGGCAGGCTCCGGGGCGCTGATGGGCGATCTGGACAAGAACGCCCATGTGAAACCCGACTGGGATCATCTGCGTTTTGCACTGTTTCTGGGGACGTCACCCGCACAATCCGGTAACCCGTTCAAGAGGCAGGGGCGCCAGTTGGCTAATGCCCGCCTGCGCGATGAGTTCCGCTATGTGGTGGTAGCCCCGGCGTTGCCGTTAACCACCACGTTGGCCAACGATCATAACCGTTGGGTGCCGGTATTGCCGGGGACGGACTCCGCGCTGGCGATGGGCATGATCCGCTGGATCATCGACCAGGAGCGTTATAACGCCGATTATCTGGCGTTACCTGGCGAGGCGGCCATGCAGGCGGCCGGTGAAAAAAGTTGGTCGAATGCCACCCATCTGGTGGTGATCGATGACGATCATCCCCTGTGCGGCCAGTTCCTGCGTAAGTCACATCTGGTAGGTGGGGCTGGCGGTGATGAGGAAAGCCCTGCCTTGGTGTGGGACACACAGCGAGACGAACCACAGCCTGCCACTGAGGCCATGCGTGGGCAACTGCTGGTTGAGCAGCAGGTTCAACTGGCCGATGGCTCACAGGTGCGGGTGCGCTCCAGCTTTCGCTGTCTGCAATTGGCGGCGCAACGCTTTACGCTGGCCGAATATAGCGCCCAGTGTGGCGTTAGCGCTGAAACCATTGCGGCGCTTGCCAAGGAATTTACTTCTTACCAGCGACAGGCGGCAGTGATCTCCCACGGTGGCATGATGAGCGGCAACGGTTTCTACAGCAGTTGGGCGGTGATGATGCTCAATGCGCTGATCGGTAACCTTAATCTCAAAGGGGGCGTTTCGGTGGGGGGCGGCAAGTTCAAGGAGTTTGCTGAAGGGCCACGCTATAACCTCGCAACCTTCCCTGAGATGGTGAAGCCGAAAGGACTAGTGCTATCGCGCAGTAAGCAGGCGTACGAAAAGTCGGACGAATATCGCCGTAAAGTGGAACAAGGCGTCAATCCTTATCCGGCACGTGGTCCGTGGTATCCCTTTGTGGCAGGCCAGTTTACCGAACAGCTAGCTCCGGCGCTGATGGGATACCCTTATCCACTGAAAGCCTGGATCAATCACATGGGCAACCCGCTCTACGGCGTGGCCGGATTACGCGACGTGGTGGAGAGCCGGCTGAAGGATCCGCAGCATCTGCCGCTGTTTATTTCCGTTGACGCCTTTATCAACGAAACCAGCGCGTTGGCAGATTATATCGTGCCGGATACGCACAACTTTGAAAGCTGGGGATTTACCTCCCCTTGGTCTGGCGTGATGGTCAAGGCGAGTACCGCCCGTTGGCCAGTGGTGCCTGCGCGCACAGCCAAGACGGCGGACGGGCAGCCGATCGCGTTGGAGAGCTTTGTTATTGCGCTCTCGAAGGCCATGGGGTTGCCGGGCTTCGGCGATGGGGCGTTACAGGATGCGCAAGGTAACCTCTACGGGCTGCATTGTGCCGAAGATTATTACCTGCGTGCAGCGGCCAACGTGGCATTTGCTGGCGAGCCTGTGCCTGAGGCGACGGAAAGTGAGTTGCGCCTTACCGGCGTCGATCGTCTGCAACCGGCGTTGAATCAAGTGCTGAAAGCGGATGAACGGTTGCGGGTGGGCTATATGCTGGCTCGTGGTGGCCGTTTTGCACCTCATGAGCAGGCTTGGCAAGGGGAGGCGACCGGTCCGCAGTGGAAGCAAGGGCTGAATATCTGGAACGAAGAGGTGGCACGCCATCGCCATGCCATGACCGGGGAGCGCTATAGCGGTTGCCCAACCTATTACCCACCGCGTTTTGCCGACGGCTCCGACGTGGCGCAACACTATCCGAGCGAGGCGTGGCCGTTCCGCCTGATGTCGTTCAAGTCGCATCTGATGAGCAGCTCAACCGCCCCTATCGAGCGTTTGCGGGCCGTGAAGGCGGTAAATCTGGTCGCGCTCAATCCGCGAGATGCCGAGCGCTATGGGTTACAACATGGCGATCGGGTCAAGCTACAGACGCCAGGCGGTAGTGTGGAAGCACAAATCAGCTTGCTAGACGGGGTTATGCTGGGCGTGATTGCCATTGAACACGGTTATGGGCATCGTGAAATGGGGGCGCGGGTTCATTCGCTGGATGGGCAGGCATTGGCAGCGGATCCACGCATTGCCGCAGGGATCAACCTCAACGATCTGGGGCTGGCCGATCCGACACGCGAAGTAGGCAATAGCTGGTTGGACTGGGTTAGCGGGGCGGCGGTACGGCAGGGATTACCGGCGAAGCTGCAGCGCTTGGGATAGCGGTGTTTAATACAGCGACACATCAAGGTTGAGACAGGTGGGAGTCATGCAGGTTAACCGACCGTTGAGCGCAAGGATGCGCGATTCGAGCCCCCAGGGATGGGTTTACGGCGTGTCGGTGTTCTGCATGACTTCCATCTGTAGCGCTATTAGACACAGCGATTTAGCCCCGAATTTCGATATCGGGGCATTCAGCGCATCAACGTTGAGCGATGGGCTCTACGCTATGCACGCGGATATAGCCCAGTTGCGATGGCGTTACGCCACTCAGGCGCAGTTCAAAGATTTGCTCGGTTTTTGGCAGCAGCGAGCTGGCGCTCTGAATTTGTTGCGACTGCGCCTGCGCGGTCAGAGGCATACCGGTTGCGGCATCCAACTGGCCCCACTCCAACGTAGCGGTAAAGCCTGGCAGATATTGGCCTGAGAGCGTGCGCACATACAGTATTGCCTGGCTGCCGTTGGCTTCGCTCTTCACATAGTTGAGCGATAGACTCAGCTCACCCACGCTGCTGTGTAATTTGGCGGCGTTATTGGCAGCGGGCAGCAGGTAGGCACCGCTGGTCGAGTTTTGGTTAAGCCGGTTTTGGCGCTCCAGGGCGGTAGCCTGCTCGGTCAACTCCCCCAGCACCTGTTTCAGCTCAACTACCTGGTTGGTGAGTTTCGGAACTTCGCGGTTCTGTGCGCAACCGGCCAGCAGGATCATGGCGGTGAGCAGACAAACCTGGCGATAACGGATTGTCATAACGGCAATTTCCTCTTCAATAACACTGGCTCCCAGCTTAGCCCGATCGCTGGCCAAAGTCATGTCTACCACTAAGTATGGCTGCTTTATTGCGCAATCGTGGAAGCAATTCGCAACAAATGCCTGGCGGTCTTTGTTGTGGCGGGAGTTCGGGGTAAACTGTGCTCAACTATGTAAACGCTTATCAGGACGAGTTATGCATTGCCCTTTCTGCGCTGCCGTTGATACCAAAGTGATTGATTCCCGCCTGGTGGGTGATGGATCGCAGGTGCGCCGTCGTCGCCAATGTCTGGTCTGTAATGAACGTTTTACCACTTTTGAAGTGGCCGAGCTGGTGATGCCACGGGTGATCAAAAGTGATGAGGTTCGCGAACCGTTCAACGAAGATAAACTGCGCCGTGGCATGCTGAAAGCGCTGGAAAAGCGCCCGGTCAGCTCCGACGACGTAGAAAACGCCATCAACCACATCAAATCCCAGTTGCGCGCCACTGGCGAGCGCGAAGTGCCCACCAAAATGGTCGGCAATCTGGTGATGGATGCATTAAAGAAGCTGGATAAGGTCGCTTATATCCGCTTTGCTTCGGTGTATCGCAGTTTCGAAGATATTCGCGAATTCGGCGAAGAGATCGCCAAACTGCAGGATTAACGGGATCCGTATGCAAAACGACGAGTTCTATATGGCGCACGCCTTTGAGCTGGCGCGTCTGGGGCGCTTCACCACCACGCCGAACCCGAACGTGGGCTGTGTTATCGTGCGTGATGGCAGCATCGTGGGTGAAGGCTTCCATTTGCGTGCCGGCGAGCCCCATGCGGAAGTACACGCTTTGCGCATGGCGGGGGAAAAGGCGCGAGGGGCCACGGCCTACGTCACGCTAGAACCTTGTAGCCACCATGGTCGCACGCCACCTTGTGCAGACGCTTTGATCGCAGCGGGAGTCAGCCGCGTGGTGGCTGCGATGCAGGATCCCAACCCGCAGGTTGCCGGGCGTGGGCTATACAAGCTGCAACAGGCGGGCATCGAAGTGCGCCACGGCGTAATGTTGGCAGAGGCAGAAGCGGTTAATCTGGGGTTCCTCAAGCGTATGCGCACCGGGTTTCCCTATGTGCAGCTCAAGCTGGGCGCTTCACTGGATGGCCGTACGGCGATGGCCTCGGGTGAAAGCCAGTGGATCACCTCACCACAGGCCCGGCGGGATGTACAGGAGTTGCGGGCGGCCAGTTCGGCGATCCTCAGCACCAGCGCGACCGTGTTGGCCGACGATCCCGCGCTGACGGTACGTTGGGATGAACTGAGCAGTGAAACCCAAAAGATCTACCCGCGTGACACCCTGCGCCAGCCGCTTCGGATTATTCTAGACAGCCAGAACCGGGTTACGCCGCAGCACCGGGTCGTGCAGCAACCGGGGATGACCTGGTTAGCACGCCAGCAGCCAGACGATCGGGTTTGGCCAGCAGGTGTGGAGCAATTGACCTTCCCACTGCACGGCGGTGGTATCGATCTGGTGGTAATGATGATGCAATTGGCCAAGCGCCAGGTGAACAGCATCTGGGTCGAGGCGGGCGCACAGCTTGCCGGTGCGCTGCTGCAGGCCGGGCTGGTGGATGAGCTCATCTTGTACATCGCGCCCAAATTATTGGGGGATAATGCCCGCGGGCTGTGCCAACTGCCGGGTTTGACGCAGTTGGCCGATGCGCCTGAGTTTGTCTTTAGCGAAGTGCGCCAGATTGGCCCCGATCTACGCCTGCGGTTAACCGCCAAATAGAGAATGTAACCTTTGCCTGCTGGTGCAGCCGCGTTTTACAAAAGCGCCGCGCAGGCGGGCAAAGAATATGATAGAATCCGCCCCCCTGCGGGGTATTGAACCCATTTTTAAGGAAAGCCCATGAAAGTTATCGAAGGTGTTGTTGCTACTCCAAATGCCCGTGTGGCGATCGCAATTGCACGTTTTAACAATTTCATCAACGACAGCCTGCTGCAAGGTGCCATTGATGCACTGAAGCGTATCGGCCAGGTTGCTGATGACAACATCACCGTTGTTTGGGTCCCAGGCGCTTACGAGCTGCCATTAACCGCACGCGTGCTGGCTAACACCGGCAAATATGATGCGGTGATTGCTCTGGGTACGGTGATCCGTGGGGGCACCGCGCACTTCGAATATGTGGCGGGCGAAGCCAGCTCCGGTCTGGGTCAAGTCTCTATGAACACCGAGATCCCGGTTGCCTTTGGCGTGCTGACCACCGAAAGCATCGAACAAGCGATCGAGCGTGCCGGCACCAAAGCGGGCAACAAAGGTGCAGAAGCCGCCCTGACCGCACTTGAAATGATTAATGTAATCAAAGCTATTAAAGCCTGAATTTAGTTTAAGGGGAATTCCGTGAAACCTGCTGCTCGTCGTCGCGCTCGTGAGTGCGCTGTTCAAGCGATTTACTCTTGGCAGTTGTCTAAAAATGACATTGCCGATGTTGAACACCAGTTCCTGACGGAGCAGGATGTCAAAGATGTTGACGTCGCCTATTTTCGTGAGCTGCTGTCCGGTGTGGCAGTCAACGCAGGTATGCTGGATGGCCTGATGGCCCCCTTCCTGTCGCGCCAGCTCGAAGAATTGGGCCAGGTGGAAAGAGCCGTACTGCGCATTGCGCTGTTCGAGCTGAAAATGCGTGAAGACGTCCCTTACAAAGTGGCCATCAACGAAGCGATCGAACTGGCGAAAACCTTCGGCGCGGAAGATAGCCACAAGTTTGTCAATGGCGTGCTGGATAAAGCGGCCCCCAGCATCCGTAGGAAAAAATAAAACATAAGGCCGGGAAACCGGCCTTACTTCTTTGGAAGACGAATTATGGCATGTGGCGAATTTGATCTCATTGCCCGCTATTTTGACCGGTTCAAAAGTGTGCGCCGCGACGTACAGCTCGGCATTGGCGATGACTGCGCACTGCTTACAGTGCCGGAAAAACAGCTTTTAGCCATCAGTACCGATACCCTGGTTTCGGGTATTCACTTCCTGGCGGATATCGATCCCGCCGATCTCGGCTATAAGGCCCTGGCGGTTAACCTGAGCGACCTCGCTGCAATGGGCGCCGATCCCGCGTGGCTTTCGCTGGCGTTGACGTTGCCGGAAGTGAACGAAGCGTGGCTCAAGGCGTTCAGCGATAGCCTGTTCGAACAGATGAATTACTACGGCATGCAGCTGATTGGCGGCGACACCACCCGTGGCCCGCTGAGCATGACGTTGACGATCCACGGCCATATCCCGGTCGGTCGGGCGCTAACCCGCGGCGGTGCACGCATTGGCGACTGGATTTACGTGACCGGTACGCTGGGCGACAGCGCCGCCGGGCTGGCAATCCTGCAGGATCGTTTGCAAGTGAGCGATCCGGCTTCGCATGAATATCTGTTGGCGCGCCATCTGCGTCCGCATCCGCGTGTGCTGCAAGGCCAGGCGCTGCGTGATTTGGCCAGCTCGGCGATCGATATCTCCGACGGTCTGATTTCAGATCTGAAACACGTGCTGAACGCCTCTGAGTGCGGTGCCCGTATCGAGTTGGATGAGTTGCCGCTGTCGCAGACGCTGACCAGCAATACCGATGCGGTTCAGGCGCTGTGTTGGGCGCTGACCGGCGGTGAAGATTATGAACTGTGCTTCACCGTGCCAGAGATCAATCGGGGGGCGCTGGAAGTGGCATTAAGCCATTTAGGTGCGGATTACACCTGTATTGGCCAGATCGGCCCGCAGTCTGAAGGGATGAAGTTCTACCGCGATCAGCAAGAGGTTGAACTGCCGTGGAGTGGTTACGATCACTTTGGT
>NZ_JBKJYW010000424.1:0-3911 GCF_046715635.1 Serratia sp. (in: enterobacteria)
TCTCGGCCAAGCGTAACGAGCCCGAGTGGATGCTGGAATTCCGCCTGGAGGCTTACCGTGCCTGGTTACAAATGGAAGAGCCACACTGGCTGAAAGCCAACTACGACAAGCTGAACTATCAGGATTATAGCTACTATTCAGCGCCGTCCTGCGGCAGCTGTGATGACGCCTGCGGTTCTCAGCCAGGGGCGGAGCAGCAGCCCGGAGCCAGTGCGGAGAATAGCTACCTGACCAGCGAGGTTGAACTGGCGTTCAATCAGCTGGGGGTACCGGTGCGTGAAGGCAGCGAGGTGGCGGTAGACGCCATTTTCGACTCGGTTTCCGTCGCGACCACCTACCGTGAAAAACTGGCGGAGAGTGGAGTGATCTTCTGCTCGTTCGGTGAAGCTATTCACGATCATCCGGATCTAGTGCGTAAGTATCTGGGCCGGGTTGTGCCGCATAACGACAACTTCTTTGCCGCACTTAACGCTGCGGTAGCTTCTGATGGCACCTTTGTCTACGTGCCGAAGGGCGTGCGCTGTCCGATGGAGCTATCCACCTATTTCCGTATTAACGCTGCAAAAACCGGTCAGTTTGAACGCACCATTCTGATTGCCGATGAAGGCAGCTACGTCAGCTATATCGAAGGCTGCTCAGCGCCGGTACGCGACAGTTATCAGCTGCATGCAGCGGTAGTAGAAGTGATCCTGCATAAAGACGCCGAAGTGAAGTATTCCACAGTGCAAAACTGGTTCTCCGGCGGTGGCGAAAGCAAGGGCGGTATTCTTAACTTCGTCACCAAACGGGCGCTGTGTGAAGGCTCAGGATCCAAAATGTCCTGGACGCAGTCGGAAACTGGCTCGGCCATTACTTGGAAATACCCAAGCGTGATCTTGCAGGGTGACAACTCGATCGGTGAGTTTTTCTCGGTGGCGTTGACCAGCGGTTACCAGCAAGCGGATACCGGTACCAAGATGATCCACATTGGTAAAAACACCAGGTCGACCATTATTGCCAAAGGGATCTCCGCCGGGCACAGCCAAAATACCTATCGCGGATTGGTGAAGATCCTGCCCGGGGCGGAAAACGCCCGTAATTTTACCCAGTGCGATTCGATGCTGATCGGGCCGAATAGCGGGGCGCATACTTTCCCTTATGTTGAAACGCGCAATAACAGCGCCCAGCTTGAGCATGAGGCCACCACCTCGAAGATTGGTGACGACCAGTTGTTCTACTGCCTGCAACGGGGCATCAGCGAAGATAATGCCATCTCGATGATCGTCAATGGTTTCTGTAAGGACGTGTTCTCCGAACTGCCGCTGGAATTTGCCGTGGAGGCACAGAAGTTACTGGCTATCAGCCTGGAACATAGCGTCGGTTAAGCACTCGTATTTATAGCGCAGCAGCGCGATCTGAGGACACAGCATGTTAAGTATCAAGAATTTGCACGTCAGCGCCGAAGGTAATGAAATCCTCAAAGGGCTGAGCCTGGACATCAAACCGGGCGAAGTGCACGCCATTATGGGGCCCAACGGTTCTGGCAAAAGCACGCTTTCCGCCACGTTGGCTGGCCGGGAAGAGTATGAGGTCACCGCAGGTGAAGTGACGTTTAAAGGCAAAGATCTGCTGGAACTGGCTCCTGAGGATCGGGCCGGTGAGGGCGTATTCCTGGCGTTCCAGTATCCGGTAGAGATCCCCGGCGTCAGCAACCATTTCTTCCTGCAGACCTCGGTGAATGCGGTGCGTAATTACCGTGGTCAAGAGGCGCTGGATCGCTTCGACTTCGCCGACTTTATCGAACAGAAGATCGAGTTGCTGAATATGCCAGCGGATCTGTTGACCCGTTCGGTCAACGTCGGTTTTTCCGGTGGCGAGAAGAAACGCAACGACATCCTGCAAATGGCGGCGCTGGAGCCGGAGCTGTGCATCCTGGATGAAACGGATTCCGGGCTGGATATCGATGCCCTGAAGATCGTCGCCAACGGCGTTAATTCGCTACGTGACGGCAAGCGCGCCTTTATTATTGTCACCCACTATCAGCGTATTCTCGATTACATCAAACCGGATTACGTTCATGTGCTTTCCCAGGGGCGCATCGTGAAGTCCGGTGATTTCTCATTGGTGAAACAGTTGGAGGAGCAGGGCTATGGCTGGCTTTCCGACCAACAGTAATTCACGGGCGCTACAGCAGATGTACAGCCTGTTCGAAGCCCGCGGCGGCGAGCGCTCTGCACATGCGCTAACCCACTGGCAGCAGGTTTTGCGCCAAGGCTGGCCGACCCGCAAGCAGGAAAACTGGAAATACACCCCGCTGGAAGGCTTGCTGGAGCAGCAGTTTCTGGAACCTGCGGACCAAGTGTTCAGCGCGGCGCAGCGTGACCAACTGGCGCTGAAGATCGATGGGTATCGCCTGGTGTTTGTCGATGGGCGTTTATGCCCGCAACTGAGCGATAAGGATCTTGGTGACTACCGGTTGACCAGGGTGGCCTATGATGCGCCACCAAGGCTGCCGGAGCCGATCCAGCCAGAAATCTTCCTGCATTTGACCGAAAGTCTGGCGCAGGAAATCAGCGTGATTAGCCTGGCGGTAGGCAAAACGCCGGTTAAACCGCTCTATCTGTTGCATATCAGTACCGGTCGTGAGCGGCCCGGCGAAGTGAATACGCTGCATCACCGGCACCATCTGGAGATGGCGAGTGGTGCACGAGCTTCAGTCATCGAACACTATGTCAGCGACAGCGCTGCGGCCCACTTCACCGGTGCGCGCCTGACCGTGACGGTGGGTGACAATGCCGAGCTGTATCATTGTAAACTGGCGTTTGAGAGCCAGGCCAGTTATCACTTTGCCCATAACGACCTGTTGATTGGCCGCGATGCGAGGGTTAAAAGCGATAGCTTCCTGCTGGGAGCGGGGCTGACACGCCACCACACCAGCGCACAGTTAAACGGTGAGGGGAGCAATCTGGTCATCAATAGCCTGGTGCTGCCGGTGGGGAAAGAGGTGTGCGATACCCGTACCTATCTGGAACACAACAAAGGCTACTGCGAAAGCCGCCAACTGCACAAAACGGTGGTCAGCGATCGGGCCAAGGCGGTATTTAACGGCATGATCAAGGTCGCGCAATACGCGATCAAAACCGACGGCCAGATGAACAACCACAATCTGCTGTTGGGCAAGGTGGCGGAGGTAGACACCAAACCGCAGTTGGAAATCTACGCCGATGATGTCAAATGCAGCCACGGTGCCACCGTGGGCCGGATCGATGAAGAACAACTGTTCTATCTGCAATCGCGCGGTATCGATAAGCACGCAGCGCAGCAGATGATCATCTTTGCCTTTGCCGCGGAATTGACGGAGGGCATTGCCGACCCAGTCATTCGTGAGTTGGTGCTGGCCCGTATCGCCGATCGTTTACCTCGGGAGGCAGCATGAGTTATCCCTTGGAACGGGTACGTAGCGATTTCCCCCTGTTGGCTCGGGAAGTCAATGGGCAGCCGTTGGCTTATCTGGACAGCGCCGCCAGCGCGCAGAAACCGCAGAGCGTAATTGACCGCGAACTGGATTTCTACCGTCACGGCTATGCCGCAGTGCATCGTGGTATTCATACGTTGAGTGCCGAAGCCACGCAGCAGATGGAGGCCGTGCGTGAGCAAGTGGCGCGCTTTATCAACGCGGGCTCGGCAGAAGAAATTGTGTTCGTCAAAGGCACTACCGAAGGCATCAATCTGGTGGCTAACAGCTTTGGCCGCCATCTGCTGACGGCGGGCGACAGCATCATCATCACCGAGATGGAGCACCATGCCAACATTGTGCCGTGGCAAATGCTGGCACAGGAGCGTGGTATTACGCTGCGTGTCTGGCCATTGCAACCAGACGGCACCTTGGATCTGGCGCAGTTGCCGGGCTTGATCGATGCCTCCACCAAGCT
>NZ_JBKJYW010000425.1:0-28778 GCF_046715635.1 Serratia sp. (in: enterobacteria)
TGCGGATCGCTGGCGGCATAAGGCTGGCCATTATTATCGGTGCCGGTGACCTGTAAATGGATGGCTTTAACTTTGGCGATCAGACGTTGCGCCTCCGCGCTGGGGCCAAACGTGGTGACGGAAATAAACTGGCTGGTGCGGCGCAGGCGGCCCAGCATATCCTCACGGAAGTTGGAATGATCCCACACGCCCGCCAAGGCCAACGGGTGCAGCATCTGCAACAGCAGCGCACTGACGCCGCCGCACAGCATGGAGGTGAAGTCACCATGCACCTGCCAGGTGACCGACTGCGGGCCAAACAGCCCCGGATCGCCCGCCGGATTTTCAAAATCAATCCCGCCTAGTGCTAGCCCAGTCAGGCTAAGCACCTGTTTCTCTATCGCTGCGCGTATCACTTCCATCCCCCTGTCCACGACCTATGGCGCAGTTTATCATAGTGAGTGAGGGGCTGAGTCTGCTCAACTCGCTATGTGGATAGCTGAAATGACAATAGATTGAGAATTTCGATGATAACGATAAGAACACGCGTGGCTGCGGATAACGCGCAGCTAGTAGAAATCTGGCAGCGTTCGGTGCGCGCCACCCATCATTTCCTGACCGAGGAGGATATTGCGCGCCTTTATCCGCTGATCCTTAACGACTATCTCCCGGCGGTAAACGTCTGGGTCGCCGAAGATGCCGTGGGGCAGCTAGGCGGCTTTATCGGCCTGGACGGCAACAAAGTGGAAATGCTGTTTATTGATGCCGATCGGCGTGGCGAAGGTATTGGCAAGGCCCTGTTGACCAAGGTTGAGCCTATGCATAGCGAACTGCTACTGGACGTCAACGAGCAGAACCCGCAGGCATTGGCGTTTTATCAGCATTACGGTTTTGTGGTGACGGGCCGCAGCGAGCTGGATGGCCAAGGCAAGCCTTTCCCATTACTGCATATGATGCGGACAGCGCGGTAAAAACGGGCCCCTTTCCCGCAATGAGAGAGGGGCTGTCTAGCGGCAGATCAAACTTTGTTGCCAACCTGGCTCAAACGCGGCCACACCATCATGGTGGTATCCAGCAGCCGCAGCAGATCCTCACGGCTAACCCCTTCACGCGCCTGGGCGGACATGCCGGCAATAATGCAAATAATGTACTTCGCCAATAACCCGGTATCCGTTTGCGCCAGCAACTCCCCCTGTTGTACCTTGCGGTCAAAGCAGGCTTTCAGGCTGGTTTCCTGCGCAAAATGCTTGTTGCGCAGCATCTCGGCCAGATCGTTGGAAGCGTCGGAAAAGGCAGCGTTGGCACAAACCATAAAACAGCCGGTAGGGTTTTCCGGATCGGTGAACACCTCCGCCGAGGTGCGCAGATAGGCTTCTACGATGTCGGCGATCGGTAACTCCTGAGCCAGCAGGCGGTTGTAACATTCCACGTAGCGGCTCAGATAGCGCTCAACAGCGGCACGAAACAACCCCTCTTTGTTACCAAACTCCGCATACAGCGTAGGCGCTTTAGCCCCGGTCGCTTCCACCAGATCGGCCAGCGAGGTGGATTCATAGCCATGACGCCAGAACAGCTCAAGCGCCTGCTCAACGGCCTGATCGCGATCAAACTGCTTCGGCCTGCCGCGTGATTTCTTCGCGCATGCTTCTTCATTATTGATACTCATAGACCCTCACTTTCCCGGCGGCCCAACTGGGGCGCAATAATTAAATTATCGAACGGTACAAAAAATAGTACGCCGCCGATGATAAGCGAGCAACTTTTAATTAGCGCTCGGTAAGCAATGCGGCCAATGGTGCCCCCTGCCGGGCAGAAAACAGCGTTCAATTCAGGTTGCGTCTTGCTGCAAGGTAGGTAAATGTCGTCATGATTTTCAATATAACCCTTAAATAACAACTGATTATATTAAAAACAAGCTATACAGCCCCCTACCCGGCAGCCCACGGCTTGAGCGGAATAGCACGAATTAATTAACGATCACTAAAAAAACATTTGCAATCGCTCGGGCAGGAGCCTAACATTAAGTTATCGACCGTTAAGTAATTAAACGGGATAACAGATAAACTTTTACTGCTCATGAAGAGATAAGAAACCACTATGAAAAACCTGAAAATGACCCTCGCAGCCATCGCACTCGCTTCTGTATCTTTCGGTAGTTTCGCCGCAGAATTGGTCAACAGCCAACCGGCCGAACAGCAAAAATCCGGGGTTATCTCCGTGAGTGGTGCTTCTGACCTGACCTCGCTGGAAAACAGACTGGCAGCCAAAGCGGAAGCCGCTGGCGCTAAATCCTTCCAGATCATCGCGACAACCGGCAGCAACAAACTGCACGGCACCGCGATCATCTATAATTAATCGTTAAACGATTTTATGCAAAGAGGTGGCCCTGGTGCCGCCTTTTGCTTTTGCTCGTCAGCCAAACCAGCCCAATAGCCGGAACCATAGATAATCCAATGGCACCAGCAGCCCAAAGGTTAACAGGGCCAGCAGCAGGCACAGTTTCAGTCCTTCACGCGGCGGAACTTTCCCCATCCCCATAGCCACCACAATCGGTGATGCCTGATACGGCAGCAACGGCGTGGCATAGCCAATCACCTGCGTCATCAATACCGTGGTTAGCGGCAAGCCGCTCCCCTCAGACAGAACCTGCGCCAATGGTGTAAACAGCGCGGGTACGCCATTGGCCGTTACGACAAAATTCAGCAATGTCGTAATACCGATCAACAGGCCAAAAGCCGTAAATGGCCGATCCTGGGTTTGCGGTATGACGTTCAGCAACGCACTGCCTAACCAATCCCCCAACCCGGAGTGGCTCACCAAAGCCGTCAACCCAAGGATCCCGGCTACATAGAGACAGGTGCGAATGTTGACACCGGCAGCGAACTGATCCCCCGTCAGAAAACCTATACGTGGCAACAAACAAACGCAGGCGGCAGCCAGCCCTACCCAGGCGGGAGCGATGCCATGCCAGCTATCGGTGATCCACAATAGCACCGTGATCAGCAACAGCGCGATCAACCGCCATTCCGCCACGCTAAGGGCGCCCTGCTCGGCGATTTTTTCCACCGGCTGTGGTTTGGCACGGAACAGCCAGCAGATGCATAACGTCAGCAACGCGCCTTTTGCCAGCCCCAGGATCGGCGCATGCAGCAGCAGATAAGCCAGATAAGTGAAGTGAATGCCATAGGCGCTTTCTGCCGCCCCGCTCATCACCAGATTAGGTACGTTGGCAGGCAGAATGCTGGCCGAAAGTTGGAAGGTACCAAACCCTACCGCCAACGCCAGGCCATAGCGGCCACGCGATCCTTCTGCCAACCCGGCACGTTCGGCTAACGCCATGATGATCGGCATCAGCAAAGTAATACGCCCCATATTCGACGGCATGACAAAGGCCAGCGCATAGCTGATGGCCACCACACCGCCTACCAGCCGTGGCCAGGAACCGGCCATTAGCGGCAGAATGCGGTTGGCCAGCCGATCGGCCAGCCCGGTAGAACGAATGGCCGTGCCCAGCACAAAGCCGCTCAATACCAGCCAGAATGCCGATGAGGCAAACCCGGAAAACACCACTGCCGTCGGCGCTAGCTGTAACACCATCACCGCAGCAAAAAACAGCAGCGCAACCAGATACTCCGGCAAACGCGACGTTGCCCATAAGGCGATCACCACCAAAGTCACCAGCGCGGAAACGCCCATCGGGTAATCCATCAACCTTACTCCCTGTCATCGTTAGTATTTTGTTATCAACTGGTTATATCTTCACATAACAGCAACGCCCGAACGGTGAAACGGCTCACAGTTCACGGGCGGCGGGTAAATCAGCCATACTCTCCCCGCGCCAAGAGGCTACTCTGCTTACAGGCTAACGCCACCTATTTTCCCTTTTGCCAAAAGTGGCCCATGCTTAGAGGGGTCGAGCATTTGGCACACGTTTACTGACGAACCGGGGTACTGATTGATGACGAAAAAGACCACGCTGTTACAGTTTTTCCATTGGTATTACCCGGATGGCGGCAAGCTATGGCAAGAGGTGGCCGAACGTGCCCCCGCCCTGGCCGAGCTGGGCGTGACCGATCTATGGCTGCCACCGGCCTATAAAGGGGCTTCTGGTGGCTATTCGGTGGGGTATGACAGCTACGATCTGTTCGATCTGGGGGAGTTTGATCAAAAAGGCACCCGCGCCACCAAATATGGCGACAAAGAAGCGTTGATACAGGCCGTTAATCGCCTGCGCGAACACCAAATCCGGGTGATCTATGACGTGGTGTTCAACCACAAGATCGGCGCCGATGAAAAAGAGCAGGTGCACGTCTATAAGGTAGATGAAGATAACCGTAACGATATCGCAGAGGTTGGCATTGACGCGCTGGCCTACACTCGCTTTACCTTCCCTGGGCGGCAAGGAACCTATTCCAAATTTATCTGGGACTACACCTGCTTTAGCGGCGTCGATTATATCGAGCAACCGGATGACAAAGGCATCTTCAAGATTGCCAATGACTATGGCGAAGAGGGTTGGAACGATCAGGTTGACGACGAAAACGGCAATTTTGACTATTTGATGGGCGCCAACGTGGAGTTCCGTAACCAGGCCGTCGTCGAGGAGCTGAAATACTGGGCACGCTGGTTGATGGAAATCCTGCCTTGTGACGGGTTCCGGCTGGATGCCACCAAACATATCCCGGCCTGGTTCTTTAAAGACTGGGCAGATCACGTGCGCGATGCAGCACAGCGCGATCTGTTTATCGTGGCCGAATACTGGTCACACGATCTGGCGGCATTACAACAGTATTTAGCCTTGGTCGATGGTAAGGTGATGCTGTTCGACGTGCCGCTACAGCTGAAATTCCATCTGGCGTCGAAACAGGGCGATAGTTACGATATGTCGCAGTTGTTTACCGATACGCTGGTCGCCGTCGATCCTGCCCATGCGGTAACCCTGGTGGCAAACCATGACACTCAGCCGTTGCAATCGCTCGAAGCACCGGTCGAACCCTGGTTCAAACCGCTGGCCTACGCCCTGATCCTGTTGCGTGAGCAAGGCGTTCCTTGCCTGTTTTATCCGGATCTGTACGGTGCCAGTTATCGCGATCAAGGCGATGACGGCCAGGAATACCAGATTGAAATGCCGGTGATTGCCGAACTGGAGAAGCTGATCCAGGCGCGTCAACGCTTTGCCAACGGCGAGCAGCACGACTATTTTGACGACCCGCACTGCATCGCCTTCAGCCGCAGTGGCACTGCCGAACAGCCGGGTTGCGTGGTGGTAATGACCAACGGGGCAGAAAGCAGTAAAACCGTCGCGCTGGGCGAAAATTTTGCGCATAAATCCTGGCGTGACTTCCTCGGCAACCGCGAGGACGATATCATGACGGATGAGCACGGCAGCGCAGCCTTCCCGGTCAACGGCGGTAGCGTTAGCGTCTGGGTCATGACCGAAGCAGAGTAAGGTCCGCCGGGGAGGCAATGTACCACCCCGGCGGCAACACCCATTTTTGCCTTTTTGGTCTATTTTTTCAGCAAGACCATAAGCAGATATTCACAGCGGAGCCTAAATAGGGTACAAGGCTGCATGAAAATTCCAAAACGACTCCAGCCATTGGTAGATGATGGTTTAATCGACGACGTCATCCGCCGTTTGAAAAGTGGCAAAGAAGCCGACGTATTTATCGTGCGTTGCGGTAAAGAGATCCGCTGCGCCAAAGTGTACAAAGAAGCCGATAAACGCAACTTCAAGCAGGCCGTGAACTACCAGGAAGGCCGCAAGGTGCGTAATAGCCGTGACGCTCGCGCCATGAGTAAAGGCTCCAAATTTGGCCGCCAACAGCAGGAAGAGGCCTGGCAGAATACCGAAGTGGACGCGCTATACCTGCTGGCCAAGGCTGGCGTGCGTGTGCCACAGCCGGATATCTGCCTGGACGGCGTATTGCTGATGGAACTGATCACCGATGAAGAAGGGCTGGTAGCCCCGCGCCTGAGCGATGTCACGTTAACGCCGGAACAGGCGTTGAACGATCACGCCTTGATGATGAACTATGCGGTGCGCATGCTCTGTGTTGGGCTGGTTCACGGCGATCTGTCAGAGTTCAACGTGCTGATGGATAAAGACGGGCCGGTGATTATCGATTTGCCGCAGGTGGTGGATGCCGCCGCCAACAACCACGCCAAAAGCATGTTTGAACGCGATATCAACAATATGACCCACTACTACGGCCAGTATGCGCCGCAGCTGCTGGGCACCAAGTATGCCAAAGAGATTTGGGCGCTGTACCAGGAGGGTAACCTGACGCCGGAGACGGAGTTGACCGGTAAGTTTGTTGAAACCAGCAAGCGGGCCGACGTTGACTCGGTGCTGGAGGAGATCCAGGCGGCCAGTGATGAACATCAGCGGCAACTGATGGCTCGTAACGAAGAAGAAGATTGATATTCAGCATCAAAATGACCCCCTCACCCACAGGGTGAGGGGCCTCAAAGCCAACGCCTTACTTGACGGCAAAACACATCGTAGTCTTGCCCAAAGTTGGTACGTAAAAACGCCTCTTCACGCGGGATCTGCACGCGATCCAGATAGGCAAAAAACAGCCCCCACCCTAACCAGACGCCGACACCTCCCAGCAATAGTCCCCAAGCCGCCAACAGCAGGATCTGCCCCAGATACACCGGATTACGGCTGAAACGGAAAACTCCGTTGACCAGCAACGCGCTGACCCGCTGAAATTTTTGTGGATGCAGCGTGGTGCCAGCCCGGTGAAAAGCATAACTGGCACTAAACATGATTATCAAGGAAGCCACCGCCAATACACCAGCGGCCAAGAGAATAAGCCAGTTATCTTGCCAGGCCCCCTCGGCTAGCCAGCGGGTTGCCGCCATCCCCGCAGCACAAACTGCCATCACCACCGGCGGCAAAATCATCCGCTCTAACCACGTTGTCATTTTCCTGTTCCCTCTCGACCACACAATACGATTTACGCTATAACAAGATCCCCCCGTCATGATGCCAGAGAAGAAACGATGAGCAATCAAGCCCCACAATTCTGGCGCGATGAACGCCTACCGTTCGTTGAGGCCCGCGCCGTCGAAGATGGCCGCAAGCTCTGTTATGCGCGGCACAGCCATGAGTTCTTCTGTATTGGCACCATCACCGCTGGAACCAGCACCTATATTAACGGCGACCAGCACCTCCAGGTTAAAACCGGTGACGTGGTGATCATCAACCCGCAGCAGACGCACGGCTGCAACCCCATTGGCGACCAGCGTTGGGCCTACACCATGTTTTATATCGACCAGCACTGGTTGGCAACGCTACAGCAGGATCCTAGCGGCGGCTTTGTGCCGTTCAAGCAGATTATCAGCCAGGATAAGGCGCTGTTTAGCGGCCTGAATCAGCTGTATGGGGTACTGACCGATCCACTCTGTTGCCATCTGGAAAAGCAGATTGCCCTGGTGGATTACTTCAGCAATCTGCCGCAGTTACTCGGCGAATCTCCGGTTCCACAGCAGGATATGACCCCTAAATTGGAAATGGCTGCGGCGTTTATCCGTACTCATTGCACCCAGTCGCTGACGTTGGAGGCGATCTGCCAAGCTTCGGCGCTCTCCCCCTCTTACCTGATCCGCGCATTCAAGAAGCGCTACGGCATGACACCGCATGCCTACCTGGTCAATCAGCGCGTTCAGCACGGCCAGCGGCTACTGAAACAGGGCTTCTCCATTGCCGCCGCCGCCAACGAAAGCGGCTTTGCAGATCAGGCGCACTTTCAGCGCACCTTCAAACAGTTGCTGGCAGCCACCCCCGGCCAGTATCAGATCCCCTCAGCCAGCAAGTAACAGGCGCTGAACACCAGTAACAGCGCCATCATGCGGTTAAAACGCCGCAGGTTGTGCTCCCGCTGCAACAGGCTGCTCAGCATCGCCCCAGCATAGGCCCAACAGGCTATCGACAGGTAGCAAATCACAAAGTAGAGCCCAGCAAATTGCCACAGCAGCCGCATTTCCCCATCAGCGACAAAGGCTCCCATACTGGCAACCGAAGCCAGCCAAGCCTTGGGATTCAACCATTGCAACAGGGCACCATACCAGTAAGAGGGGGTTTGCTGCCGATTGCCCTGGCTCAGTTTCCCGTCATCCGCTGCAAGCTGATAGGCCATATAAAGCAGAAAGGCCACGCCGCCCCAGAGGATCACGGTGGTCAGTCCCGGCCATAAAGTAAGCACTTCATGCATTCCCAAGCCAACCGACACCAGTAATAACGTGAAACCCAAGGTCGCACCGGTCACATGCCGCAGGCTGGTCGTAAAGCCAAACTGCGCTCCACAGCTAAGTGCCACGATGTTTACCGGACCGGGAGTAATCGAGGAGGCCAGCGCAAAAGCGGCCATAGAGAGGTAAAGTGTCATAGTCAGCACCTGTAGAAGAGGATTACAGGTGCCAGCGTGCCGGGTTACAGCAGGGGAGTATTGAACGAAATTACCCTACCTCGTCCTTAGAGGCATCAAAGTCTGTAGGGTGGGAACAATAAGCCACCCCCGAAAGGGTGGCAAGTGGCAGGAACTAACAGGGGGACGATTACTTAAACCAACCAAACACGGTGTTGATCAGCAGCGATGAAATGGTGAAGTCCGGGTCGGCAAAGGTCACGCCATTGGCACCCAGGCCCGCGAACAGATGCAGTGTCAGCGCCGGGAACACGCACAACAGTAGGCCGTTGATGGTACTGGCAATGATAGCCCCACGGAACCCGCCGGTCGCATTACCAAATATCGCCGCCGCGCCGCCGGTAATAAAGCTGGCCATAATGCCGGGCACGATAATCGGCAAACCGATAAACGGGAAAATCAGAATACAGACCAGCTCGACCAAGAAACTGACCAGGAAGCCGATCAGGGTGGCATTAGGCGCCTTGGTAAACAACACCATCACATCCACTGCCGGCACAGCTCCTGGGGCAAACACTTTGGCAAATCCTTTGAACGCGGGCACGATCTCTGCGGTAAACATGTTGACGCCAGCCTTGGCCATATACAGTCCACAGGCAAAAATCGCCGACTGTTCGAGTACAAAGATCAGTACGTTTTTATCCGCAGCCCCGGCACCATAAACCATGGCCATAGCGTCCTTAACCTGCGGCTGTGTGGCGAAGATACTGGAGATGACCAGCAGGATTAACATGGTTAACAGCGTGGCGACGTTAGGCTCACGGATAAAGTCAAACTTATTGCTGATCACCACGTGTTCGGTATCGTGCTTTTTATTACCGAACCATTTCCCCATATAAGAACCGATAATATAGGAGGAGATCGCCGCATGGGAAATGGCGTAATCGTTAGAACCGATAATATCCCGGCTGAACTTGCTCAAGATATACGGGGATATCGCCATATAACAACCAATGAAGATTGAGGCGATAGTCACGATAGCGAAATGGCTGTAGCCCAGTTCTGCCAACACCGCCGTCAACGCAAAGGCCATAAACAGCACCAGGTGCAGGGAAAGATAGATATTTTTAAAGCGGGTAAAACGCGCCAGCAAAATATTCAGCACCATTGAGAACAGCAGGATCACCGCGGCTGTCGCCCCCAGTTTATCGATGGTCGCCGCCATGATAGCTTCGTTGCTCGGCACCACACCAACAATATTAAATGCGTTAGAAAACAGTGAGCTGAATGCGGTTAGCACCTTCATCAAAATGCTGCCACCCACCTTGATCATGGTGAAACCGATGAAGGAGAGTAAGGTCCCGGTGATAATCCTTGAAATCGGTGCTCGTTGAAAAATCAGCCCCAGGAAGGCGACGATCGCAATGATAACCGATGGTGTTTTTACCAAACTCAGCAATATGTCCACAATATCCCTCATTATTTACACAATTTTTCAGGAAGGACGAATGTCTTGTTACCCAATAGATCCCAAGCCGCAGTTTGCGAGGACAAAACACACCCTGGCCTACGGTGCTTTAGCTTGAAAGGTGAAGGGAGCAATGAGCCTTCGATGGGCACAGTGATACCATGCGGGCTTTTTTTTTTACTGCCGGCACATGATTGATTCGAGATCTTAATCACGAAAAGTGAAACATTGTTTTATTTTTGTAAAACACCTTTTCATTTTTAGTTTTTGCCGATGAGAAGCCTTGTGACAGATTTGGCCATGTCGCGTCTAACTGGCCATCAGGTCAGCGGTTTAGCCGTTCAGAGTATAAGCTTATGCGAAAATGTCTTTTTCCCTCCACCACCCCGCAAACCCGCGCCAACACTTGATCCAGAAGATTATTCCCCTGTGGAAACAGTGTAACCACCACAGATGGATTTATTCGCCGCGCATCGCTGCGTAAATTGTGATCCCGATCACTCGTACAGCTGGCGTACGACGTGCACATTCACCTGAGATGAGTGCTACTATGCTGAATAATAAAGATAAACCTGCATCATCACCGTGGTTGGCGATCTTCTCGCTGACGGTCGCCTGTTTTGTCATGGTCACCACCGAGTTCCTGCCTATCGGGCTACTCACCAACATCGCCCCTTCCCTGGATGTCAGCACCGGTAAAGCCGGCCTGATGGTCACCATCCCCGGCGTGGTTGCCGCCGTGGCCGCACCCGTTCTAAGCCTGCTCTCTGGGCGACTCGATCGGCGGTTGCTGATGCTGGGCCTGTCCACACTGCTGATTATTTCCAACCTGGTTTCCGCGCTGGCGGTGAACTTCCCTATGATGCTGCTTGGCCGTGTACTGCTGGGCGTCTGCGTCGGGGGATTCTGGTCTTTCGCCGCCAACTATGGCCGCCACCTGGTGCCGGTTGCCAGCCAGGGCCGGGCGACCGCACTGATCCTGAGCGGCATCTCGGTCGGTGCTGTCTGTGGCGTGCCTGCCGGGGCATTGATCGGCGATCTGTTCGGCTGGCGTGCGGCCTTCTTTGGCAGCTCAGTGTTGGCGGGTATCGTGTTGTTGGCACAAATGCGCCTGCTGACGTCGGTGCCGCCAAGCCGCGCGGTGACAGCGAGCGATCTGCTGTTGCCGCTGCGTCTGCCAATGGCGCGCATTGGGCTAATCGCCATCGTGTTGCTGTTTGTCGGCCATTTTGCCGCCTATACCTACCTGCGCCCACTGTTGCAGCAAGTGTTTGTCCTCAGCCCTTCGGCGATTTCGTTGCAACTCCTTGCCTATGGCGCTATCGGCCTGCTTGGCACTTTCCTGGGTGAGCGGTTAGCGGAACATAGCCTGCGCGCCACCTTTATCCTGATCACCGCCATGCTGGCCAGTATCCTGATTGTTTCCCCCTTCCTCAGCGGGATCCCTGGAGCCACCCTGATGGTGTTGGTCTGGGGGTTGGCATTTGGCGCGGTGCCGGTCTGTGCTACCAACTGGATGTTTGCCGCCGTTCCCCAGGCACCGGAGGCCGGGCAAGCATTATTGGTGAGCGTGATCCAGATTGCTCTGGCCTCGGGCGCATTGCTCGGCGGGGAAGTAGTTGATTGGCAAGGCGTCAGTAGCGCAATGCTGTTCGGTGGGGCCCTGATCCTTTCCGCCATGCTGGTGTTTGGCTGGTCATTACGTAGCGGCATGATTAGCGTTAAGCAGCCATAATCATTATTCCCCTGGAGAAACATGCCCCGGAAAATTGCCGGGGCACATTATTGAGAGCGTTATGGATCACCATCTGCTAGCTATTCGCGTGTTTAATCGCGTGGTGGAAACCGGCGGCTTTACCCGCGCCGCTGATTCGCTGCGTATGCCAAAAGCCACCGTCACCAAACTGATCCAGAGCCTGGAAAACCACCTGCAAACCAAGCTGTTCCAACGCACCACCCGCAGCGTTTCGGTCACTTCAGAGGGCGAATGCTATTACCGCCGCACGGTAAAATGGCTGGCGGAGTTGGAGCAGATGGAAGGCTGCATGACCGAATCACAATCCGCACCACAGGGCGTATTACGCATTGATGCCGGAGGTTCCACCGCACGGCTGGTGCTGTTACCTGCACTACCTGAGTTTATCGCCCGCTATCCGCAGATTCAGATCGATCTCGGGGTGGGCGATCGCAACATCGATTTAATCAACGACAGCGCAGACTGCGTGATCCGCAGCGGCCCTTTAGCCGATTCCAGCCTGATCGCCCGGCGGTTGTTTGCCTTGCAATGGGTGACCTGCGCAACGCCAGCCTACATAGCTCGCCACGGCACTCCACAACACCCTTGCGATCTGGAGCAGGGATACCCGTTGGCGCACTATCGCCACGCGTTGAACGATCGCATTCAGCCGCTGCAATTTATCGATCAGGGAAAAACCATCGATATCCAGCACCGCTACCAGGTTAGTGTTAATGAAAGCAACGCCCACCTTGCCTCCGGGTTGGCGGACCTGGGTATCATTCAAACGCCACGTTTTATGGCACAGCCGCATCTGGACAACGGCGAACTGATCAGCCTGTTGGATAACTGGCAACCGCCGGATGAACAGATGTATGTGGTTTACCCTTCAAACCGCCATCTCAGTGCCAAACTGCGGGTCTTTATCGAGTGGGCAGTAGAGCGATTCCACTAGCTTGCCTACGTGTGGTTTGTGGTAATATTGAGCGCAATATTATTCTGTTCCTGTAGGTGCCCACATGGCATACATTCCAAAAAACTACGCGAGACTGGAAACCGGTTACCGCGAAAAAGCACTGAAAATCTTCCCGTGGGTCTGCGGGCGCTGTTCACGCGAATTTGTTTACTCCAACCTGCGTGAACTGACGGTGCATCACATCGATCATGACCACAGCAACAACCCGGAAGACGGTAGCAACTGGGAGATGCTGTGCCTGTACTGCCACGATCATGAACACTCAAAATACACCGAAGCCGATCAGTATGGCTCTACGGTGGTCGCCGGTGAAGATGCACAGAAAGACGTAGGGTTAGCCACACATAACCCCTTCGCCAATCTGAAAAATATGATGAAAAAGTAACGTTATTCCCCCAAGCGGAACCGCACCTTGCATGCGGTTCCGCCAAACTCCTACCTTAATCACTTCACAAAATACCACTCTGTTAAGCTATTAACTTAGTTAAATCCATCGCCTATTGCAGCCCTTTCCCTTGGCCAAAGGATTATCAAGCTAGTAAGTTACTAAACAAATAAACCCACAAGTTAAGACTCCCCCCCCTTGGCAAGCCGCTGCCAATGGGGCATATTGTCTTCATACGCACTTGTTAACTCATTTAATTACCAACCTAGCAAGCGCATTAACTTATTAAGTTAACTAATTGATAAGTTATCCGCTTGGCAACTTGAGAGATGGCAACATGATTGTTTTGATTGGTTCGCAGAAAGGCGGCGTCGGCAAATCGACCATGGCGGTAAACATCGCCGGATACCTGATCCTCCAGCAGAAAAAGACGGCCATTATCGTCGATGCGGACGACCAGAAATCCATCATGACCTGGTTCAACGACCGCCAGAATGTTGAAGGGCTTCCACAGATCCCGGTGGTGGCCGCCTCAGGCAAGATCAAAGAAACCCTGCTGGAACTGAATCGTCACTACGATTATGTGATTGTTGATACCGCTGGCCGCGACAGCGCAGAATTACGCTCCGGGCTGCTGGCCGCCGATCTGTTTATCTCACCGTTGCGCCCTTCGCAGATGGACCTGGATACTATCGGCTACCTGTCCGAAATGTTCTCCACCGCCCAAGAATACAATGAAAAGGTAAAAGGCCACATTGTGCTCAACCTGTGCCCAACCAACATCTTCATTAATGAAGCCAACGAAGCGGCCGAAGTGTTAAGCGAATACCCGGAACTGAAGTTGGTGAACAACCGCCTGTGCGATCGCAAAATTTATCGTGATGCCTGGGGTGAAGCGCTAACCGTACATGAAGCGCGCAACGAAAAGGCCCAGCACGAAATCGAAAGCCTGGTAACAGAGGTGATCCTGTGAAAAAACGTACGCCAACCCACCGCATGTCGGAAGATGAATTTATCAACAGCGCCACTTCGCATACGTTGATTGTTCCTGCGCCTGCCGCTGTTGCCGAAAAGCCCCAGGGCCGTAAGCGCGTTTATAAAGCACTGTCCGTCAGCCTGACGGATAACCACGTGGAGATGATCGACGAAGTGATCGGTCATGCGGCACGTAATGGCATCGCGCGCATCACCCGTTCCGATGTGATCAAGTTGGCCATCGATAGTTTGGCCGATAAGAGCGAGGCGCAGTTGCTGGCCTTGCTAAAGAAGATCTGAATAACTCAACAACTTGCCAGCTTAACAAGTTAACAAGTTAAAAAACCAGTAAGCTGGCAAGCTTATTAAACAAGTTACCAAGCTGTCACGTTATTAAGCTAACAACTTAATGTTATTGATAGTAATGGATTAATCTAACGCTAACATGCCCATGCGCTGTAAAATCCTCTGCCCTTGAGCACTCAGAATAAAGGCCACCAACGCCCACGCTGCCACACAACTTTCATCCAATAGACACAGGCCATAGATCACTTTGAAGTCGAGCACGGTAGGCAATCTACGCACTTTTACCTGCGCGCAGGCGGCTAAGGTATCGGCATAGTTGGCGTAGCCAAGAAAGATATCCGCCAGACCTTCCGCAAGCAGATATTCCGCAGCCAACCGGCCCGCCGGTATTGGCGCAGAATCTGGCCCACCAACCAGCGGCACTGTTCTGCTGCGCAATGCGCTCCCCTGCCCCGGCAAGCACTGCTCCAGGCGATCGAACAGCTGTTGCGCATAGTCGCCGGAAGGATCGGCTAGCGGCGTTGAGGTGCCGACACGCCATTGGGGATCGCACAGCAACGTCATCACATCCGGCTGCGTTAACTTCGGGATATTACGCACGGTGGCACAGAGGCGATTGCGGGTAAACGGCTGTACCGCCTGCGCAAAACCGAGGGCTACCAACCGCTGCGGATGTTCGAGATTGGCAGAGGCAAACACCTGCGGCCTTTCCCCCTGCTCAATGCGTTCCCGCAACAGCCCAGCCGGGCCAAAGGTGGCCTCGACCCGGTGACCGCTCTCCTGCTCAAACGCCACCAACAGCGGAGTGAACGCCAGCCGCAGGCTGCCTGCGGCAAACAGAGTAATTTTATTCACGGTTGCGCTCCCGTTGACTGTGGAAGATAGGCACCAACGTTTCCAGATGGTTGCCTGCAAAGGGCACGGATACCCGTTCAACCGGTAAATGGAACAGTGGTGAGAGATGGTCTGCCGTCAGCACCAGTTGGCAACTGCCCAACAGATGCTGCCCTTCTGCCCCCAGCAAGAGTGCGCGGTCTGCCACAGCATGAGCATGATTGGGTTGATGAGTCGAGAATATCACCGCCATCTGCCGTTCTCGTGCCAGTTGGTCGATCATGGTCAACACCCGGTCCTGGTGGTGCAAATCCAATGCCGAGGTCGGCTCATCGAGGATCAGCACTTCACAGGCCATCGCTAACGCCCGGGCTATCAGTACTAACTGGCGCTGCCCACCGGACAGGCTGCCAAACTCACGATCGGCAAAGGTCAACATATCCAGCGAATGCAGGGCTTGTCTAGCCAACTGATGATCCTGAGCCGAAGGCGAACGAAACAGCCCGACATGCCGAGCCCGACCCATCAACACAATATCCAGCGCCTTATAAGCAAACGGCGGCGTGAAATATTGTGGCACAAACCCTAACCCACCGTGCGCGGTCACGCTCCCTTGCTGCAGCGGCAAAGTGCCCAACAAAAGTTGCATCAAGGTACTTTTGCCACGCCCATTGGGGCCAAGCACTGCCAGCACTTCCCCTCGCTGTAACTGCAAATCAAGCTGTTTGAACAACTTGGGTTGTCCTGGCCAGCCAAAGCTCAGGTTGCTGACCTGTAGCAGTATTTCAGCCATTCCAGCCCCTTACCTGCGTACGGCGTAGCAACAAGGCGAATAAAGGAGCGCCAATCAAGGCGGTTAGAATACCCAGAGGAATTTCACTACTGCTTAAGGTGCGGGCCAAATCGTCGATCAACATCATATACAGCGCCCCAAGGCACATCGCGGCGGGCAATAAACGCCGATGGTCCGGCCCCACCAGCAGACGAGACAAATGCGGGATCAACAGCCCCACCCAACCAATGCTGCCGCTGACGGCCACCTGTGCAGCCACAATCACCGCACACAGCGTCAGGATCAGCCAACGGGTGCGTTCCACGTTAATCCCAAGCGCGGCGGCATCCTCGTCCCCCAAAGAAAGCAGGTTGATACGCCAACGCAGAGCCAATAACAGGCCACCGGCCAGCAGTAGCGGCAGGAACAGCATCAGCATCTTATGGCTATCCGCCGTAGCAAAGCTACCTAGCAACCAGAACACGATGCTGGGCAACTTCTCTTCGCTATCGGCCAGATACTGCACCAAGCTGACGCAGGCCGAGAAAAAGCCGCTAAGGATCACCCCAGCCAGCACCAAGGAAAGGATATTGCGCCGGGCGATGGCGCTGGTGATGGCAAAAATCAGCAACAGCGCTAACATGCCAAAGACAAAAGCACTCAGCAACAGCATCAATACCGGCAAACCAAGCAGGATCGCCAAGGTGCCGCCAAAAGCCGCCCCAGAAGAAACGCCGATAATATGTGGATCAACCAGCGGGTTACGAAAGATCCCTTGTAGAGCCGCCCCACACAGCGCTAAAGCTGCGCCCGCCCCCATTGCCAACAACACGCGTGGCACACGCACGCCGAGGATCACCTGACGTTCGATAGCCGTGATATCTGCGTGCTGGCCAATAACTGGTTCCAACAAAATCAGCAGGCTATGACCTGCCGTGACCGGATAGCGGCCAATACCCAGGGAGAACAGTGCACAGCAGGCCGTGAGCAGTAGCAACAACCCCAGTTTCATTTGCCGCTCTGGCAGCAGCTGGCGCGGTAATAGCGTTGATAGTAGGCGTCTACGTGCTGTTGCAGATCAACATCGGTGAAACGCTGCGGGTAGAGCGTTTTTGCCATCCACAGTTCCCCTAACGCCAACGCTTCTGGCATTGGGTAGCCCCAGGCTTTGGCATATTCCGGCATCAGGTAAACCCGTTTGTGTTTCACCGCGTCGATCGGCTGCCACTGTGGTGAAGTGAGGATCTGCTGCACCACCTCAGGATAACGTTCCTGCACCAAGATCACCGCCGGGTTCCACTTCAGCACGTCTTCGATGGAAACCTGTTTGAAACCCTGAATGTCTTTGGCCGCTACGTTCACGGCACCCGCATGTTGCATCATCAAACCGGTATATTTTCCCGAGCCGTAGGTAGTCAAATCCGGGTTAGCCATATAGACCCGCACCCGTTGATCCTCTGGGATATCCTGCAGACGTTTCGCCACCAACGCGCGCTGTTGGAAAACATCTTTCACCATCGCATCCGCCTGGGCCTCGCGGCCCATCACCTTGCCAATCAGGCGAATACCATCTTGCAGGCCGAGGTTATAAGACAGATCTTCATTTTCTAGTACCGGATTGATTTTCCCAGACTGAGCCGCCGGTTCACGGCGCAGCGAGATTGCCACCACCGGAATACCTGCCTGCTCGATCTGGGCGATCATATCCGCCGGGGCATAGTTGGCCACAAACACCACCTGCGGGTGCAGAGCCAGCAGGCTTTCGATATTGACCGCCGTAAGATCGCCCGGCATGGGCATCTTGGCCAGGCTTGGGGCCAAGCGCAGATAGTTCGGCCCCAGCTGTTTCTGCCAACTGCTGAGCACGCCAATCACCTGCGGCATGGCGTCTAGCTGTACCAGCAGGTTTAACGTTTGATGTTGTAGCACCACGGCACGGGTGATGTGATCTGGCAGCGTCACGGCGCGGTTGAGTTGATCGGTAACCTGGCGATCCGCCAAGGCGGCGGATGAGAAGAGAACAGCAAGCAGTAATAGGCGTTTGAACATGGGCGTTTCCGGTAGATTATCGTTATATACAAAATGATATAGCGATAGCCGCAATGAAACAATCTGCCGGATCAAACAACGCGTTGAAAAGGGAAATAAACGAGGAAATTTGCCCCTCACCCTAACCCTCTACCACAGGGAGAGGGGACTGAACGTGCCACAAATTGAGTGCAGTGTCTGACCGAACGAGCCGCCGATTGAGTAAGGTTCCTGACCACAACACCGAGCTGGCTCCCTCTCCTTTTTGGGGAGAGGGTTGGGGTGAGGGGATTTAACGAGCTACAGAATGCGTAAGGGACTGAAACGCTAGCGGTTAACTGAGCGAGCAATACGGGTATAGGTGTGGCGTACACCGCGGATCGCCACGCTGTAGGCAAAGATATTCTCCGGCAACGCCAAGCCAAGATAGCCGGTATCGCCGATGTGGTGCAGATCGGCTCCGGCCATTTTACTCATCAGGGCAATCTGGCGAATGGTTTGCACATCTGCCCCCTCCTGAGAAGTGCCAATAGCAGTCATCGCCAGCGCGCCCTGCTGCTGGGTAAACGCAATCAGCGCGGCGACCTTTTCCTGCGACATGCCGGGGATGGTACCTGGCGCAGGCAACAGGACAATGTCGGCCCCGTTTTCAATAAACAGCGCAATATCTTGCTCAGTGATCAACTGGCTGCCGCTTTCACGCACAATCCCGGCACCGTGCATTTTGCCGGTCACCAGCACCAGCTTATCGCCCACTTCGTCACGAATGTGCTTCAGCGCCTCGGCGATGGCCTGATTACTGACGCCATTATTTGGGTTACCGGTCAATACCACCATGCGAGCACCAAGCTCATACAGTTTTCGGGCATTTTCCGCCGTGGCCGCACGCCCCGCCGTCATCTGCCAGAACTCATTATGCTTGGTGGCAAACGCCGGATCGACGGCTTCCAGATTGACCCCGATAACGCGCCCCGTCAGCCGTTGCAGTTCGCGTATGGCATCCTCTGGTGGCACATCGGCAGGCAACCCGGCAATGTGCGGCTGATTGACATCAAACAGGTTCAGCAGCAGGATGTCGGCCCCCTGACTGGCGGCCAGCTCGGCATTGGTGACGTTATTGAGCAGCGGCTGAGTGACCGCGATGGTTTCACTGACCAAGATGCGCCCTTCGCTGGCACGGATGGCGTAGATCAGGTCGTCTTTGCTGATATTGGCCAGATCGCTGGCGCTACAGTCCAGATATCTTTTCATGGTGCAATCTCCGGTGATTTTTATCGTGAACCCCTTGGTATTTGGTGAGGGAACATGGCGTCGGAGCCGGGATACCTTGTCCCCTCAGAAACTTATTTCAGGATAAAGCTCTGCTGTTGCAGGTTGTCCGAGTCCAGGCCAACAAACACCTTGAATTTACCCGGCTCCGCGCCCCATTTCAGGCTGGCGTTATAAAACTTCAAATCGTCCTCGGTAATGGGTAATTCCACCCGCTGTTCCTGCCCGGCATGCAACGTCACCTTCTTGAAGTTACGCAGCTCCTTGATCGGGCGGCTGACCGAGGCGGTCACATCCTGCACATACAGCTGCACCACGGTGGCACCGTTATACTTACCGGTGTTTTTCAGCATCACGCTGGCGGTAATTTTACCGTCGCGCGCCATCTCGGGGCTGGAGAGCTTGAAGTCCGACAGGGTAAACTGGCTATAGCTCAGACCATACCCAAACGGATACAGCGGGCCATTCGGCGAATCAAAGTAACGCGAAGTGTACTTGCCCGGGTTTTCCTTGCCGAACGGTCGGCCAGTGTTGAGATGGTTGTAGTACATCGGGATCTGCCCCACCGAGCGTGGGAAGGTCATTGGCAGCTTGCCGGAAGGGTTATAGTCACCAAACAGCACGTCGGCAATGGCGTTGCCGCCTTCGGTGCCGCTGTACCAGGTTTCCAGCATCGCATCTGCCTGCTCACTTTCCCAGCTCAGTGCCAGCGGGCGGCCATTCATCAGCACCAGCACCAGCGGTTTGCCGGTGGCTTTCAACGCCGCGATCAGGTCACGCTGGCTTTGCGGAATGGTGATATCCGCCCGGCTGGAGGCTTCATGAGCCATCCCCTGCGCTTCCCCCACTACCGCCACCACTACGTCCGCCTGATTGGCGATCTTCACCGCTTCATCGATCATCTGTTGTGGCGGACGCGTGTCAAAGGCCACCGCAGTTTCATACTCGTTCAGATAATCAACAATACTCTTGTCCTGGGTAATGTTGGCCCCTTTGGCGTACAGGATGCTGGCCTTGTCGCCCACCGCATTCTGCAACCCTTCACGCACGGTGATCGACTGCTTCACTACGCCTGCTGCCGACCAGCTCCCCATAATATCGCGCTGGCTGTCGGCCATCGGCCCGATCAGCGCAATGGTGCCCTGCTTTTGCAATGGCAGCGTCTGCTTGTCATTTTTCAGTAGCACCATCGTTTTACGGGCAATCACGCGGGCTTCGGCACGATGCAGACGGCTTTCGGCATTGGTATCCTGTGGATCGGAGCCTACCGGGCCAAGATGGTTATACGGATCTTTAAACAGGCCCATATCATATTTGGTGTTCAGCACGTCGCGGCAGGCACGGTCGATTTCGCTTTCAGAAACCAGCCCCTCCTTCACCAGCCCCGGCAAGTATTGGTCGTAATACTCGTCGCTCATGCTCATGTCGACACCGGAGGTGATCGCCAAGCGCACCGCGTCACGCGCATCCTCGGCCACGCCATGCTTAATCAACTCTTTAATCGCGCCGTGATCGCTGATGGTGATGCCTTTGAAGCCCCACTGGTCACGTAGCAGATCTTTCAGCAGCCACGGGTTGGCCGTCGCCGGTACGCCGTTGATTGAGTTAAGCGACACCATCACGCCACCGCTGCCTGCATCCACCGCCGCTTTATACGGCGGCAGGTAATCCTGATGCATACGCAACGGGCTCATATCGACGGTGTTGTAGTCGCGACCCCCTTCAACTGCGCCATACAGGGCAAAGTGCTTCACGCTGGCCATCACCGATCCCGGCTTGGACGGATCGCCATTCTGGTAAGCATCCACCATCACCTTGGCAATCTTCGATACCAGCCAGGTATCCTCACCGAACCCTTCAGAGACCCGGCCCCAACGTGGATCGCGGGTAATATCGACCATCGGCGAGAAGGTCATGTTCAGGCCATCATCGCTGGCTTCCTGCGCCGAAACGCGGCCACTCAGGGCAATGGCTTCCAGATCAAAGCTCGCCGCCAGCCCCAGGCTGATCGGGAACACGGTACGCTGGCCATGTACTACGTCATAAGCAAAAAACAGCGGGATCTTCAGGCGGCTGAGTTGCATGGCCTGATCCTGCATGGCACGGATATCTGGCCGGGTCACGGTGTTGAAGATCGCCCCAATCTGGCCTTTGCTGATGCCATCACGGATGGCCTCTTTCGGGTTATCTGGCCCAACGCTGATTAAACGCAACTGGCCGATTTTCTCTTCCAGCGTCATTTGCTTCATCAGGTTGGAGACAAAGGCATCACGCTCCTGAGCATAAATCCCTTGGGTCGCACTGCTTTCCTGCGCAAAAACCGGGCTGATAGCCAGGCCGGACAACATACTCACCACACAAAGCCATTTCATAGTTTGATTCTCAGGCACGTCCCCGCCGCCAAAGTCGGCCAGGAGGCATTAATAGATGTGAGCACGCAGTTTGCCATACTCTTTTTGTTTGCAGAATCAATTCGTCTGCGTTGTTGTTAGCAGATGATGCAGTCTGCTCCGGCTGGCTTGCGCCTCTGCCCCCAGCCACTCCACCAGCCGGGTTAAGGCCGCAGGCACCACCGCATGTTCGGGGTAAACCAGATAATAGGCGGCACCGCTGACCACGCTGATAGGGAACGGCGTAATAATGCGATTGGCCTGAATATCCTCCTCCAGCAGGCACAGATCGCCAATGGCGATACCACAGCCCTGTAACGCGGCGCTCATTGCCAGATCGAGCGTATCAAAATGCTGTGACTTGGCGGAGGGCAAAGCCGTCTGCCCCGCCGCTTTCAACCATAACAACCAATCACGGCGATCGCGCGTAGGATGCAGCAAGGTTGTCTCTGCCAGATCGGCAGGTTCTGGAGGCCGAACCAGGTCAGGCAAATAGTTCGGGGTGCAGACCGGCGTCAGGATCTCATCAAACAGGTGGTGCACCACCAGCCGTTTGCCCTGAGGTTTGCCAAATACCACCGCCGCATCAAAATGTTCGCTGCCGAAATCCAGCCCGTGTGACACCGACGCGGTCAGTTCGATATGCATCTCTGGCCGTTCATTCTGCAGGCGAATAATGCGCGGCAATACCCAGCGCATCGCACAGGTTGGGCACTTGACGCGTAGCGTACCCGGCTGTTCCCCAGCCTTGGCCAGCGCTTGCGCCAATTGTTCTAATGCGAGCTGTACCGGTGCCAACAACAGCGCCCCCTGTGGTGTCAGTGTTAACCCACGCGCGCGGCGGCTAAACAGCGGATAACCCAGTTGCTGTTCCAATCCCAGGATCTGGCGGCTGACCGCACCCTGCGTCAGATGCAGCGCCTGGGCCGCATGGGTGAAATTGAGGCGCTCAGCGACCACCACAAAGGTTTTCAGCACGTCGAGCGACGGCAGCGATGTTTGCATAATAAATCCCGACACCTGCATTTATTTTCATTAGCAGCCATGATCTGGCTGCATGACAAGCATGACGAATTTTCTCTTGTTAGCCCATCCTAACTGATGCTTAATCATTCGACACTCGATTCTTTTGCCAGGAGCCCCTATGCACAGCGCCTGCTCGCAACGTTCGAAACTACCGGACGTTGGCACCACCATTTTCACCGTGATTGGCCAATTGAGCGCCGAACATCAAGCCCTGAATCTGTCGCAGGGCGCCCCCAATTTTGCCTGTGATGTGCAACTGGTTGAGGGCGTCGCCCAAGCCATGCGCGCAGGTCATAACCAGTACGCCCCAATGAGCGGCGTAGCGGCACTGCGTCATGCACTGGCGGAAAAAGTTGAGCGCTTGTACGGCGCACGCTATGACGCTGACGAGGAGATCACAGTGATCGCCAGCGCCAGTGAAGGGTTGTACTCCGCCATTAGCGCGCTGGTCCATCCCGGTGATGAAGTCATCTATTTCGAACCCGCCTTTGACAGCTATGCCCCGATTGTGCGCCTGCAAGGGGCAACTCCGGTTGCCATCAAGCTTTCACTGCAAGATTTAACCATAGACTGGAATGAGGTGGCGGCGGCAATCACCAGCAAAACGCGGATGATCATCGTCAACAGCCCGCACAACCCTACCGGCAGCGTATTCGATGAACACGATATCGAGCGCCTGACCGCCCTGACCCGCAATACCGATATCGTCATTCTTTCCGATGAAGTGTATGAACACGTAGTTTTCGACGGCGGCATTCACCACAGTATGGCCTGCCATCCTGCTCTGGCCGAGCGCAGCGTGATCGTCTCTTCCTTTGGCAAAACCTACCACGTCACCGGTTGGCGCGTCGGCTACTGCATGGCACCAGCAGCGCTGATGGATGAGATCCGCAAGGTGCACCAATTTATGGTGTTCTCTGCCGATACGCCGATGCAATACGCCTTTGCCGCAGCCCTGAATAATCCACAGAGTTACCTGGGGTTGGCGGAGTTCTATCAGCAAAAACGCGATTTGCTGGCAGCCGCGTTGCAAAATTCGCGCTTTGAATTACTGCCTAGCCGTGGCAGCTTCTTTATGCTGGCCCGCTTTAGCGGTTTCAGTAATGAAAGCGACAACGATTTTGCGGTGCGCTTGATCCGCGAAGCCAAGGTGGCAACCATCCCGCTGTCGGCGTTCTACAGCGACGGCACCGATACCGGCATTATCCGGCTTAGTTTCTCGAAAGATAATGACACCCTACTGGAAGGCGCTCGCCGTCTGTGTAAGGTGTGATCCATTGATTTTTACCATGGGGAAGAAACCGCAATGAAAAAAACACTGAAAACGCTGATCGCGGCGGGATGTTTACTGGCTGCCGGTTCGACACTAGCGGCAGACAATAGCCTGCGTTTCGGCCTTGAAGCGCTATACCCGCCTTTCGAATCCAAATCCGCCAGCGGCCAGTTGGAAGGGTTTGATATCGATTTGGGTAACGCCGTATGCGCCGCTGCACAGGTCAAATGCAGCTGGGTAGAAACCTCGTTCGACAGCCTGATCCCGGCGTTGCAGGCCCGCAAATTTGACGTAATTAACTCGGCGATGAACGTCACCGAGCAGCGCAGGCAGGCGATTGCGTTTACCGATTCGATCTACCAGGTGCCAAACCGCCTGATTGCCAAGGCCGACAGCGGCCTGCAACCCGATGCCAAATCGCTGGCGGGTAAGCACGTCGGGGTATTGCAGGGTTCCATTCAGGAAAACTATGCCAAGGCACACTGGGCACCGGAAGGGGTTGATGTCGTATCCTATCAGGATCAAAACCAGGTCTATCTGGATCTGACCGCTGGCCGCCTGGATGCCACCCTGATCATGGCCCCTGCCGGGCAGAGCGGTTTCCTGGCGCATCCGGATGGTAAAGGCTTTGCGTTTGTTGGCGATGCGGTACAGGACGACAAAATCCTGGGCGAAGGCATCGCCTTTGGCTTGCGCAAAGACGACACCGCAACGCTGAAAAAGCTCAACGACGCCATCGCCAAGGTGAAGCAGCAAGGCACCATTGGCGAACTGTCCAAGAAGTACTTTGGTGATATCGATGTAACAGTGAAATAAAGCGTTATCCTCTGGCACTCTTCAACTCGGAGAGTGCCAGGGAAGCACGATTTACTTATTGTCAAACACCGAACTGTTCAGCCCGCGATCCTGCTGATGCCGCTCCAGCGCCAGCTCAATCAACAGGGTGATCAGTTGGCTATAGCTCACCCCGCTGGCCCCCCACAGTTTTGGATACATGCTGATATTGGTGAAACCGGGCAACGTATTAATTTCGTTGATAATCACGTTATTATCCGGCGTCAGGAACACGTCGACACGCGCCATACCCAAACAGTCCAACGCCTTGAAGGCTTGTAGCGCCACCTCGCGGATTTTATCGCTGACGTCCTGATCGATCGCCGCCGGTACCACCACCTGCGCGCCCTGCTCATTAATGTATTTGGTGTCGTAAGAGTAGAACTCATCGCTCAGGACAATTTCGCCACAGACGCTGGCCTGCGGATTATCGTTACCCAGCACCGCGCACTCGATCTCACGGCCAACAATAGCCGACTCCACCAGCACTTTATGGTCGAAACTGAATGCCAGGGCGATCGCCTGTTCAAACTCAGCCTGATCATGCACCTTGCTGACGCCAACCGAGGAGCCTTGGTTCGCCGGTTTAACAAACAGCGGTAACCCCAGGCTTTCACTTAATTGAGTAAAGCTGTACTTGTTGCGGTTGGAACGCGTCAGCGTAACGAACGGGGCCACTGCCAGCCCGGCATCCCGCAGCAGGCGTTTGGTAACGTCTTTGTCCATGCTGACCGCTGAACCCAACACGCCCGCCCCCACGAACGGCATATTCGCCATGCGCAGCAGCCCTTGCAGCGAACCATCTTCCCCGAGCGTACCATGGACGATCGGGAACACCACATCGAGCTGCCCCAGCGCACCGGCACCATCGGCCTCGATCAGTTGCTGTTTCTCATATCCAGGGACCAACGCCACGTTTTTATTCGAGTGGTTCAGCGCGATCAACGCCGGGTTTTCCGCATTCAGCAGGAAGTTGGAGGCATCGTTAAGGTGCCACTGCCCCTGTTTATCAATGCCCAGCAGCGTGACGTCAAACTTCTCTTTGTCGATGGCATCCAGAATATTTTTTGCCGACTGCAGCGAAACCTCATGCTCCGCCGATTTGCCCCCAAAGATCACCCCAACACGTAGTTTAGTCACGCCCTAAATCCTTCTTAAAAAAGTCATGGCAACAAAGCCGACGATCACAATAAACACATTGTGCGACCCCGGCAATGACCATTGGCCTAAAATGCCTGCGCCACAGAATGACAAACCCGCAACATCCAAAACGTATACACTCCGTATATTGTTCATTTACGGAGTCGGCTATGGGGATCGTAAAAATCTCGGAGACGCTACATGACGATCTCAGGCTCGCCAGCCTGACCATGTCGCGTTCTATTAACGCCCAGGCAGAACACTGGATCAGGATCGGTATGCTGGCGGAACTCAACCCGGAGCTGACCTATCCGCAACTGGTAAAGAAAATGATGAAAGATAACGCGCTGACGCTGAAGGAGATTGTTGGGTGAAAGAGATTTTGATTAAAACGCCGCAGGAGATTGCCATCATGCGCCACTCCGGCGCGCTGCTGGCCAAGGTGTTTGCCATGCTCGATGAGGTGATCCGCGAAGGGATCACCACAATGGAGATCAATGACCGTACCGAAGCCTTTATCGTCAATGAGCTGAAATCACGCCCTGCCAGCAAGGGCCAGTATGATTTCCCTTACGTGCTCAATACCTCGATCGACGAGGTGATCTGCCACGGCATCCCGTCGGCCAGCAAAATTCTGCGTTCCGGGATGATCGTCAATGTCGATATCACCTTGGAAAATAATGGCTTTATTGCCGATTCCAGCAAGATGTACTGCATTGGCCAAACCACCCCGATTGCCAAGCGGCTGGTCAACAATGTCTACGAGTCAATGTGGCAAGGCATCCGGGCAGTGAAACCCGGTGCTACGTTAGGTGACATCGGCCACGCCATACAGCAACATGCAGAACAGGCGGGTTACAGCATAGTGCGTGAATATTGTGGGCATGGCATTGGCCGCGAAATGCACGAAGGCCCAGCGGTGCTACACTTCGGCCAACCCGGCACCGGTACGGTGTTGCAGGAAGGCATGGTGTTTACCATCGAACCGATGATTAACCAGGGAGACCACCGTATCAAACAGAAAAAAGATGGCTGGACCGTGGTCACCCGCGATAAAAAACTTTCTGCCCAATGGGAGCACACCGTGGCGGTTACCGCTGACGGCGTGGAGATCCTGACGCTGCGCGCAGAAGAACGCGAGGCGGGATATCAGGAACGCTATTAAACATTAAATCCCGTTGCAGCCAGGCGGGGACACGGAGATGGGCATGACGCAGGCATTTATCACTCAGTTGAAGAATATCGTCGGCAACGCGCAGGTGCTGACCGGCGAGCGTAGCACCGAACGTTATCGCAAAGGTTTCCGCTCCGGCGGTGGTAAGGCACTGGCCGTAGTGTTCCCTACTGGTCTGCTGCAGCTGTGGCAGATCCTGCAAGCCTGTGTCGCCGCCGATAAGATTGTCATTATGCAGGCGGCCAACACCGGCTTGACCGAAGGCTCTACCCCCAGCGGCCAAGATTATGACCGTGAAATTGTGATCGTCAGCACCTTGCGGCTCGATCATATTCAGGTATTAGATAACGGCAAGCAGGTGGTCGGTTTCCCTGGCAGCACGCTCAATAAGCTGGAAAGGCTGTTGAAACCTTATGGCCGTGAACCACATTCGGTGATCGGCTCTTCCTGCATTGGCGCTTCGGTGATCGGGGGGATATGCAACAACTCCGGGGGGGCGCTGGTCAAGCGCGGCCCGGCCTATACCGAAATGGCGCTGTACGCCAAGCTGGACGCCGATGGTCAGCTACAGCTGGTCAATCATCTGGGGATCAATTTAGGCAATACCCCCGAAGAGATCCTTACGCGGTTGGAAAAGGGCGATTACCGACCAACGGATGTTGAACATGGCGAACTGCGCGCTTCGGACAACGAATACGCCAGCCGAGTGCGCGATGTCGATGCCGATACCCCTTCCCGCTTTAATGCCGATAAACGCCGCCTGTTCGAAGCTTCCGGTTGTGCCGGGAAACTGGCGGTGTTTGCAGTGCGTCTGGACACCTTCGCTAAAGAAGATAAAGAGCAGGTGTTCTATATCGGCACCAACGACACCGCGGTATTGACCGAGCTGCGCCGCCATATGCTGAGCCAGTTTGAAAATCTGCCGGTGGCCGGGGAATATATGCACCGCGATATTTTCGATATCGCCGAGGTGTATGGCAAAGACACCTTTATGATGATCGACAAACTGGGCACCGATCAAATGCCGCGCTTCTTCACCCTGAAGGGCCGGGTGGATGCCACGCTGAACAAACTGCCACTGTTACCGCACAACCTCACCAATAACCTGATGCAAAAGCTCAGCAAGCTGGCCCCTAACCATCTGCCGCAACGAATGAAAGCGTATCGCCAACGCTTTGAACACCACCTGCTGCTGAAAATGGCCGGGCCAGGCGTGGAGGAAGCCCAGCATTATCTGCAAAGCTACTTTGCCCAGGCCGACGGTGACTTTTTCGTCTGCACGCCTGAAGAAGGTAAGAAAGCGTTCCTGCACCGCTTTGCCGCAGCGGGAGCCGCCGTGCGCTATCACGCGGTACATGCCGACCAGGTCGAGGACATTCTGGCGCTGGATATCGCCCTGCGCCGTAACGATACCGAGTGGTTCGAAACCCTGCCGCCGGAGATCGATAACCAACTGGTGCACAAGCTGTATTACGGCCACTTTATGTGCCACGTGTTCCACCAGGATTACGTGGTGAAAAAAGGCGCGGACAGCCATGCGCTGAAAGAGCAGATGTTGGCGATCCTCAATCAGCGTGGTGCAGAGTATCCGGCCGAGCACAACGTCGGCCATCTGTATCATGCCAAGCCGGATTTGCAGGCGTTCTATCAGGATGCCGATCCCACCAACAGTTTTAATCCCGGTATTGGCAAAACCAGCAAGCAAAAACACTGGGGTAACAACATCCAGTAACATTTTATCTTACCCCTCACCAGCCCCCCTCTTCCACAAGGAGAAGGGGCTGGTAGAGCTTGCCCTTTTGGGAGCAAAGGAACATTTCAGCACACTCGTAATAAGCC
>NZ_JBKJYW010000426.1:0-6414 GCF_046715635.1 Serratia sp. (in: enterobacteria)
GTAGACAACTGCCCATTTCCCGGCCCGGTAGGAAAAAATATCGGAAGGAGTGAGCAAGCATGTCAGAACAGACCATTGTCTGGGATTTGGCCCTGATCCAAAAATATAACTATTCAGGCCCGCGTTACACCTCATACCCCACGGCACTGGAGTTTAACCAGGGCTACGATGAAGCCGCGTTTCAACGCGCGGCCACGCGCTATCCTGAGCGCCCGCTGTCGCTGTATGTCCATATTCCCTTCTGTCATAAGCTCTGCTATTTCTGCGGCTGCAATAAGCTGGTCACGCGCCAGACTCACAAGGCCGATGAGTATCTGGCCGTGTTGGAGCGGGAAATCATTGCCCGTGCCCCCCTGTTTGCCGGCCGCAAGGTCAGCCAGCTGCATTGGGGCGGCGGTACGCCAACCTATCTGGATAAGCAGCAAATCAGCCACCTGGTTGCCATGCTGCGTCAGCACTTTGATTTCCAGCCAGAAATGGAGATGTCGATCGAAGTTGATCCGCGGGAAATCGAGCTGGATGTGCTGGATCACCTGCGTGCCGAAGGCTTCAACCGCCTCAGCATGGGGGTGCAGGACTTCAATAAAGAAGTGCAGCGCCTGGTTAACCGTGAGCAGGATGAAGAGTTCATTTTTGCCCTGATTGCCCGGGCTAAAGCGCTTGGCTTCAACTCGACCAATATCGATCTGATTTACGGCCTGCCGAAGCAGACGCCAGAAAGTTTTGCCTTCACGCTGCAGCGCGTGGCAGAGCTAAACCCGGATCGCCTGAGCGTATTTAACTACGCCCATATGCCGAACCTGTTTGCTGCCCAACGTAAAATCAAAGACGCCGACTTGCCGAGCGCCCAGCAGAAACTCGATATCCTGCAGCAAACCATCGCTTCGCTGACGGAGTCGGGCTATCAGTTTATCGGCATGGACCATTTTGCCCGGCCAAACGATGAGCTGGCCATTGCCCAGCGCGAAGGCAAACTGCACCGCAATTTCCAGGGTTACACCACCCAAGGGGACAGCGATCTGCTGGGCCTGGGGGTTTCCGCCATCAGCATGCTGGGTGACAGCTACGCGCAGAATCAGAAAGAGCTGAAGGTGTATTACGCTAACGTGGAAGAGCAGGGGAATGCCCTGTGGCGTGGCCTGGCGATGACGGAAGATGACTGCCTGCGCCGTGACGTGATCAAGACGCTGATCTGTAATTTCCAGCTGACCTATCAACCTATTGAGCAGCAATACGGGATTGCGTTTGCAGATTATTTTGCTGCCGATCTGGAATTGCTGGCACCTTTCGAACGTGACGGGCTGGTGGAGCGCGATGAGCACGGCATTCGTGTCACGCCCCGTGGGCGCTTGCTGATCCGTAATATCTGCATGTGCTTCGATATCTACCTGCGTAAACAGGCCCGTGCCCAGCAGTTCTCCCGGGTTATCTGACACACATCACCAAACACCACGGCTGATAGGGGCCGATTGATAGACGGGCGCCACATGCAGCGCCCTAAGTATCAGCCGTAGTGTTGGGGCGCCCTGTTAACTGAAGAAATTTATCAGTGCGGCGCACAACACCGTGGCAACGGCCGCCTGCGGTGAATGGCTGACGGCAGAGCCGATGTCTGCGCCCTGGGTAAGAAAGACGATGAGTGTATCCAGCATCAAAAGCCTCCTGAGTTTGCGTTTCGATCATACTGCTGCCGCCTACCCGGTAAAAGCCTCCAATTGCTGGTTTTTTGTGCGCTAGATTGTATTTTTCATCATCAATCGCCCCTCACCCCAACCCTCTCCACAGGGAGAGGGAGCTGGAACGGAGTTGATATCAGGTATGGAGTTATTCTGTGGCACTTCCCCAGAACAATGTAGCAGTTGAGCGCAGGGGTAATCAGTGGCACGTCCGGACCCATCTCCCTTTGGGAGAGGGCTGGGTGAGGGGTATTTACTCCATCCCTAATTCTTTCAGCTTACGCGTCAAGGTATTCCGGCCCCATCCCAACAGGCGGGCGGCTTCCTGCTTGTGTCCCTGGGTATGCCGTAGTGCGGTGGTGAGCAAGGTACGCTCCATTTCCGGCTGAGCTTCGGACAACAGGTTTTGATGACCGGAACGCAACGCGCGGTCGGCCCACTGTGCCAACAACGTGGCCCAACTGTCCGGTAAGCCGTGGTTACTGGCTTGCGGCGCGGCGGTTTCAAACAGCTCCGAGGGCAGATCCTGGATTAGTACCTCTTGCCCGGCGGCCATCACAGTCAGCCAGCGGCAGGTATTTTCCAACTGACGTACGTTGCCCGGCCACGGCAGGCGAGTGAGGGCGGTTTCGGTTTCCGGATGCAGGTTCTTCGCCTCCACACCCAACTCTTTCGCGGCCACCTGTAGGAAATAGCGAGCCAGCCGCGGAATATCCTCACGGCGTTCGCGCAGCGGTGGCAGATGTACGCGGATCACGTTCAGGCGATGGAACAGATCCTCACGGAATTTGCCCTCCTGAACGCGTAACTCCAGGTTCTGGTGGGTGGCGGCAATGATACGCACGTCTACCTTCACCGGCGCATAGCCACCAACACGATAGAACTGGCCGTCTGCCAACACGCGCAGCAAGCGGGTTTGCACGTCCAGCGGCATATCGCCGATTTCATCCAGAAACAGCGTGCCACCGTCGGCCTGTTCAAAACGGCCCTGACGGATCTGATTGGCGCCGGTAAACGCCCCTTTCTCATGACCGAACAGTTCAGATTCGATCAGGTCTTTGGGGATCGCGGCCATGTTCAGGGCGATAAACGGTGATTTGACGCGTGGGCTGTGGCGATGCAGCGCATGAGCGACCAGCTCTTTCCCGGTTCCCGACTCCCCGTTGATCAGCACGCTGATGGATGAGCGCGACAGGCGCCCAATAATGCGGAACACATCCTGCATCGCCGGGGCCTCACCAATAATATCGGCGACGGGATCGTTGGCGGGTTGGCTGCGAGCGGGTTGCTGCTGCTCCTGATAATGGCTGATGGCACGCTCCACCAGCGCGACGGCCTCATCAATATCAAAGGGTTTTGGCAGGTAATCGAACGCCCCTTGTTGATAGGCGCTAACCGCCGCGTCCAGATCGGAATGCGCCGTCATTATGATGACCGGGAGCATTGGGTGACGCTGTTTGATCTGCTTGAGCAGCGCCAGGCCATCCATACCCGGCATGCGGATATCAGACAGCAGCACGTCGGGAGTTTGCGTGGCCAATGCTTCCAACACGGCATTGCCGTTGTCGAAGGTGACGCTGTTCACCCCGGCTCCGGTGAGCGCACGTTCGAGCACCCAGCGGATGGAGCTATCGTCATCGACGATCCAGACTATCCCTCGTTGCATAGCACAAACCTCACTGGCGAATAGGCAGGAAAACCGAGAATTCGGTGTGACCTGGCCAACTGTTAAATTCAATTTTTCCGCAATGCTGATCGATAAGATTACGGGCGATGGATAATCCCAGGCCGGTTCCGCCTTCGCGGCCGCTGACCATTGGGTAGAACAGCGTGTCTTGCAGTTGGGCCGGGACACCTGGGCCGTCATCCTCAACATCAATGCGTGCCGCCAGCCGGTAGCGGGTGCCGTGCAGGGTGATCTGAAATGCAGTACGCGTGCGCAGCGTGATGGTGCCACCAGTTTCGCTCAGTGCCTGCAGCGCGTTGCGGGTGATATTGAGCAACACCTGCTCGATTTGATCGGGATCGTGCGCCAGCTCCGGCAGGCTAGGATCGTAATCACGCACCAGCGTGACGTTATCGGGTTTCTCCAACGACACCAATTGGCAGACCCGCTCCGCTACCTGATGGATGCTCTGGGTAATATGCTGGCCGGGGCGCTGTGGCCCTAGCAGGCGATCCACCAGATTACGCAGCCGATCGGCCTGTTCAATGATCACCTTGGTGTATTCCGTCAGCGAAGGGTCTGGCAAAGCTTTCGCCAGCAACTGTGCGGCACCCCGCAAACCGCCGAGCGGATTTTTGATCTCATGGGCCAGGCCGCGTACCAGATCGCGCGCCGCAACCTGTTGGGCGTGCTGTAACTGCTCTTGGCTAAGGCGACGCTGATTGTCCATTGGGGCCAGCTCAAGCAGAATAAAGCCTTCTGGCAGCGCCTGAGCGGTCAGGGAGAGGATATGGGCGCGGCTGTCGACCACCAGGGTCACTTCATTATCGGTAAAGCCCTGGCCAGCATGCAGGCTCTCGCGCATCAGATCGATGTTCAGCGAGAAATAGCCAAGTAAATCGGGCAACGGTGTACCGAAAAGTTTACGAGAACTCTGTGCCAGCAGCTGTTGTGCCGCCGGATTGGCGTAGTGGATCGCCAGTGTGTCATCCAACAGCAAAATACTGTTGATGAGAGAATTGAGGATCTGCCCAGCATCGGGCAGCTTGCCGGTTGCCATACAGCAGTCTCCTGCACCTTTTTAGTGCATCCATCCTACTCCATCCGCAACCATCACGGTACGAAATAGTTTTGCAGAACATACGGTGGAGAAAAAAGCCCATCCGAAGATGGGCTAAAAGTTTCCACGGCAACAAAAAAACGGCTTAGATAAATCGCGAGCGATGCGCCATCCGTAGACAGCGCGGGTATCACTTACACGCTGTAGTACAGTTCGAACTCAACTGGGTGTGGCGTCATGCGTACGCGATCCATCTCTTCTTTACGCAGTTCGATGTAGGCATCGATCGCGTCGTCAGTGAATACGCCACCGCGGGTCAGGAATTCACGGTCTTCGTTCAGTGCAGCCATCGCTTCATCCAGTGAGCCAGCCACTTTTGGAATTTCAGCTTCTTCTTCCGGCGGCAGGTCATACAGGTTTTTATCCATGGCATCGCCAGGGTGGATCTTGTTGATTACGCCGTCCAGGCCTGCCATCAGCAACGCAGCGAAGCACAGGTATGGGTTAGCCGCTGGATCCGGGAAGCGAGCTTCGATACGGCGCGCTTTCGGGCTGGCAACCACTGGGATACGGATAGACGCAGAGCGGTTACGGGCAGAGTAAGCCAGCATGACCGGCGCTTCGTAACCTGGGACCAGACGCTTGTAAGAGTTGGTGGTCGGGTTGGCCAGGGCGTTGATCGCTTTAGCGTGCTTGATGATGCCGCCGATGTAGAACAGCGCCATTTCAGACAGGCCGCCGTACTTGTCGCCAGCGAACAGGTTGGTACCGTTCTTGGACAGTGACATGTGGCAGTGCATACCTGAGCCGTTATCGCCGAACATCGGTTTTGGCATGAAGGTAGCGGTTTTGCCAAACGCGTGAGCCACGTTGTGAACCACGTATTTGTAGATTTGGATTTCGTCGGCTTTCTTGGTCATGGTGTTGAAGCGGGTGGCCACTTCGTTCTGACCAGCGGTTGCTACTTCGTGGTGGTGAGCTTCAACCACCAGGCCCATTTCTTCCATGGTCAGACACATGGTAGAACGGATGTCCTGTGAAGAGTCGACCGGTGGTACTGGGAAATAACCGCCTTTTACCGCTGGGCGGTGGCCTTTGTTGCCGCCTTCGAGTTTGGCGCTGGAGTTCCATGCGCCTTCGATATCATCAATAGCTACCATTGAGCCACGGATGCTGCTACCGAAACGAATGTCGTCAAACAGGAAGAACTCAGGCTCTGGCCCGAACAGCACGGTATCAGCGATGCCGGAAGAGCGCAGGAAGTCTTCAGCACGTTTGGAGATCGAACGTGGGTCACGATCGTAGCCCTGCATGGTGCCTGGCTCGAGGATGTCACAACGAATGATCAGGGTAGATTCTTCGAAGAACGGATCCAGAACCGCCGTGCTGGCGTCTGGCATCAGTACCATGTCAGATTCGTTGATGCCCTTCCAACCACCGATTGAGGAGCCGTCAAACATTTTACCTTCTTCGAAGAAGTCGGCATTTACCTGATGAGCAGGGATGGTGACGTGTTGCTCTTTACCCTTGGTGTCAGTGAAACGCAGGTCTACGAATTTCACTTCATGCTCATTCAGCATCGTCAAAACGTGTTCAGCGGACATACTTAACTCTCCCGGATTTATCGTTGTCATCGTCGTCGAACGAATCTGTGTTATGGCCTGTTTTACCTTAAATAGGCTCTTAATAAAGACAAAGCGAAAACTGTGCCAACTTTATAAAAGCGAAATAATCGCCGGTTTGCGCGGGTTTTGCTCATCGCCAGTATGCACCATTAGCGATGTAATGCACTATGTTGGTGCAAATAACCTGGGGTAGGGCACTGGAATGGTGCAAAACATCATCGATTGCTGCTTTTTGCACCGTGAAAGGGATCACAAACTAGCCTGTACACAGTTGTTTATAAGAGAGTGTTGTGATCTTGTTTAGTCCCTCGCTTAATACGTGTACAATAGCGCGCTATTTCTAATGCCTGAGGCAAAGCTGTGATCGAAAATTTGCGTAACATCGCC
>NZ_JBKJYW010000427.1:0-16422 GCF_046715635.1 Serratia sp. (in: enterobacteria)
TTATTCTTCCAGATCGCCGCAGAAGCGGTAACCTTCACCATGAATGGTGGCAATGATTTCCGGCGTGTCCGGCGTGGATTCGAAGTGTTTACGAATACGGCGGATGGTCACGTCTACGGTACGGTCATGCGGCTTCAACTCACGGCCAGTCATTTTCTTCAGCAACTCACCACGGGACTGGATCTTGCCCGGGTTTTCACAGAAGTGCAGCATGGCGCGGAATTCGCTACGTGGCAGTTTGTACTGCTCGCCAGCAGGGCCGATCAGAGAGCGGCTGTTGATGTCCAGCTCCCAACCGTTGAACTTGTAGCTCTCAACCAGCTTGCGCTCTTCGCCGATGCTGCCCAGATTCATGGTGCGTGACAGCAGGTTGCGTGCACGGATGGTCAGTTCGCGTGGGTTGAACGGTTTGGTGATATAGTCATCGGCGCCGATTTCCAGGCCGAGGATTTTATCGACTTCATTATCACGACCGGTCAGGAACATCAGCGCGACGCTGGCCTGTTCGCGTAGTTCACGCGCCAGCAGCAGGCCGTTTTTGCCGGGCAGGTTGATATCCATGATAACCAGATTGATATCATTTTCGGACAGAATGTTGTGCATTTCTGCACCGTCATTGGCTTCATGAACAATGTAGCCTTCCGCCTCGAAAATGCTCTTCAGGGTGTTACGAGTGACTAACTCGTCTTCGACAATCAGAATGTGCGGGGTCTGCATATTTGCTACCTAAAATTGCCAACAAAATAGAAAATAGGAAGTACAGCAGTCTCGGTGTTCTTCCATGGAGGGCAGAGATACCGCTCACGTTCCCTCAATTACCAAACGACTACAGTACGTAAACTCGTTCTTGATGCGCTTTCCATCAATGTCAACAAGATCGCTAGCTGGGTGGGGAGGCTATTTTTTACCACCCCGAATGATGCCAAAACGGCGCATATCCTAACCCTATTAACAGCAATATAACAGTGTGCGCCGAATTCATCACCTAACAAAACTACGTTTTGTTGACATATATCAAATTCAATTGTAGCACGTTAACAGTTTTGTGAAAAACACTTACAGAACTGCCAGCTTAAGTCACAGATCGTCAAATTCTGTGAACGATTCAGCTTTGTCAGGGCTGATGCGTTATAATTGATAGCTAACTGTTTAGGTTGAAAATATAGTGTTTTGTTTTTTATGGAAATTAAAACTTATCCTGTAAATATGATTGTTTCGTCTGGTTTATCGGCTGAGTGGCCTGTTTAATAATATTATAGCAAGTGGTGATTTACGATGTTAATCGTTTGTAAATATAATCAGACAAATCCCAACAGTCAAAGAACTATTCTCACTATTTTTCTGGAGTCTTGATGCAGCTTCATATCGTGTTAGTCGCGCCCGCTCGGGCGGAAAATGTTGGCGCAGCGGCGCGGGCGATGAAAACCATGGGGTTCACCTCGTTGCGCATCGTCGACAGCGAGGCTCATTTGCAGCCTGCTGCCCGCTGGGTCGCCCACGGCGCTGGCGATATTCTGGATGCGGTGCAGACGTTTTCTACCCTGGAACAGGCATTGGCAGATGTGGACTTTACCGTGGCTACCACCGCTCGCAGCCGTGCACGCTTCCATTACTACTGCACCCCTCAGCAACTGACGGAGCAGTTGGCGGAACGTCAGCAATGGGTTCATCAGGCTGCACTGGTGTTTGGCCGTGAAGACTCGGGCCTGACCAATGAAGAGCTGGAGTTGGCCGACCTGCTAACCGGCGTGCCGATGGTGGCCGATTATCCTTCGCTTAACCTCGGCCAGGCGGTGATGGTGTATTGCTATCAATTGGCGGAGTTAATGGCCGTTAGCGCGCCGCAGGAACCCCTGGCCGATGCTGGGCAGCTCAAGGCGCTGCGCCAGCGGGCCGATCGCCTGTTACAGACCCTGGACGTGGCAGGTGACCAAAAACTGCGCGATTGGTTACACCAGCGGTTAGGGCTCTTGCAACAGCGCGATACCGTCATGCTGCACAGGTTGTTGCATGATATTGAAAAAAAACTGGCGAAGTGATGTAGGCGTTTTCTGTTGTCAGCCTGGTGTTATTCACTATTTAAATGGCTTTTTTGCGATTTTTTGTTCTGCAATTTTGTTTTTTTATCGGCTTCATCGCGCAGATCCCGCTATGGCGAGTAAATAGGCAAAACAAAGAAATAATTTGACTTGGCCAGGCGATTGCTTTAACCAATAGAGGGGACAGAGATTCTAATGAGACAGACAGACAAAATGCGAAATATCAGCCTGAATACGACAATTATTACCACCACCGATACCACAGGTAACGGGGCGGGCTGACGCGTACAGGAAACAGAAGAAAAAAGCCCGCACCTAACCAGTGCGGGCTTTTTTTTCGGCATAAATTCAGGAGATAACAGAAATGCGAGTGCTTAAATTTGGTGGAACTTCGGTAGCGAATGCGGAACGTTTTCTGCGCGTTGCCGATATCGTGGAGAACAATGCACGCCAGGGACAGGTAGCCACGGTATTGTCCGCACCGGCCAAGATCACCAATCACCTGGTGGCGATGATTGAAAAAACGGTAGCCGGCCAGGATATTCTGCCAACCATGAGCGACGCCGAGCGCATCTTTGCCGACCTGCTCAGCGGTTTGGCCAAGGCGCTGCCAGGCTTTGAGTACGATCGCCTGAAGGCACTGGTCGAGCAGGAGTTTGCGCAGCTCAAACAGGTACTGCATGGTGTGGCGCTGCTGGGGCAGTGCCCGGATAGCGTCAATGCGGCCATCATCTGTCGGGGTGAAAAGCTCTCTATTGCCATCATGGAAGGTGTCTTCAAAGCCAAGGGTTACCCGGTGACGGTGATTAACCCGGTAGAGAAACTGTTGGCTCAGGGCCACTATCTGGAATCGACCGTGGATATTGCCGAGTCCACTCTGCGTATTGCTGCAGCGCGCATTCCTGCCGACCATATCATCCTGATGGCGGGCTTTACTGCCGGTAACGACAAAGGCGAACTGGTGGTGTTGGGGCGCAACGGATCCGATTATTCTGCCGCCGTGCTGGCCGCTTGCCTGCGCGCCGACTGTTGCGAGATCTGGACCGATGTGGACGGGGTTTATACCTGCGATCCGCGTACCGTGCCGGATGCCCGATTATTGAAGTCGATGTCCTACCGCGAGGCGATGGAGCTCTCTTACTTCGGCGCCAAAGTTCTCCACCCGCGTACCATCACCCCGATTGCCCAGTTCCAAATCCCTTGCCTGATTAAAAACACCGCCAACCCACAAGCTCCCGGCACCTTGATCGGTGGCGAAAGCGTGGCCGATGATACGCCGGTAAAGGGCATCACCAATCTGAACAATATGGCGATGATCAACGTGTCCGGCCCGGGCATGAAAGGCATGGTCGGCATGGCGGCACGCGTGTTTGCCGTGATGTCACGCGCCGGGATCTCGGTAGTGTTGATCACCCAGTCCTCCTCCGAATACAGCATCAGCTTCTGTGTGCCGCAGAGCGAGCTGCAACGTGCTCGCCGTGCCCTGGAAGACGAATTCTACCTGGAGTTGAAGGACGGCGTGCTGGACCCGTTGGATGTGATGGAACGCCTGGCAATCATCTCGGTCGTCGGCGACGGTATGCGCACCCTGCGTGGCATCTCTGCGCGCTTCTTCTCTGCTCTGGCGCGTGCCAACATCAATATCGTGGCGATCGCTCAAGGCTCTTCCGAGCGTTCAATCTCCGTGGTGGTCGATAATGATTCCGCGACCACCGGCGTACGCGTCAGCCATCAGATGCTGTTCAACACCGATCAGGTGATCGAAGTGTTTGTGATTGGCGTGGGCGGCGTCGGTGGGGCGCTGATCGAGCAGGTTTATCGCCAGCAGCCATGGCTGAAGCAAAAGCACATCGATCTGCGCATCTGTGGCATTGCCAACTCACGAGCGATGCTGACCAATGTGCATGGCATTTCACTGGAAAGCTGGCGGGACGAACTGGCCGAAGCCAAAGAGCCGTTCAATCTGGGCCGCCTGATCCGCCTGGTGAAAGAGTGCCATCTGCTCAACCCGGTGATTGTCGACTGTACCTCCAGCCAGGCGGTGGCCGATCAGTATGCCGATTTCCTGGCCGATGGTTTCCACGTGGTGACGCCAAACAAGAAGGCCAACACCTCGTCGATGAATTATTACCAGCAACTGCGCACTGCAGCAGCCGGTTCTCGCCGCAAATTCCTGTATGACACCAACGTGGGCGCGGGTCTGCCGGTGATCGAAAACCTGCAGAACCTGCTCAATGCGGGCGATGAGCTGGTGCGCTTCACCGGTATCCTGTCGGGGTCACTGTCCTTTATCTTCGGCAAGCTGGATGAGGGGATGTCGCTGTCAGAGGCCACCTTGCAGGCCAAGGCCCTTGGTTACACCGAGCCAGATCCGCGTGACGATCTCTCTGGGATGGATGTCGCTCGCAAGCTGTTGATCCTGGCACGTGAAGCCGGCTATGCGCTCGAACTGAGCGATATTGAAGTCGAATCGGTGTTACCGCCGTCGTTTGATGCCAGCGGTGATGTGGAGAACTTTATTGCCCGCCTGCCGGAGTTGGATACTGAATTTAACCGCCGTGTGGTCGCTGCTGCTGCGGAAGGTAAAGTGCTGCGCTATGTGGGTGCCATCGAAGAAGGCCGCTGCTTGGTACGTATTGATGCGGTAGACGGCAACGATCCGTTGTATAAAGTGAAGAACGGTGAGAACGCCCTGGCCTTCTATAGCCGTTACTATCAACCATTGCCGCTGGTGCTGCGCGGTTATGGTGCCGGTAATGATGTGACGGCGGCCGGGGTATTTGCCGATCTGTTGCGCACACTGTCATGGAAGTTGGGAGTCTAATATGGTTAAGGTGTATGCACCGGCCTCAATTGGTAACGTCAGCGTCGGGTTCGATGTGCTGGGAGCTGCGGTTTCCCCAATCGACGGCACGCTGTTAGGGGATTGCGTCAGCGTAGAAGCGGCTAGCCGCTTCAGCCTGGAGAATGGCGGGCGTTTTGTCAGCAAGTTGCCGAGCAATCCTAAAGAGAACATTGTTTACCAGTGTTGGGAGCGTTTCTGCCAGGCGATTGGCCGTGAAGTGCCGGTAGCGATGCGGCTGGAGAAGAACATGCCGATCGGTTCCGGTCTGGGCTCCAGCGCTTGCTCGGTGGTCGCTGGTCTGATGGCAATGAACGAATTTTGCGATCGCCCGCTCAACGAGACGCAGCTGCTGGCTCTGATGGGCGAGCTGGAAGGGCGTATTTCCGGCAGCGTGCATTACGATAACGTTGCACCGTGCTATCTGGGCGGCTTGCAGTTGATGTTGGAAGAAGAAGGGATCATCAGTCAGGAAGTGCCTGGCTTTAAAGACTGGCTGTGGGTGATGGCCTATCCGGGCATCAAAGTGTCCACCGCCGAGGCGCGTGCCATTCTGCCCGCGCAATACCGCCGCCAGGACTGTATCAGCCATGGCCGCTATCTGGCGGGCTTTATTCACGCTTGCCACACCCAGCAACCGGGTCTGGCGGCCAAGCTGATGCAGGATGTGATTGCCGAGCCTTATCGCACTCGTCTGTTACCCGGCTTTGCCGAAGCGCGTAAAGCCTCACAGGATATCGGTGCCTTGGCCTGTGGCATTTCCGGCTCCGGCCCGACGCTGTTTGCGGTCTGTGATGACGGCGCAACGGCGCAACGCATGGCCGATTGGCTGACCAACCATTACCTGCAAAACGACGAAGGTTTTGTTCATATTTGCCGCCTGGATACCGCTGGCGCTCGACTATTGGGATAACGCATGAAACTGTACAATCTGAAAGATCATAACGAACAGGTCAGCTTCGCGCAGGCTATCAAACAGGGCCTGGGTAAGCAGCAAGGGCTGTTTTTCCCGCTGGAACTGCCAGAATTCGAACTGACCGAGATCGATAAGCTGCTGGAGATGGACTTTGTCACTCGCAGCAGCAAGATCCTGTCCGCTTTTATTGGCGACGAGATCGGCGAAGAGGCGCTGTACAAGCGGGTGAAGGCCGCGTTTGAGTTCCCGGCCCCGGTGGCGCAGGTGGAGAGCGATGTCGCCTGCCTGGAGCTGTTCCACGGCCCTACGCTGGCGTTCAAAGACTTCGGCGGCCGCTTTATGGCGCAGATGCTGGCGGAAGTTGCGGGCGATCAGCCAGTGACCATCTTGACTGCGACCTCCGGTGATACCGGCGCTGCCGTTGCTCATGCCTTCTACGGCCTGAAAAACGTGCGTGTGGTGATCCTCTATCCACAGGGCAAGATCAGTTCGCTCCAGGAAAAGCTGTTCTGCACGTTGGGTGGCAACATCCACACCATCGCTATCGATGGCGACTTTGACGCCTGCCAGGCGTTGGTGAAGCAGGCGTTTGACGATCAGGAACTGAAAGAGGCCGTGCACCTGAACTCGGCCAACTCGATCAATATCAGCCGCCTGCTGGCGCAAATCTGCTACTACTTTGAAGCGGTGGCGCAACTGCCGCAGGAAGCCCGCAATCAGTTGGTGGTTTCCGTGCCAAGCGGCAACTTTGGTGACTTGACCGCCGGGCTGCTGGCGAAATCTCTGGGGTTGCCGGTGAAACGCTTTATCGCCGCCACCAACGCTAACGATACCGTGCCACGTTTCCTGACTACCGGCCAATGGGAGCCAAACGCCACCGTGGCGACGTTATCCAACGCGATGGACGTCAGCCAGCCTAACAACTGGCCGCGTGTGGAAGAGCTGTTCCGCCGTAAAATCTGGCAGTTGAAGGAGTTGGCGCATGGTGCGGTGAGTGATGAAACCACCCGGGAAACCATGAAAGAGTTGGCCGCCTTGGGCTACCTTTCAGAGCCTCATGCGGCGATCGCCTACCGCGTTCTGCGCGATCAACTGCAAGCAGGGGAGTTTGGTCTGTTCCTGGGCACGGCACATCCGGCCAAGTTCAAGGAAAGCGTCGAAGAGATCCTCGGCCAGGAGCTGCCGTTGCCACAGGCCTTGGCGGTGCGCGCACAGTTGCCGCTGTTGTCGCATAACATGGCGGCAGATTTTGCCGCACTGCGTCAATTCATGATGACTTTGCCAGTCTAACAAAACCCGTTCCCTCTCTTTGTCGGGAGAGGGAACGGATTTCTCACTGCTCCGGGCGTTTGAACACCAGCTCATTACCCGCCGAAGCCGCCTCATCGAAGGCATATCCTTCCAGATTGAAATCAACCAGTTGTTCACTGCGACTCAAACGATTCTTGATGATAAAGCGGCTCATCAGCCCACGCGCTTTCTTGGCGTAGAAGCTGATGACTTTGTACTTGCCGTTTTTTTCGTCCAGGAAGACCGGCTTGATCAGCGTACCGCGCAGCTTGGCCGGTTTTACCGATTTGAAGTATTCATCCGAAGCCAGGTTCACCACTACATCATCACCTTGCTGTTCCAAGGCCTGATTCAGTTTTTCGGTGATCCGTTCGCCCCAGAAGCTGTACAAGTCTTTGCCCTGCGGGTTCTCCAGCTTGATCCCCATCTCCAGCCGGTAAGGCATCATCAGATCCAGCGGGCGCAACACTCCGTACAGGCCAGAGAGCATCCGCAGATGCTGCTGTGCGAAGTCGAAATCCTCTTCGCTGAAGTCTTGCGCCTGTAAGCCGGTATAAACGTCGCCTTTAAACGCCAGCAGCGCCTGGCGAGCATTGTCCGGGGTAAAGTCAGGTTGCCATTCGCCAAAGCGTGCGGCATTCAGGCCTGCGAGCTTATCGCTGATGCCCATCAGGCCGGAAATTTGTGCCGGGGTCAGCTTGCGGCAGAGTTTGATCAGATTTTGCGACTGATCCAACAATTCGGGCTGGGTAAAGCGTTCGGTGGCTAACGGGCTTGCATAATCCAGGGTTTTGGCAGGTGAAATAATAACGAGCATGGTCACATCCTGTTTATCAACATGCGGCTACTGTAGCAAAAAGCGCGCAAGACCAGGAGGTATGGCTGTGATAGGGCGCACTTTACGCACGCCCTGGAGGATTAACGCGACTTGGTCGGCTTCCAGATCCCCGGTTCAAGTTGGGATTCCAGCTCTGGGTAGCGCTTGATGTCAAAAGTGGGGAGCTTGCCGAGCGAGCGCTGGTGGTTGTAATCCTTGGCCAATTTGAAGGCCACGTCGGACAGTAACAAGATCGCGGTCAGATTGGTGATTGCCATCAGTGCCATTGAGGTGTCCGCCATTTTCCACACCGTGGATAATTCTGCCATGGAGCCAAACATCACCATGCCCAAGGCAAGGCAGCGGAAAATCATCAGTTTGGTTGGATGATTGTGCTTGAGGAAGATCAGGTTGTTCTCGGCATACGCATAATTGGCAATGATGGAGGTAAAGGCAAACAGGAAAACGGCAATCGCGACAAAGGGCGCGCCCCAGGAACCGACGGCGCTGGCCATGGCCCGCTGGGTCAGATCGATACCGCTGATATTGGATAGGGGGCTATCCAGTGCACCAGAGGCCAAAATAATCGCCGCCGTTGCGCTGCAAATGACGATGGTATCGACAAATGCGCCAAGCATCTGCACATAGCCCTGCGAGGCAGGGTGTGGCGGATAAGGAGTCGCGCAAGCTGCCGCATTGGGGGCCGACCCCATCCCACCCTCGTTAGAAAACAGCCCGCGTTGGATACCCTGCGTCATGGCCTGGGAGATCCCGTAACCCAGAGTACCGGCCGCGACTTCCTGCAGGCCAAAAGCGCTTTGGAAGATCAATGCCAGGATGGCTGGCATATGCTCAATATTCAGGCCAATGATCCACAGTGCTAGTAGCAGGTAGGCCAAGGCCATAAACGGCACAATTTTTTCCGCGACGCGGGCGATGGAGCGGATACCGCCAAAGATCACCATGCCGCTCAGCACGGCCACCGTTATGCCAACGTACATGGGGTCAACGTCAAAGGCCACAGAGCTGGCCAGGGCGATGGAGTTGGCTTGTACCGCATTGAATACCAGGCCAAAAGCGATCAGCAGGAAAATGGAAAACATCACGCCCATCCAGCGCATACCCAACCCTTTTTCCATGTAGTAGGCTGGGCCACCACGGTAGTTGCCGTGATCGTCTTTGGTTTTGTAGAGCTGCGCCAGGGTACTTTCAATGAAAGAAGTCGCCATGCCGATAAACGCGATCACCCACATCCAGAAGATTGCACCAGGGCCGCCAGCCGTGAGCGCTATCGCCACGCCGGTAAGATTGTTGGTGCCGACGCGAGCGGCTAGCGAAGTGCATAGCGCCTGGAAGGATGAAATGCCCGCACCGTCGCTTTTGGTGCTGTTCTTCAGCACGGAAAACATATGGCTGAAGTGGCGAATTTGGATGCAGCGGGTACGCAAGGTGAAGTAAATGCCCGCACCCAGCAGCAAATAGATCAGTACTGAACCCCACAGGATGTTATTGATAAAGTTAATCAGATCCGTCATAGGTTTCTCCTTGTTAAGATCTACTGCCCATCAGGTTTTCGGCCTTGGTTCGGAAAAACTTGAGTCAGTTCTCTACAGGATCTTGGCTAAAATCATCCCACTTGGCAGGAATTGCAGCCTGCTTTGAATTTTAGCGGTGAATAAAACAGCTGGCGGGAATTTAACATAATTTCCAGGAGTGATAGCGCGTTAATGCCGTGGCATTGCTTCGGTAATTGCGAATTATCTGTGCGTAACCGGTTGCTCGCACAAGGATAAAACAACCGCCGCCAGCGCGTGATTTTCCTGCCTTGCGCCGGGCTACGTGCATGTTATTATCAGGACAAGGCATGGTTGAACGATGCCAAAAGTTCATGCACAAACGATGAGATAATGCCAACATGACCGATAAATTAACGTCCCTACGCCAGCTGACTACGGTAGTTGCGGATACGGGTGATATCGCAGCAATGAAGCTATATCAACCGCAAGATGCCACCACCAACCCTTCGCTGATCCTCAATGCAGCGCAAATTCCTGAATACCGCAAACTGATCGATGAAGCCATTGCGTGGGCTCGCGAGCAGAGCAGCGATCGCGATCAGCAGGTTGCCGATGCCGCAGACAAGCTGGCCGTCAACATTGGTCTGGAGATCCTGAAACTGGTCCCGGGCCGCATATCCACCGAAGTAGACGCGCGTCTGTCTTATGATACCGAAGCCAGCGTTGCCAAAGCCAAGCGCTTGATCAAACTGTATAACGAAGCGGGCATCAGCAACGATCGCATCCTGATCAAACTGGCCTCCACCTGGCAGGGCATCCGTGCGGCCGAGCGCCTGGAAAAAGAAGGCATCAACTGTAACCTGACGCTGCTGTTCTCCTTCGCTCAGGCACGTGCCTGCGCCGAAGCTGGCGTGTTCCTGATCTCGCCGTTCGTTGGCCGTATTCTTGACTGGTACAAAGCCAATGGCGACAAGAAAGAGTTTGCCCCGCACGAAGATCCGGGCGTGGTTTCGGTGTCCGAAATTTATCAGTACTACAAGCAGCACGGCTATGAAACCGTGGTGATGGGCGCCAGCTTCCGTAACGTGGGTGAAATTATTGAACTGGCAGGCTGCGATCGTCTGACCATCGCCCCTGCACTGCTGAAAGAGCTGGCAGAGAGCGAAGGCGCACTGGAGCGTAAACTGTCTTATACCGGCGAAGTGAAAGCACGTCCGGCACCGCTGACCGAGCCTGAGTTCTACTGGCAGCACAACCAGGATCCAATGGCGGTTGAGAAACTGACCGACGGTATCCGCAAGTTTGCCGTAGACCAGGGCAAGCTGGAAAAAATGATCGCCGATCTGCTGTAACAGCGGTAAGCAATCAGCGTAAGAAGGTGGCCTCGGCCACCTTTTTTTATAGCTGAATATCCACCTCATTGAGCAAACACCCTATACTCCCGTCATTAATCTCCCTTCGGTAACCGGGGCATAAGACAGAGGTAAAACATGGATACACTACGCATTGGTTTGGTTTCTATTTCGGACCGCGCTTCAGGGGGCGTTTACCAGGATAAAGGGATCCCAGCGCTGGAAGAGTGGCTGAGCAGCGCTTTGGCGACGCCGTTCACCCTGGAAACCCGGCTAATCCCCGACGAGCAGACCCTGATTGAGCATACGTTGTGTGAGCTGGTTGATGAAATGGGCTGCCATCTGGTGTTGACTACCGGCGGCACTGGCCCGTCCCGGCGTGACGTCACTCCCGATGCTACGCTGGCGATTGCCGATCGCGTGATGCCGGGTTTTGGCGAGCAAATGCGCCAAATCAGCCTACACTATGTGCCAACGGCAATTCTTTCACGCCAGGTTGGGGCGATCCGTAAACAGGCGTTGATCATTAATCTGCCGGGGCAACCCAAATCGATTAAAGAAACGCTGGAAGGGGTGAAGGACGAGGCAGGTAAGGTGGTAGTGCACGGTATTTTTGCCAGCGTGCCTTATTGCGTCCAACTGCTCGAAGGCCCTTATGTGGAGACCCATGAGGCCGTGGTAGCAGCATTTCGCCCCAAGAATGCGCGGCGCGAGATAAATCTCTAAATTTCAGCAATCTGCGGGATAACCTTCAGCGCATCTGGTGTGAAAGTATTTTGCCGTTATAGTAAGAAACTTTTTACAGTCAGCCATTATGCTTTCTGTGTCTTTCCTGTTTCCTCTAACGGTATTTTATGCATCACGATAATAATCGTCGGCTCAACCGGCAAGATTATAAGACTCTGACGTTGGCTGCCCTGGGTGGTGCGTTGGAGTTTTATGACTTCATCATTTTTGTTTTCTTTGCCGCGGTAATGGGGGATCTGTTCTTCCCGGCGGATATGCCTGAATGGCTGCGTCAGGTGCAGACCTTCGGTATCTTTGCGGCGGGCTATCTGGCTCGGCCACTGGGCGGTATCATCATGGCGCACTTCGGCGATCTGGTGGGTCGTAAAAAGATGTTCAGCCTGAGCATTCTGCTGATGGCGTTACCGACGCTGGCGATGGGGATGCTGCCCACCTATGCCAATATCGGCATCGCCGCGCCGTTGCTGCTGCTGTTGATGCGGGTACTGCAAGGCGCGGCTATCGGTGGTGAAGTCCCCGGAGCCTGGGTGTTTGTGGCGGAGCATGTGCCGCGCAAGCGCATTGGTTTCGCCTGTGGCATGCTCACCGCTGGCTTGACGGCCGGTATCCTGCTCGGCTCGCTGGTGGCCACTATTATCAATACCACGCTCAGTCAACAGGCTATTCATGACGGTGGTTGGCGTATCCCGTTCTTCCTGGGCGGCATCTTCGGCCTGTTTGCCATGTATCTGCGCCGCTGGTTGCAGGAAACTCCAATCTTTATCGAGATGCAGGCACGTAAGGCGCTGGCAGAAGAGCTGCCGCTGAAATCGGTGGTGATGAATCACCGCAAAGAGATCGCGGTCTCAATGCTGCTGACCTGGCTGTTGTCGGCAGGTATTGTGGTGGTGATCCTGATGACGCCAACCTACCTGCAAAAACAGTTTGGCATAGCCCCGGCGCTGTCATTGCAGGCTAACAGTATCGCCATCATCATGCTGTTTACTGGTTGTATCGTCTCTGGTTCGGCGGCGGACCGCTTTGGCGCTAGCAAAACCTTTATCGTCGGTAGTTTGCTGTTGGCGGGGTGCAGTTGGTTGTTCTACCAGTCGGTGGGAACACATCCAGAAATGCTGTTTGCCACCTACGCGCTGGCTGGCTTCAGCGTGGGGATCGTCGGTGCGGTACCTTACGTGCTGGTGCGGGCTTTCCCGGCGGAAGTGCGATTTAGCGGGATTTCGTTCTCCTACAACGTGGCATACGCGATTTTTGGTGGTTTAACCCCGGTATTTGTCACGTTGATCATGAAGTTAACCCCGTTAGCGCCCGCTTACTATATGCTGGCGTTATCGACGCTCGGCCTGCTGCTGGGGATCTACCTGCGTCGCGACCTGAACAGTGAAAAACCGCTCTTGAACTAAGCGATTTTCGCCCAATAAAAAACCCTGCGATTAAACACTGCAGGGTTTTTTTATCTCACGCGAGTACGGATATTATGCAGTGACAGCAGCTGGTGTTGCTTGCTGAGCTTCCACTGGGCCGATTGGCAGTACGGTGCGGCCCAACTGTTCGTTGATCACCTCAGCCATTGCCAGATAGATCGCGCTGGCACCACAGATGATGCCTTCGTAACCGGCGAACGTCAGGATCGCGTGGTTACCGGTGATGTTGCCGACGGCCAGCAGTGCGAACAGCACGGTCAGGCTGGCAAACACGAACTGCAACCCGCGGTTGGTGCGCAGCGTGCCGAAGAACATGAACAGGGTGAAGACGCCCCACAGTGCAAGGTAGATACCGAGGACGTTCGCGTCGGTCGGCTCTGCCAGGCCCATACGTGGCAGCAGCAGGATGCCTACCAGGCTCAGCCAGAAGCAGCCGTAGGAGGTGAAGGCGGTCAAGCCGAAGGTGTTGCCTTTCTTGAACTCAAGAATACCGGCAAAAATCTGAGCCATGCCACCGAAGAAAATCCCCATACTGATGATGACGGAAGTCAGTGGGAAAAAGCCCGCGTTGTGCAGGTTCAGCAAGACGGTAGTCATCCCGAAGCCCATCAGACCCAGGGGGCCGGGATTTGCCAACTTGTTGGAGTGCATATGTCCTCTGCGATAACAGAATTGTAACGAAAATGGATAAGTAATTTAATAATTGGTCTGAATGGCCGAAAAACCCATAACTTCCATCAGAGCGCGCGGCATCATAATGATCCCCACGTCAGGAAACAATGATCTGGCTGCTGATAAAAACGAAATTTTTTTTGCCCTGCCCCTTGATGCTGGTGTGGATGGCCCCATCTTATTGGCAACCGCAGTTGCTGACCGCGGGTAACACTGAGATGCCGGGCAGTTGAAAAACAAAAAAACGCCCGCATATAGTTAGCAACCTGACCGATTATGAATTTATTAGTGGAGATGTTTAGATGGGCAAAATCATTGGTATCGACCTGGGTACAACCAACTCTTGTGTAGCAATTATGGATGGTGGCAAGGCGCGCGTGCTGGAGAATGCCGAAGGCGATCGCACCACTCCTTCAATCATCGCATATACCCAGGATGGTGAAATTCTGGTTGGCCAGCCTGCTAAGCGTCAGGCTGTTACCAACCCACAAAACACCCTGTTTGCGATCAAGCGCCTGATTGGCCGTCGCTTCCAGGATGAAGAAGCACAGCGTGACAAGGCTATCATGCCTTACAACATCGTCGCTGCCGATAACGGTGACGCCTGGTTGGAAGTGAAGGGCCAGAGAATGGCACCACCGCAGATCTCTGCGGAAGTCCTGAAAAAAATGAAGAAAACGGCGGAAGATTACCTGGGTGAGCCGGTAACTGAAGCGGTTATCACCGTTCCTGCCTACTTCAACGATGCTCAGCGTCAGGCGACCAAAGATGCTGGCCGTATTGCAGGTCTGGAAGTGAAACGTATCATCAACGAACCTACTGCTGCGGCCCTGGCTTACGGCCTGGACAAAGAAGTGGGCAACCGTACCATCGCGGTTTATGACCTGGGTGGCGGTACTTTCGATATCTCAATCATTGAGATCGACGACGTTGACGGTGAAAAAACCTTCGAAGTTCTGGCGACCAACGGTGATACCCACCTGGGTGGTGAAGACTTCGACAGCCGCCTGATCAACTATCTGGTGGAAGAGTTCAAGAAAGAGCAGGGCATGGATCTGCGCAACGATCCGTTGGCGATGCAGCGTCTGAAAGAAGCTGCTGAAAAAGCCAAGATCGAGCTGTCTTCTGCTCAGCAGACCGACGTCAACCTGCCGTACATCACTGCAGATGGCAGCGGTCCAAAACACATGAACATCAAAGTGACCCGTGCAAAACTCGAGTCGCTGGTAGAAGATCTGGTTTCCCGTTCTATCGAGCCGCTGAAAGTGGCGCTGAAAGACGCAGGCCTGTCAGTTTCTGACATTCAGGACGTGATCCTGGTGGGTGGCCAGACCCGTATGCCTATGGTTCAGAAGAAAGTTGCTGACTTCTTCGGTAAAGAACCACGTAAAGACGTTAACCCGGACGAAGCGGTTGCCGTTGGTGCTGCGGTTCAGGGCGGTGTGCTGGCCGGTGATGTGAAAGACGTATTGCTGCTGGACGTTACCCCACTGTCACTGGGTATCGAAACCATGGGCAGCGTGATGACGCCGCTGATCACCAAAAACACCACTATCCCAACCAAGCACAGCCAGGTGTTCTCTACTGCCGAAGACAACCAGGCAGCGGTTACCATCCACGTGCTGCAGGGTGAGCGTAAGCGTGCCAATGACAACAAGTCACTGGGCCAGTTCAACCTGGACGGCCTCCAGCCGGCACCACGCGGTATGGCGCAGATCGAAGTCACCTTCGATATCGATGCCGACGGTATTCTGCACGTGTCTGCGAAAGACAAGAACACCGGCCGTGAGCAGAAGATCACCATCAAGGCGTCTTCTGGTCTGAACGAAGAAGAAATCCAGAAAATGGTACGCGATGCCGAAGTGAACGCTGAAGCTGACCGTAAGTTTGAAGAACTGGTGCAAACTCGTAACCAGGCAGATCACCTGATCCACGGTACTCGTAAGCAGTTGGAAGAAGCGGGCGATAAACTGCCAGCCGAAGACAAAACCGCTATCGAGAGCGCGCTGAAAGATCTGGAAGCCGCAGCGAAAGGCGAAGACAAAGCCGAAATCGAAGCGAAAACCCAGGCTCTGGTGCAGGTTTCCGGCAAGCTGCTGGAAATGGCTCAGGCTCAGGCGCAGCAGGCTCCAGGTGCTGATGCTGGTGCAGACAACGCAGCGCAGAAAGATGACGACGTGGTTGACGCCGAGTTTGAAGAAGTAAAAGACAAAAAATAATCGCCCTTAAGCGGGCACGGTGCGGCCACAGGCCGTAACCGGAAACCAGCACGGGCGTCGAGGCAACTCTACGCCCGTGCACGCATGTTAAGGGTAAGAGAAATAATGGCGAAGAGAGATTATTACGAGGTGCTCGGCGTCGCCAAGACGGCAGACGAGCGCGAAATCAAAAAGGCGTATAAGCGCCTGGCGATGAAGTATCATCCTGATCGTAATCAGGAAAAAGACGCCGAAAGCCAGTTTAAAGAGGTCAAGGAAGCCTACGAGATCCTGACCGACGATCAGAAGCGTGCTGCCTACGATCAATACGGCCATGCGGCCTTTGAGCAAGGTGGTATGGGCGGTGGTGGTGGCTTTGGTGGCGGCGGTGCCGACTTCAGTGACATCTTTGGCGACGTGTTTGGCGATATCTTTGGCGGCGGACGCCGTCAACGTGCCAGCCGTGGATCCGATTTGCGTTACAACATGGATCTGACGCTCGAAGAAGCCGTGCGTGGCGTGACCAAAGAGATCCGTATTCCAACGCTGGAAGAGTGTGATGTCTGCCATGGCAACGGTGCCAAGCCGGGCAGTTCGCCGGCAACCTGTCC
>NZ_JBKJYW010000428.1:0-62331 GCF_046715635.1 Serratia sp. (in: enterobacteria)
CGGCGGCGAAAGGCGTCCGGCTACAGGGACCTGTAGCCTAAAGCCGACCCGTCCGCCGGAATGACAACCGAGGGCACCCGCAACGCGGGCAATTCATGCTGCGGAAAGCGCGGGTGCAGGGGACACGCTTTTGTCCCCTGCTTGATTGCCGATCTTCACACTGGAAGAACGAAACAAAACCCAAAGCAATCAACCAACAAAGCCTTCTTTTGAAAGTCAGAAATATCAAAATTGCAATAAAAAACTCACCCCGCATCAAGCGCCTTACTGATCTTCTCATAAAGGTCGCCAGACAAATTCTCCAATCCCTTCAATTGCTCCAACGCCCCCCGCATCATCACCTGCCGAGGTGCATCATAGCGTTTCAAACGGATCAGTGGCTCGATCAGTCGCGCTGCCACTTGCGGGTTACGCGTATTCAGATCCCTAAGAATCTCAGCCAGAAACTGATAACCCTTACCGTCAACCGCGTGGAAGGCTGCCGGATTGCCAGAGGCAAATCCACCAATCAGTGAACGCAATCTGTTGGGATTACTCAGCGTGAACGAACGGTGGTTCAACAGCGATTTGACCTTATCCAACACATCCGCCGCCGGACTGGTAGCTTGCAGAACAAACCATTTGTCCATCACCAATCCATCCTGATGCCAGCGCTCGTCAAACTCGGTCATCAACGTATCCCGGCAAGGCAATTGCGCAGAGACCGCAGCACTCAGGGCACCCAAAGAGTCGGTCATGTTATCGGCGTGATAATACTGGTCACTCACCAACTTATCAGCCAGTTTGGTATCCCCAAATGCCAGATAGTGCAGGCATACATTGCGCAGCGTACGTTTGGCGATATCAGCATGTACTACACGGTATTCAGCAATCTTGTTGTCGTTGTAAACAGCAAGCCACTCGTCTGCCATTTCAGTTGCCAGACAACGGGTAATCGCTTCATGCACCGCGGAAATAGCCAATGGATCGATGGTGTCGAAAAGCTCAGCAATCTCATTTTCCGACGGCAACGTCAGAATCTGGGCTGCAAGTGCAGGATCGAGATTCTCATCCAGCAATACGGCGCGGAAAGCATCGGCAACGTGCAGTGGTAGAGACAGCGCCTGTCCCTGCTGCTGACGCGCGACGTTGAGTTTGATGTATGTGGCCAGCAGACTCTGCGCCGCATCCCAACGTGAAAATTCGTTGGTGGCGTGTTTCATCAGGAATGTCAGTTGCTGGTCACTGTAGGGATAATCCAGTTTTACCGGGGCAGAAAACTCACGTAATAAAGAAGGGATCGGCATGTGATCCACACCATCGAAAACAAAAGTCTGCTCAGCGGCCATGACATTCAGCACATGGTGGACCGGCTTGCCGTCCCGCTGCAATGTGATGGCATTCCCTGCTTCATCATACAACTCAATATCCAGAGGGATATGCAGCGGCAACTTTTCAGCTTGATCGGCGGTAGGCGGGGTTTTCTGGCTAACATGTAAACGGTATTGCTTATGCTCCGCATCATATTCATCACGCACGGTCAACACCGGTGTCCCCGCCTGGCTATACCAGCGGCGGAATAAGGAAAGATCGACATTTGATGCGTCTTCCATTGCCTGAACGAAATCATCACAGGTGGCGGCACTGCCGTCATGACGTTCAAAATAGAGCTGAATACCCGCCTGGAATTTCTCTTCTCCAAGCAGCGTATGCATCATACGAATCACTTCTGACCCTTTTTCATACACTGTCAGCGTATAAAAGTTATTCATTTCAATGACTTTATCCGGGCGGATCGCATGCGCCATCGGACTGGCATCTTCAGCAAACTGAGCGCCACGCATGACGCGTACATTATCAATACGATTTACCGGGCGCGAACCCAAATCAGAACTGAACTCCTGATCGCGGAATACCGTCAGCCCCTCTTTCAAGCTCAATTGGAACCAGTCGCGGCAGGTCACGCGGTTGCCGGTCCAGTTATGAAAATATTCGTGACCAATCACCGCTTCTATATTCAGATAGTCTTTATCCGTAGCGGTTTCCGCTTTGGCCAGCACATATTTGGAGTTGAAAATGTTCAGCCCTTTGTTTTCCATCGCCCCCATATTGAAGAAATCGACGGCCACGATCATATAAATGTCGAGATCGTACTCCAGGCCAAAACGGGTTTCATCCCACTTCATGGACTGCTTGAGTGAAGCCATCGCCCAATCGGCACGATCAAGATTACCGCGGTCAACATAGAGTTCGAGCGCGACATCACGACCCGAACGGGTGGTAAAGGTGTCACGCAAAACATCAAAATCCCCGGCGACCAAAGCAAACAGATAAGAGGGTTTCGGGAACGGATCCTGCCATTTTACCCAGTGGCGCCCATCACCCAAATCGCCCTGATCGATACGGTTGCCGTTGGACAACAAGAAAGGATAACGCGCTTTATCCGCAACAATCCGGGTGGTGAAACGTGCCAAAACGTCTGGACGATCGAGATAATAGGTAATGTGGCGGAAACCTTCGGCTTCACATTGGGTGCACAATGCCTCGCCGGAGAGATACAGCCCTTCAAGGGCACTGTTTTTAGCCGGGTGGATCTCATTTACTATGGTTAACGTGAATGTATCAGGCAGTTGATTGATAATCAGCGTATTTTCCAGTTGCTGAAAACTAGGCCAGGGTTGCCCATTAACATTAACGCTCACCAACGTCAGGTCTTCGCCATTCAATACCAGCGGCGCGCCAATGGCTCCCAGGCGTTTAATCTCACTGGTCGCCGTGACTTTGGTCGTTTCCGCATCCAGTTCAAAATTCAAATCCAGATCGGTAATGGTGTAGTCCGGAGCACGATAATCGTGACGGAATTTTGCTTGCGGTTGATGTGTCATAAAAAACCCTTTCAACGTTCAGTAAGTTATGTTCAACGAGTCTATTCTGGTTACGGGCAGGTTGCAAAATGGTAACGTTAAAAAACATAACTTAACGCCGAGGGCACGTTTAATCCTCGACCTGTGCCGTGCTTTTATGGTGTGATGAGACTTCAATAACAGGATAATCAAGGTATACTCCTTCAACTTTGACGATTATCCCGAATGTGGAATTGCTCCTAACGAGGACGCTGTAACGCGCCATGACCCAATACGCTTCCCCGCTCTTGACCTCAATACTCGATACCGATGCTTATAAGCTGCATATGCAGCAAGCGGTCTATCACAGATACCATAACATTACTGTTGCGGCGGAATTCAGATGCCGTGGTGATGAATTACTGGGTGAATATGCTGAGGAAATCCGCGCGCAAGTCAAGATGATGAGCGCAATGGCGCTGACAGAGGCCGAATACCACTACCTCAGCAGCCTGCCCTTTTTCCAGGAAGACTATCTGCACTGGCTGAAGGATTTTCGCTTCAAGCCGCAGCAGGTCGAAGTGATCAACCAGGACGGTAAGCTCACGATCCGCATTGCAGGTCCCTGGCGTGAAGTGATCATGTGGGAAGTGCCTTTGCTGGCGGTGATCAGCGAAGTGGTGCATCGACATCGTTCGTCACAAGTTACTGTCGAAATGGCAGTAGACCAGTTACACAAGAAGCTGGCGCGTTTCAAAAAGATGGCGTCAGATATTGATATCTCGCATTTCAAACTGATGGATTTTGGCACACGCCGCCGTTTTTCAGGCAAGGTCCAGCACGCTATCGTCAGCACCTTGAAAGCCGAGTTTCCTTATTTGGTCGGGACGAGCAACTACGATCTGGCTCGTCAACTGAATCTTTCACCTGTCGGCACCCAAGCCCATGAATGGTTCCAGGCGCATCAGCAAATCAGTCCCGTGCTGGCCAACAGTCAGCGGGCTGCATTGCAGGCCTGGCTGGATGAGTATCCAGCACAACTCGGTATCGCCCTGACAGATTGCATCGCTATGGACGCCTTTCTGCGGGATTTCGGCGCTCAGTTTGCCAACCGCTATGACGGGTTGCGACATGATTCTGGGGATCCGGTTGAATGGGGAGAAAAAGCGATTGCCCACTATCAGAAGCTGGGTATCGATCCAATGACCAAAACACTGGTGTTCTCCGATAATCTGGATCTGGACAAGGCGCTGGATCTGTACCGCCATTTCTACACGCGGGTAAAATTGGTTTTCGGGATTGGTACTCGTCTGACCTGCGACATTCCCGGGGTGAAACCACTGAACATCGTGATTAAATTGGTGGAATGCAACGGAAAACCCGTAGCCAAATTGTCAGATAGCCCAGGTAAAACCATCTGTCATGACCAAGCGTTTGTTAAAGCGCTACGCAAAGCCTTCGATTTGCCTCTGGTGAAAAAAGCCAGTTGATCGCCAATTCACAGGCCGTGCGCAGATAACTGCCGCGGTCTGTGCGCGCAACCACCACTTTTCCTTCCTGATTGCGATTAATTCCCGTCTTACGCCTCTATTCCACGTAAACGCAACAAATGTTGCCCCAGAGCCGCTATTTCTGCTTGTGTCCTGCACCACGGTAAGTAACATAGCAAAATCCCCGGAATTGGGGTGTCCGTTATCCTGAATAAACATTTATTAAAGAGAGAAATCTATGAGCGTTGTGCCTGTAGTCGACGTACTGCAAGGCCGTGCTGCGGTTGACAGCGAAGTCACCGTCCGCGGTTGGGTGCGTACCCGGAGAGATTCTAAAGCTGGTATCTCCTTCCTCGCCGTTTATGACGGCTCCTGCTTTAATCCCTTACAGGCCGTCGTTAATAATTCTCTGCCCAATTATCAGGATGAGGTTCTGCACCTGACCACGGGTTGTTCGGTTGAAGTAACCGGCACGGTTGTTGCGTCCCCTGGTGAAGGCCAGAGTTTTGAACTTCAGGCGACCACGGTGAAAGTCGTGGGTTGGGTCGACGATCCCGATACCTATCCGATGGCGGCTAAACGCCACAGTATCGAATACCTGCGTGAAGTCGCCCACCTGCGCCCACGTACCAATATGATTGGTGCTGTGGCGCGCGTTCGCCATACCCTGGCGCAGGCGCTGCACCGCTTTTTCCATGAAAACGGTTATTTCTGGGTTTCCACCCCGCTGATTACTGCGTCCGATACTGAAGGTGCTGGCGAGATGTTCCGCGTTTCCACGCTGGATCTGGAAAACCTGCCGCGCACCGATGAAGGTAAAGTCGATTTTAGCGAAGACTTCTTCGGTAAAGAGGCCTTCCTGACCGTTTCGGGTCAGTTGAACGGCGAAACCTACGCCTGTGCGTTGTCAAAAGTTTACACTTTCGGTCCCACTTTTCGTGCTGAAAACTCCAATACCAGCCGCCATCTGGCTGAGTTTTGGATGATTGAGCCAGAAGTCGCGTTCGCAACGCTTGATGATGCGGCCGCGCTGGCCGAGAAAATGTTGAAATATGTATTCCAGGCCGTGCTTGATGAACGTGCTGACGACATGGCGTTCTTTAATGAACGGGTAGATAAAGATGCCATGGATCGTCTGAAAAGATTCGTTTCCTCCGATTTCGCCCAGGTTGACTATACCGACGCCGTTGAGATTCTGATTAAGAGCGGTCAGAAGTTTGAGAATGATGTCTCATGGGGTATCGATCTATCCTCTGAACACGAGCGTTATTTGGCTGAGAAACACTTTAAAGCACCCGTCGTAGTTAAGAACTATCCGAAGGACATCAAAGCCTTCTACATGCGTATGAATGCTGACGGAAAAACCGTCGCGGCCATGGACGTATTGGCACCAGGAATCGGCGAGATCATCGGCGGTTCGCAGCGTGAGGAGCGTCTGGATATTTTGGATGCGCGTTTGGAAGAGATGGGTCTGAATAAAGAAGATTACTGGTGGTATCGCGATTTGCGTCGCTACGGTACCGTACCGCATTCCGGCTTTGGACTCGGTTTTGAACGTTTAATCGCCTATGTCACTGGCGTGCAAAATGTCAGGGACGTGATCCCGTTCCCAAGAACACCACGAAACGCCACGTTCTAAAGCTATATTTCTTCAGTATAAATACAATTTTGTTACAAAACAGAGGCCAGCAATGCTGGCCTTTTACATTTTTAAACTTAGACCTTTGTCACAAAGTTCCCTATTTTTTACATTTTGTAATACATAGTTTCTTTCTGAAACAGGATTAGGGGATTCGTAGCATTTTCGGTGTGGATTAACAGGTCAGTGAATGGAACACTGCGTTCAGACACAGGAGACACCAAACTCTCAACAATAGTTCCCTAAATTATTGTCGGCAGTGGCAAGGTGTCCAAATAACACCAATGAGGGTAATTAATAATGATGAAGCGCAACATTCTTGCAGTGGTTATCCCGGCTCTGCTGGCTGCTGGTGCAGCAAACGCAGCAGAAATCTATAACAAAGACGGCAACAAACTGGATCTGTACGGTAAAGTTGACGGTCTGCACTACTTCTCCGACAACGATGGCAGCAACGGCGACAAGTCATACGTCCGTTTTGGCTTCAAAGGTGAAACGCAAATCACTGACCAACTGACCGGTTACGGCCAGTGGGAATACAACATTCAAGCGAACCACACTGAAAATGGTGAAGACGCACAAACCGGTAACAAAACCCGTTTGGGCTTCGCTGGTCTGAAATTTGCTGATTACGGTTCATTCGATTATGGCCGCAACTACGGTGTTGTTTACGACCCCCTGAGCTGGACCGACATGCTGCCAGAATTCGGTGGCGACTCTGCCTACACCGATGGCTACCTGACTGGTCGTACCACTGGCGTTGCTACTTATCGCAACAACAACTTCTTCGGCCTGGTTGATGGCTGGGATTTCGCAGTACAGTACCAGGGTAAAAATGACCGTGGCGACCTGGAGCGTGCTAACGGTGACGGCTATGGTATTTCAACTTCTTACACCTCACCAATCGGTGTTGGCATTTCTGGTGCCTACGGCGCGTCTGACCGTGTTGATGGCCAGGCTAACTCAGCTATCGGTAGCGGTGATAAAGTTGAAACGTGGGCAACTGCTCTGAAATATGATGCAAACAACGTGTACTTGGCTGCAATGTATGCTGAATACCGTAACCTGTCTGCAATCGACGTTCTGGCTTCATCTGTAGCCCCTGGCGCTGCAAGCGGTCCCGGTTTTGCTAACAAAACCCAGGTGATTGAATTGGTTGCACAGTACCAGTTCGACTTCGGTCTGCGCCCATCTCTGGCATACGTCCAGTCTAAAGGCAAAAACATCGAAGGCGTAGGTGATGCTGATCTGGTTAAATACATTGATGTCGGCGCGACTTACTACTTCAACAAGAACATGTCTGTTTATGCTGATTACCTGATCAATCAGATTAACGACGACAACCCACTGGATGTTAACAGCGATGATATCGTTGCTGTTGGTCTGGTGTACCAGTTCTAATTCCGCTGTTTATCTGAACGTTTAGTTTAGATGGTAGTGGTTCAGTTTGAATGATAGTTAAGGCAGGGCTTCGGCTCTGCCTTTTGCATTTTTTAGTGGTTAAAAAACATAAAAACGATCCTTTTTCTCTCCCCTTCTTGTTAAGTTTTCCTCATTGCGAGCCTGCTTGCATAACAATCTTTTCTTTCTTATCGCAAACGGTTGGCAAAGCCGTTAACTGGCGGTAACCTGATACCTCTGACCGATAAACACCAAGCCACGGAAGCTTCTGACATGTTTGAGAAAATCACTGCCGCACCTGCCGATCCTATTCTGGGGTTGACTGACATTTTCCGCGCTGACGAACGCCCTACCAAAATTAATCTGGGTATTGGCGTCTATAAAGATGAAACGGGTAAAACCCCGGTTCTGACCAGCGTTAAAAAAGCAGAGCAGTATCTGCTGGAAAACGAAAGCACCAAAAATTATCTGAGCATTGAAGGCCTGCCCGCTTTCGCCAGTTGCACTCAGGAATTGCTGTTTGGCAAGGACAGCGCCATCATCAGTGACAAGCGTGCAAAAACCGCACAAACCCCTGGCGGTACCGGTGGTTTACGTGTTGCAGCCGATTTCATTGCCAATCAGACCAATGCCAAACGTATCTGGATCAGCAATCCAACCTGGCCTAACCACAAGAACGTCTTCTCTTCAGTCGGTCTGGACGTGGCTGAATATGCTTACTACGATGCTGCCAATCATGCGCTGGACTTTGATGGCATGGTCAAGAGCCTGCAAGCCGCGCAAGCCGGTGATGTGGTTCTGTTCCACGGTTGCTGTCATAACCCGACAGGGATTGACCCAACGCCAGAGCAATGGGCTGCGTTAGCCGAAATCTCTGCGAAGAAAGGTTGGCTGCCACTGTTTGACTTCGCGTATCAAGGTTTCGCCAAGGGTCTGGAAGAAGATGCCCAAGGCTTGCGCATTTTTGCTGCCAGCCATAATGAATTGCTGGTTGCCAGTTCCTACTCCAAAAACTTTGGTCTGTACAACGAGCGCGTGGGTGCCTGTACGTTGGTTGCGGCTGATGCTGAAACCGCAGAGCGCGCATTCAGCCAGGTTAAAGCGGGTATCCGCGCCAACTACTCCAACCCGCCGTCACACGGTGCCGCGATTGTTGCCACTATTCTGGGTAATGAAGCACTGCGTGCCATTTGGGAGCAGGAACTGACTGATATGCGTCAGCGTATTCACCGCATGCGTCAATTGTTTGTTAATACGCTGCGAGAAAAAGGCGCAGAGCAGGACTTCAGCTTCATCATTGAGCAGAACGGTATGTTCTCGTTCAGTGGCCTGACCAAAGAACAGGTACTGCGTTTGCGTAATGAGTTTGCGGTGTATGCTGTGAACTCAGGTCGAGTCAACGTAGCTGGCATGACCCCAGACAATATGGCTCCACTGTGTGAAGCCATTGTCGCTGTGCTGTAATCACAGCGCCTGAGCAGTAAAAAAGCCAGCGGGAAGAATTATCTCCGCTGGCTTTTTTACTTGAGCGAGGTTTAAGACCGCAGTCAACGCATCTCCAGCTTGAAGTATGGCGGGTAGACACCCTAAATAATTCGAGTTGCGGGAAGGCGACAAGGCCGAGAATCCCCAGGAGCATAGATAACTATGTGACTGGGGTTCGAGGACGCAGTCAACGCACCTGCAGCGTGAAGTATGACGGGTGTTTACCAGATAGGCAGTTCATCTTGCAGGAAAGGATTACTCCTGCGCTCCTGACCGAATGTCGACATGGGAGGACCATGGCCGGGAATAAACGCCATATCATCACCCAGAGGCAACAATTTAGTCCGGATCGCATTAATCAACGCCTGATGGTCGCCAAGAGGGAAGTCACTGCGACCCACTCCACCGTTGAATAAAACATCACCGGATATTGCCAGGCGCTGCGTCTGATTAATGAAGACGATATGACCCGGCGTATGACCGGGACAGTGCAGAACGGACAGCGTCTCGTCACCCACCCTGACCTCATCACCCTCCTCCAACCACTGAGTCGGTGACAGCGGTGCACACTCTTCCAGACCAAACATCCGGCTCTGCTCTGGCAGCGCATCCAGCCAGAAAAGATCTTCTTTCTGTGGTCCAACTATTGGCACCTGATAGTGGGCGGCGATCTCTGCAGCCGCGCCGACGTGATCCAGATGACCGTGAGTCAGAAGGACCTGCTTAACTTCTACACCCTGGTTGGCAACCTGTTGGATAATTCTGTCTGCATCACCGCCGGGGTCAACAATGGCGGCCTGCTTGGTTTTTTCACACCAAATCAATGAACAGTTTTGGCTGAAGGCGGTGACTGGAATAATGAGATATTTCATAAAGCTCCACGACGGGCAATGACGGGCAATAATGACTATTGCCCGTATGCTAACCCAACATGCTGATAACTACCAGGATCTAACCGGGCCGGTATCAATATGCACGAAGTTACTGCGTGGATAAAATCCTACACCACCCGCCCGCATTTTTAATGCCGCTTTGCGAATATTACTGAGTTGCAGGCCTTCGATATGAAAATCCATGGCGCGCCCTTGGGTGTGATAGCTGTGCTTCGCAACACCCCGTCCGTGCTTTCGCAAATCGTCATTGGTTACCAGCGAACGGTAACCTGAAACTAATTGAACTGGCTTATTGTTCCCCATCAACACTTGCAACCGATAGAGTTGGTCGAAGAGACGAGGATCAATGGTTTTCATTTTGTTGGCTCGGTAGTCACGAAACAAATGATTCAACCGGGCTAACTCATCCTTGTTATACGTTTTTCCGTCAAAGAACTCAGCCTTGATGGATTCGCCGGTATTCAGGTTATTCAACTTTAAAATACGCGGACGAGGAGTTGAGAGAGTTGCGAACGCCTGCCCTGGAAGCAGTGCGATCCCCATAGCGGCAGTACCTAATGCCAACCATTTACGGCGATGATTATCTATTTGATCCATGAACTGTCTGATACCCGGCAAAAGAGTCAAAAAATAAGCACATTACTGTGCTTCCCGAACCTTAACCGTCATCGCAAAGCGAGTCAACCCGCGTTGCAGAAAGGCCGATGAGAGCCACAGGATAAGACTCTCATCGTAGTACCCAATTATCAGACCGTTACTTATTGAGATTTACTGCATTTATTGCAGTAAAAGTTCAGCTTGTGGAAGGATTTGTGCACCAGATCTCACTGTATTGTCATAATTGTAAATATCTGTGCGGAATTGCGGTTTCCCGTCATCCGATACCCAGGCAGTCAGATAGTAAAGCTGAACCGGGATACGGTGGCGGATTGGAACAAACGTCGTGTTGCCCGCTTTTAATGTCGAATTGACACGGGCATTATTCCATCCCGCGTCCATCAACAGCATGTTAGCCAGATCCGAGGCACGGTTGACGCGTACACAACCGGAACTTAGCGCGCGGATATCCTTCTGGAACAGATTATGATTCGGCGTATCGTGCAAATAGATCGCATCCGAACTTGGCATGTTGAACTTGAAGCGCCCCAGCGAGTTCGAGGCACCCGGTGCCTGGCGGATGTGATACGGGAAGTTACGCGTAGACACCATACTCCAGTCAATCATTGAAGGATCGACCACTTGCGCATCACCACCCCCCGAAATAAGCATATAACCATGGCGCTGTAAATAGCTCGAATCCCCCATCACTTTAGGCAGGATATCTTCACGCACCAGTTTGGTGGGGACATTCCATGGCGGGTTAACGACCACGTTGTTTAGTGCGCTGCTCATCAGCGGCGTTTTACGGCTTGGACGACCGACGATAACCCGTGAAGAGAGAACTTCCACGCCATTGAGATGGTAAACCAGCGAGTAATTGGGAATATTCACCATAATGCCGGTTTCGACATTACCAGGCAAAATACGCAAGCGCTGAATGTTCAGCGCCAGCAGGGTGGCACGGGTTTGTGGCGTCACGTTCAACCAGTCACGCGTACGCTTGCCAATGATTCCGTCATCCTCCAAACCCTGCCATTTTTGAAAGCGTTTCACCCCTTCCACCAGATCGTCCGTGTAGCGATTGTCGACTACCGCAACGGCAGGAACAGGGGAAGCACCTGCACTGGTATTCGGTGGTGCCACAACATCCTGAATAGGCGCTGCGGCAGGACTCACCACCGTCGGTGATGTATTATTCTGCGCGACACTTTCATCAACAGAAAGATCGTCATCGACCGCCGGAACATTTTTATCTGGCGTCTGGACCGGTACGGTTTCATCCACACTCTTGGCAATAGGCTGAGGTGTCATCATTCCACTGCGTGCCAGAATCTCTCGCAAAGCCGGAATATCATCACTCAGTTGGCCCGGACGCAAGCTCGGACTATTGACCATTTGTGGCCATGGGTGGTTATCCGTCAGCATAGCTTTCAAGGCCTTATGCATTTTTGCATACTGCGGATGGTGGGGTTCCAGGGTACGGACATAGCTGTCCAGCGTTCCATTGCGCAATGCCATCTGCCATTGATTAATCACCGTGCTGGCGGGCACCGACATTTTGTAAGGTACAGAAGTATAGAGCCAGTTACTGCCATTGGCACCAACGCCGGATGTGAACTGCAAGTAGCCCAGCATCGCGTCGGACAGCACAATATCACGCGCCATACCGGTTACCGCCGGATCGCTCAACCACCGTACCCACTGGGTAAACTGTGGTTGTATTCCGGAAATAGCCAGTTCAGCCAATTGTTGCTCGAACTGTTGGACGGCCCCACTGTCTTGCCACATCGGTTGCATCTGATTAGAGGCATACAGCGAGGACAAGGTAGAAAGGAAAAAAGGTTTAATACTTTTTGGTAATGCCGACAATAACTCGTTGCTACCCTGCTGAGCGGATATCGCATGCGATACCCCAGGAAGCGTTGGCATAGCTGACCACGCCTGAAAAACAGGCGAAAGGCTATACGCAAGTGCACAGCCCACAACTATCCGTCTAAGAGAACGTTCGCTCTTAAGCATCATCCCTTGCCCCCTGATAATGTCAAAAAATAACGGGCAACCCGTTATTCAGCACTGATTATTGGTTTAAGTATACAAACAGAAAGCGGCTTTTGCTTTGCCGATAAATAATAAACGTTTGCTACCGAATATTGGCGTCATTTTACCTATAACGTCAAATAAAGTTTGTTCTGCTAATGCGCTAAGCAGATGAAAAAAGTCGCCTTTTGGCGACTTTTTGTACAGCGCGTGACGTATTCTCAAGAGGAAGTCTAATTCTCCGTGGAATGACTGGTCACAACGGGAGGTTCCATTGGCGTAAAGCCGCGCAAGCCCACCACATGTACATGCTCATGGTTCTGGAATACCTTACGCACCAGCTTGTAGGTTGTGCCTTTCTCTGGACTGATATTCTCCGGTGCAGCAATGATTAACTGCATTTCGAGACGATCGCAAAGCTCAAACAGCGTGGCGATCGACTTCGCATCCAGACGCGCCGCTTCATCGAGGAACAGTAACCGGCATGGGGAAATATCTTTTCCACGCAGGCGACGGGACTCTTCCTCCCAGCTCTGTACCACCATAACCAGAATCGACATCCCGGTACCGATCGCCTCACCGGTCGACAGCGCACCACTTTCAGCCCGTAACCAACCATCAGAGCCACGGAAGACTTCAACTTCCATTTCCAGATAGTTGCGGTAGTCCAACAGTTCTTCACCAATGGTTTGCGGCGTGCGCTGCCCCATGTCGATTTGCGGATTCAGGCGTTGATACAGTTTTGCCAGCGCTTCAGAGAAGGTCAGGCGATTACTGGTAAACAAATCCTGATGCTGCTCCTGCTGCTCAGAGAGCACATCAAGCAGTGTCGCATGGGCTTCACGCACGTTCACATTGAGGCGTACACTCTTCACCTGACCAAAGGAGACGGCCTGCAATCCCTGATTCAGCATGCGGATACGATTCTGTTCACGCTGAATGGTTTTACGAATGATGTTGGAGACGCTTTTTGAGCTAATCGCCAGCTTCTGCTCGCGCGCCGTCAGCTCTTCGGTCAGGCGACCCAGCTCAATCTCCATCTGTTCAATCGCTTCCACCGGATCATCGGTACGAATAATATCCTGACGGATACGCTCGCGCAGATGTTGGTAAACGGCGATATAGAACTGGATTTTACGCTCAGGACGTTTGGGATCTTCTGAAAGACGCAGCACATCACGCAAATGTTCGTTATCCGCCACGGCAAGACGCAGCGCCCCCAATGCCTTATCCGACATCGAACGTAATTCGTCACCGTCCATATACGCCAGTTCGCGGCGGTGCAAGCGGCGCTCCACGCCATTATCCTTGACCAGACGCATCACGGAACACCAGCCAGCTTTCGCCGTCACCACCTGTTCACGCATCAAGTAATAGTCACGCTCAAGTTTGCGCAGTTTCTTCTGTAACGCGTCCATTTCAGCTTCACAGAACGTCAGTTGCTTCTCAAGCTGATTGCGACGGGCACGGTTATTGCTGAGTGCGGCATGCAATTCATCCCTGCGAGTGCGGGCGCGAACTTCAGCGCTGGCATCTGCCTGAACGCCAATATCCTGTAACTCCTGCCCCAACTCTTTGAGCATGTCACGCTTGGCATCGTAGGAACTTTTCAGCGACGCCAGAACCTGACTGTACTGGGTAAATTGGGTTTGATGCTGACGCAACAGTTCACGACAGCGCGTACGTTCGGCTTCGGCATGTTCCAGGCGCTGGCGCAGTTTGTCATTCAGATCGGAGTTTTCGGTCAGCATGCCCGCCGAGTCGGTATAGCCGAAGTGTGAGCGACGCTGTACCACTTCCGTCAGGGAGAACGCTTGCTGCTTGGTCAGACGCTGCACATGCTGCGCCTGGGCATAATCCTCTTTCAATTGTTCATGCTGCTCAGGATCGCTTTGCAACACGGACAGCAATGGCTCCAATTTTGCCAGAGATGCGCCATGCTGCTGAATGTATCGTGCTGATGCCTGCGCCTCATCATGCTCTTCACGCATCTCTTCAACACGATCTTCCAACGTTTCATCGCTCAGCAGCGCAACACGAGGCAGCAAGCGATTCAGTATTGCCACGCTCTCTTTTGCTTGCTCATACTGCTGACGTTGCTGCTGGTTCTGCCCTTCATGGGCATTCAGCGCGCGATCAATCTCACTGCGACGGGTCGAAAGCAGGCGAATTTCAGCCTCAGGATCATTATCAAAAGCGACAGCCAAATGGCTGCCGATGAAACGACTGAACGCCTGATGCGCACGCTGAATTTTTTGTACATCGAAAGAGAGCGTGGCGTAGCGTTCAGCCAGATCTTCACGCTCTTTATGCAGCACGTCCAAACGGTTGTCACGCGCAGCGCGACCAAAGAGCGGCACTTCAGGGAAACGTGAATAGCGCCACTGACGATCGGCAATTTTGACCACTACTGCGCGGTTCAGCTCTTCCACACCAAAGACGTTATCATCAAAGGACTGCGGATCCCCTTCGATTAAATACAAGTCTTCCGGGCACTCTTCCAATCCGTCCAGTTGATCGCGAATCAACGACAGATCAGGAACGACGATGGCATGACGGGATGGACCGTACAACGCGGAGAAATAGGGTGCGTCATCAATGGTGACATCATCGTAAATTTCAGACAGCAGAACACCACCAAAGCGTTCAGCGAGCGTGATCATACGCGGATCTTCAGCACCGCTTGGCTGGCTCAGACGCTCAATTTGCGCATCAATGATACGTTTACGCGCGGAGATTTCGTCACGTTCGACGGTAGTCTCACGTTCGCTCTCCAACAATTGCTGCATGTATTCCGTAACCTGCTGGCTGGTTTCCAGCGGCTCGCGGCTCTGCTCGCTCAATTGCGACAACGCATCCTGCGCCGCCAGCCAGACCGGTGCCCGGGCGGTAAGGGCTTTGATGCGCTGTTGCAACTGCTCGTGCTCCTGACGCATTTCCATGCGGCGCTCACCCGCCTGCGACACGCAGAGCGTCAGTTCTTCAATCTGTTGTTCAAGCTCAGCCTGCAGTTCATCCAGATCCTCAGGCTGATAATCCTGACCGCAGCGCTTGCTGAACTCCTGCAACTGACGCCCGGCATCCTGTTGTTCGCGCAGGCGTTGCTCCAGCTCAGACAGACGCATACGTAGCGGTTGTACCCGCTCAGCCTGATGCTGTTGGGATGACCAGTCGCGCAGCAGGTCGCGTGCCGTCTTCCAGGCATCACTGCGGCTGACTTCGCCCGCGATTTTTACCACCAACTGGTAAGCATTCTCGAATTGGCTGTGCGCGGCATCAGCAACGCTGATTTTCTGCTCGAGCATCAGCAACATATCGGTTGCTTCCTGCTCCTTCGCCTGGAACGTATCAAGCCATTGCTCGGCATTGTCTGCCGTCAGATCCGGAAGCTGGCAGAGTTCACGGGCTCTTTCGAGCGCATGCAGCGCCTGCTGGTATTGAATTGCGCGTGTTTGCTGCACATCCAGCGCCTGCTGATAATCTGCAAGCTGGCTTTTCAGTTCATCCACTTCCTGCTCAGCCGCTTCAGAACGGGCTTCGTGTTCGGCATGAAGTTCGCTGGACTCCGCCACGACTTCGTTCTGCTCTTCAAGACGGTAGGTTAATTCTTCAAGATCAGATTCATAACGTTCAATTTTCTCCTGCTGGCGCATGGCGGTCTGCACCAGATTCAGGTGATCGCTGGCGGCCTGATAATCGGTTTCAAGATCGGATTCAGACGCGGTGTGCTCCGCCAATTCACGCGCCATATCAACATGGCGGAATTGTTCATGGGCCAACTGCTTGCGGCTGGTCAGCAGATCATTACGCAGCACCAACGCACTGTCGAGATGGATGCGGCGATCGTTGGCATGGCGCATATAGTCTGCCGCCACATAAGATGTCGCTTCCGAAATGAGGTGCTTAAACAAATCGCGGTCGGACTGCGTGACGCGAATGGCTTCCAGCGTCATACGGTTTTCCCGCAGCGCGGCTTCCATATCCTGGAACGCTTTGCGCACGCCGCTATTTTCTGGCAGCAAGTAGTCGCGCAGTGAGCGGGTGATAGCGCTGGAGATACCGCCGTAAAGCGATGCCTCAATCAGGCGATAGAACTTGCTGCGATCGGCGGAAGAGCGGAGCCGGCGAGGAATCACCCCCAGATCGAACATCAGCGAGTGATAGTCGGTGATGGAGTTGAATTGCTTGAACTGCACCCCTTCCATCTCTTCCACCCGCTCTTTCAGTTCCTGCAACGAGAGCACCCGCGCCTGACGCTCACCGACGGTTTCGGTCAGGATCTGCGTAGGTTGAATGGCCGTCGGCAATCCCTGGATGACGAAAGGTTTGATATCCACTTTGCGGTCGCGACCGGCGATCTGCTGCAAGCGCACACCCACGACGACGCGCTGATGCCGCGAGTTCACCACATCCAGTGTGGAATAGCAGACCCCGGCACGTAATTTGCCGTGCAGACCTTTATCGCGCGAGCCGCTGGTTGCACCAGCCTCGGTAGTATTGCGAAAGTGCAGCAAGGTGAGATCGGGGATCAGCGCCGTGACGAAAGCGGCCATGGTGGTGGATTTACCCGCCCCGTTACCGCCCGAAAGCGTGGTTACCAATTCATCGAGATCAAAGGTCCGGGCAAAAAAACCGTTCCAGTTAACCAGGGTCAGTGAGCGAAATTTACCGCGTTCAATCATTCCTATTCATCCTCTCCGCTTTCTGACGCATTTCCAGTCTGCTGTTCATCGTCGCTTTCATCATTCAGTAACAGACTGTTTTCCACCTGCATGGCTTCACCATCACGGATCATACGCAGTTGCGATTCGCGCACGTCATCACCGCTACGGACATCAGCACCAAAGCGGAATACCGCTTCGGTAATACGAAATTTGGTGCTGTCATTACCCATGAAATAGATCATGCCCAAACGACGCAGGCGGTTGAGTGACGTGCGCACCTTCTCTTGCAACTTCTGACGATCCAGATCGGAGCCGGTAGAGCGCTGGTTAACAAACTTCAGCAATTTGCTCTCGTCCGCCAGACTCAACAGTTCGTCGTACAGCTCCTGCTGACTGAAAATCCCCTCGTGCGCCAAACGTTCCGGGCTGAGGTAGAGGTAGCAGAGGATCTTTCCGACCATCATATCCAGCTCGGATAACACCGAGCGCGGGATAAGCGTGGTAGAACGCGGGCGCAGATAGAAAAATCCTTCCGGCGCACGAATCAGTTCAACGCTGTAACGCGTGTAAAATGCTTCCAGTTCGTCCTGAAAATCCATCAGGAAGGCATGATTGTCCAGTTCATCAATGCCGATATGGCGGCCACTGCGCAACTGGCTATCAAGCGCTGGAAACAACGAATTGGCTAACGCCTGTGCCAGTTTTACTGGCATTACTTGTTCAATATTTGTCGATGACATGGGCCTGCACCTTGGCTCCGTAATCATTGATTGCCTGCCATTCAGCCGGCAACCCTGAAAAATCTGCTTCAGCCACACCCAGGCGTACAGCCTGGTCGACCACAATACGTGCCACATCGAAATGACGGGCACGCGGACATTGGGTGAGATACTCGCGCATCACTGACCCTAAATTCAGCGGGGTATTCTGTTGCTGATAAATCAGCAGAGCCTGTTCGATCAGTGCAGCCAATTGCTCGCGGATCTCGCTGAACTCCTCAAACTCCAGCTCAGGTGGCAACTCACCGGTCACTTCCTCACTGCGCAAGCCCAGCTCTTCATCACGCATATCCAGCAGGCGATCTGCATTGGCAAACGTCAGCGTCCATGGACTGTCAAAATAGTTCTGAACCGATTGCCGCAGGCGCTGGGCAAATACCCGGTTTTTATCCATGTCGATCGCCGTACGGATAAATTTATGTACGTGTCGGTCATAGCCGATCCACAGATCGATAGCCTGCTGGCCCCAACTGATGATTCTGTCGAGTTTGGCTTGTAAATCAAACACCAGTTTATCGACAAAACCCAGCTCGATTCCAATCATCGTCGCTTCCTGAATACGGAACAGATTGGCCTGCAGTTTGTCACCGGCAGCTTCAAGCGTATCCTGCAACTCCCGCAGTGTACCGGACGTTTCCGACAGCAACATTTCACAACTGGAAATCGCCGCCCGCCAATCCTGGTTCAGCAACGCAGCGATATCCTCTTTTACACCCTGCTGCTGTTCATCCATGATCCGCTGGGTCATATCGATACTGTCGAAAATTTCTGCGACCGAGTATTTGAGTGGCGCAAACACGTTTCGATGCCAGTGAAACTCATCACCGCCCTCTTGCGCCGCATCGGCTGCGCGTTTCAGTTCCTGCGCAACCATCGACAACTGCATGGAAAGCCGCAGCGTTGAAAATTCGCGCTGACGAATGTAGTAATCCGTAATGCCAATGCCCAGCGGCGTCAGACGGTAAATGGCATTGCCATCCGCCAGTTCGCTGGTAAAGCGGTTGATCAGACGTTGGCGCACCATATCATTGATGGCGTTATTGGCGCGCACCGCCACGGTTTCATTCGTTTGCTCAAAGCCTTTGCTGACGTGGCGAAATGCATCTATCAGTTCGCCCTCGCTCATTTCACCATCAAGGCGCTCACCGTTGAGGGCCGCAATCGCCAACAGAAAGGCAAGTCGTTCCGTTGGGAGCGAAATCGAGAAGTCATTTTTCCGGGCCCAGGCGACCAGTTCGGGTACAGTCTGGGAAAATTCACTCATAATTCGTCCTTCAGATTGGGTTTATGCGCCATAACGTGAATGTAGCGCCCCAAACTCACAAACGGTTCCTGCCGGCAGTAGCGCTGTTCCAACGCCAGTAGTTCGGCAAAATCCTGTGTTTGTTGCTGCTTATTCTTCAAATAGTCGTGGAAAACCCGCACGCCGGTTTTACCACTGATGCACATCCCCATCTCTTCCAGCCACCGATAAACATCGGGGGGATTAAGCGGGTGATCGGGTGACAACGAACGTTTATTCTTGATAGGCATCCCTTCATTGACGTAGAGAAAATTACCTACCACAACGTGTCGCATCAACAGCCCATTGTAGTTAAAAAACATCAGGGAGAGTGCCCCGCCGGGTGCCAGACAGGCTTCTAACGCCTGTAATACCTGTTGCGGATCGGCCACCCATTCCAACACTGCATGGAACAATATCAGATCAACCGGCTGTTCCAAGTACTGTGCGATATCTTGTGCCGCACTTTGTACAAATTGCATGTTCTGGCTCACACCTTTTTCATGTGCAGCCACTTTCGCCCGCGCGATCATCTCACTTGAGAGATCACACAACAATACCTTATGTCCTAAAGCGGCCAATTCGCAGGCCATTAATCCCTCGCCGCCACCGGCATCTAAAATCCGCAATGGCCGTTGAGGGAGCTGGGCCAACAGTCCGTCGAGATCCTGCCACAGTACCGCCTGACGAATCTTACCTTTGGTTGTGCCATAGATATTGCGTGAGAACTTTTCAGCAATGTCGTCAAAATTGCGATCCTGCATGGAGATCGGCCCCGCCCGATAAATCTGTTACATCAGAGTGAATGAGTTCGCTTCAAACCTGCTATTTTGGCACAGGCTGGCTTAGAATGAATCTTCTTGGCGCGCTATCTTGCCTGGATGTCGGTTTTTCGCCCAAAAGGACCCGTTTTAGATGTTATTTGACCTGAAAAAAGTTGTTGGTGGCCTGCTCATGCCACTTCCTTTCCTGTTGGCGCTGATGGCTGTGGCCCTCATTTTGCTGTGGTTTACCCGCTGGCAAAAAACAGGGAAAGTGTTTTTTTCTCTCAGTTGGTTAATTTTGCTGCTGCTAAGCTTGCAACCGATCGCCGATCGCCTGTTAAAACCCGTTGAGTCACGCTATCCAACCTATAACGGACGCCCAACCTATAACGAACAAGTGGCGATCAACTATATCGTGGTGCTTGGCGGTGGCTATACTTTCAATCCCTCTTGGGCACCCAGTTCAAACCTGATTGGCAACAGTCTGCCGCGCGTAGCAGAAGGCGTTCGTCAGTATCTGGCGCATCCTGGGTCAAAACTGATTTTTACCGGCGCTGCCGCAAAAACCAACCCGGTAAGCAGTGCGAAAACGGCTGCATTGGTAGCCGAGAGTCTGGGTGTGCCCGACAGGGATATTATTTTACTGGATAAACCTCGGGATACCGGGCAGGAAGCCGAAGAAGTCGCACGTCTGGTCGGTAGCGACCCTTTCCTGCTGGTCACATCAGCAAACCATCTGCCCCGAGCTATCGTCTTCTTCCAGAAAAAAGGGTTGCATCCCATCCCGGTGCCTGCAAATCAGTTGGCGATCGAGTCTCCACTGAATTGGTGGGAGAAAGTCCTGCCGCAGGCAATGTATCTGTCGCATAGCGAAAGGGTCTGGTACGAAAAGTTGGGCCAGCTCTGGCAGCAGGTTAAAGGTGACGATCGTTAACCCAGATTATTCGTGCCACGGAAGCAACTGTTTATTGGCATTTTCAAAGGCCAGACGATCGAATTTGCCCGTGTGCAAGAACCGGTCGATCGCTTCCCACATGACATACAACCAGCGGCGCGCGACGAAGGACTCAGCAACTGGCGCTTTCTGTAGATAACGGTATAACAGTTGCCCGGATAAGCCATCATCACAAAGGCGGAACAGATCGTATTCCCGCGGCGCCCATAACATGTTGCCTGGATTGAGCATCGCCAGCAGTTGATCGCTGCGCGGATCTTTTAGCATACTGCGCAGATTGAGATTGCCATGTACCAATACGGCACTGTCATTGAATCCCTCGAACAGGCGCGGCAAGCTGCCTTTGGCACGGTAAAGCGCGGTGCGATCTTCCAGCGTTATTTGTGACGAATTCATATTGATGACCGTCGACCACAACACCTCGACCCTTTGCATGTACCAACTGCGCCAGTTATTCTCTTGCGTACTGTCGACCGTCCCCACACAGCCATGGCTGTCAATACGGTGCCACGCCAACATACCTTCAACGATTTGATCCATCAGCATGTCCCAACGCTGCGGCGTACGTGCGGGTGCCTCAACTGACACACCGCGCAACCGCTCCATCAGCAGGATCTCTTTGTATGGCGCCTGACTGGTGACAACCAAACCATAGACCGTCGGCAAACGCACATAGCCATCGCGCGCCAACATCGATAATTTATAGGCCTCTTGCTGCGCAACGCCTGGACAAACATAGCTTTTCGCCAAAAGCGGGATCGCATTCCCTTCTTTGTCATACATGGCATAAAGATGGGCGTAAGGTTGCTCGCTTACGCATTCAAGTCGCGAAATAGATTCACCAAGGACAATACTCAACTCTGCGATTAACTGTTCCATAGATATCCTGCGCGTAAGCGAAAATGCAGCACTATCATGTGAGTATCAGCGGATGATTTCTTCAATACAGATCAAAGAACAGCGGATAAAACCAGTGGGAATTCAGAATAGTCAGGATTGATGCCAAAAGAAAAGAATCAACCGGAATGAAGGAATTCATCCCGGTTATATACCTATTTTACTTGCGAGAAGTGATCCCGTACGCGCTGCAAATCCTCCGGTGTATCTACACCGACAGAAGGAATGGCCTTCGCCACCGCAACGTGAATTTTCTCGCCATACCAGAGAACGCGCAATTGTTCGAGCAGTTCAATCTGCTCCAATGCGCTTGGCTCCCAGGTCACATAACGGCGGACGAAACCCGCGCGATAAGCATAAATGCCAATATGCCGCAGGAAGTGATCGCCGATGTTGTCACGGGAATGGGTAAACCTTTCACGCTCCCAGGGAATCGTCGCCCGGGAAAAGTACAAAGCATACCCTTGCGCATCCATAACCACTTTCACAGCATTTGGATTGAACGCCTCTTCAGCGCTCTCGATAGGGACAGCCAGTGTTGCCATTCCCGCCTGCGACGCAGCAAGGTTTTCAGCAACCTGACGAATAATTACTGACGGGATGAGCGGCTCGTCACCCTGGACGTTGACGATAATCTCGTCATCAGAGAAACCATAGCGTTCGATGACTTCGGCAAGGCGTTCCGTGCCTGACTGATGATCAGGCCGGGTCATGCACACTTCCCCACCTGCGGCTTCAACGGCTTTCATGACATCAGGGTGGTCGGTCGCGACAATAACCCGATCCGCACCAGACTCCAACGCCCGCTCCATGACATGCACCACCATTGGCTTACCATTGATGTCGGCAAGCGGCTTACCCGGTAAGCGGCTGGAAGCATAACGAGCTGGAATGATTGCAATAAAACTCATGGATGTTTCTCATCAACCGAAAGGGAACGCGCTTCGTTTTCCAGCAAAACCGGAATCCCGTCGCGCACTGGATAAGCCAGTGCATCCACTTTACACACCAATTCCTGATTTTCTTTATTGAAATAGAGTTTCCCGGTACAAACCGGACACGCAACAATTTCAAGCAAACGATGATCCATGCTTCCTCCACGTTGGAGATATCTGAATAAAACCAAAGATTGAAAGGATATCATAACCCTTCCCAGACCGTTAATCGCTGTGGGTGATCATAAATACGCAGAGGGTCGCCCGGCAAAAATACTTCCCGCCTTGACCAGATTTTTTTACACGATTTCCCATCCACCCTGCCAGCTTGCGCGCAATGCTTCCGGCACCGCGCCAATCACCACGCGGGTCGCACCATGCCATCGCGCACATTGGCTGATCGCCTTGGTCAGATCGTTGATCCGCCGCGATCCCACTTTGGTCCCCGGTTCAAGATAGAGTGCTTTGACTTCGAAAACCTGTTCTCTTCGGTGTATCTTGGCGTCCGTCCGCCCAATCAACTCACCCCGATGAAGAATCGGCAAGACGAAGTAACCATACTGTCGCTTGGCCTGCGGCGTATAACATTCAATCCGGTAATCGAAATTAAACAAGGCTAAAGCACGCTTTCTGTCCCAAACGATCGGATCAAATGGCGAAAGCAAAGAGGTTACCGTTGAGGTAATTGATTGGGATGCTGATTGTGCCAGCAGAGGGAATAGAGTGTGGTGTACATAAAAGGGTTCACTGAATCCTTCAACGCTGACCTGCGCGATCTCTTCGTCTTCTTCAAGACGGTTGATGACGCCTCTCAGCGGAATACGTTTCAGTCGATAGTAATCGGCCAGCCACTCCGCTTTGAAAATACCCAGATATTGACTACTGCGGCGCAACATCTCGTACTGCGCCTCAGCAGCAGAAAGTGTGTCGCGATCGTCATTCCAATCCGGCAGTATGCGTGAGGTTAAATCGTAAACGCGATGAAAATTCTTGCGCTCACTGACCATTAACTCTCCGGCAGTAAACAAGGTTTCCAGATGACGTTTTTCTGGTTTCCAATCCCACCAGCCCGTGCTGTTTTTGTTCTCACGGGAAAAATCGGCTGAACGTACCGGACCATTTTGTGCGATATGCCCCAACAAATCCTCAATATCCTGATGATGTTTTTCTCGCCATTCTGGGGAGTATTTCCATCCGAGATGTTCCGGATAAAGCATGCGGTGGCGGAGCAGTGCAAAATCTTCGATTGGGATGAAGCAGGCTTCGTGCGCCCAGTACTCAAAGAGCTGTTTTGCAGCCAGTGCGTTTTCCAACCATTCAGCAGGATAGTCGCCAAGGCGAGTGAATAACACCAGATAAGGACTTCGCGCAACCACACTGATCGTGTCTATTTGCAGCAAACCCATGGTACGGATAACGTCAAGCAGATCGGCTGGCGTCGCTTTGCGCGTAGGAGGATTTTTAAGACCCTGAGCAGCAAGATGAAGCACGCGCGCAGTGGAGAGGGAGATAACCTGTGCTGGCATTACGATATCCAAGATAACTATTCAATGGATATCGATAACATATTTTCGCCAGCGCGTAAAACCTGTAAAGGTTAGCGCTGGCGAAATGAGTCATCAGAAGGCAATGACGTCCGCGGCGGCTGGGCCGTGGTAAACACTTTTATACGTAGTAAATTCGACGCATTGACCTTCATTCAGTGACTTACTGCCGGTATTGGCAATTGCCGTGCGACTGACATAAACATCATTGCTGCCATCCAGTGGTGAAATAAAGCCGTAACCTTTCATTTGGTTATACCATTTCACGCGACCCATTTTTAACATCATATTATTATTTCCTTTTTTGTGGGCATCCATGACAACGCTTTTTATTATTGTTCGGATGCTGTTGCCCAACGTAAAGTTTTCGAATTAAACCGCTTTTGAGCACTTTTATACTATTAATTAATTGCCATATGGCATAGATGGCCGATCTTTCAGATACGTTACTTATGGGAGGCACTTAGTCAGAAGGTTCATCATGGAAGCGGAATCAGGTGATAACGTCTTTGGAGGAACTGCTTTACTCTAAACACAAACATAAATACGCCTGTATCACAGGCCGACAAGCATTTACTCATAAAAATACCATAAGCGCAACTCTTTAATAATGTAATTGAATAAGTAACGTCAGATAAATTTTATCTTATTGAAACTATTCTTTTTAAATTTACAACTCATCGTTGGAAAACGGGATTTATTTAATCAATCCCATAATCTTTGCCAATAATTGCTCGCCAGACGCCCGATCAAAAACGGCATCGACCGGGAGATACCACCAATTGGATTGCGCAAAATTACGGCATTTGACCGCATCTTTTTCAGTCATCAGCAAAACCTGATCACCCTGCGTCAAAACCGAGAGTTGTTCAAGACTGTAGGCCTGATGGTCAGCGAAAGTGACATTGCGCTCTGTCTTCATTCCCAATGCTGACAGCGTGGCAAAAAAACGCGGAGGATGGCCAATTCCTGCCATCGCCACGACTGATGCCAACTCTTCAACAGGTTTACGTTGCCCCGTCGCAAGATTAACTGCAAGAGATGGCGCCAGCGTCATTCCGAGCTCTTTGGTTCGCGCCTCCCCCCCATTGACGATGACGGCATCAACTGTTTTCAACCGTGAGGCCCTCTCGCGCATAGGTCCAGCCGGTAGCCACCAACCATTGCCGAAGCGCCGCTTGCCGTCGATCACCACAATCTCAAAGTCACGGCCCAATGCATAATGTTGCAAACCATCGTCAGTGATAATGATGTCTACATCATTTTGCTTCAATAATGCCTGAACAGCTTCCACCCGCTTGGGAGCCACAGCAACGCTCGCACCGGTCCGCTGGAATATCAACATGGGTTCATCCCCGGCTTCTGACGTTTGCGTGGTCGAAGTCAGAACCAAAGGATAGTGATCGGCCTTGCCGCCGTAACCTCTGGAGACAACACCAACTTTCAATCCTCGCTGCTGCAGATGCTCAACCAGCCAGATAACGACGGGCGTTTTACCATTACCTCCAGCGGTCAGATTGCCAACCACGACAACTGGCCGGGGCGCATGCCAACTTCGTCTTAATCCTGCCCGATAACTGCAGCGAATCGCAAAAGTCACGAATCCGTACAGCCATGACAATGGCAATAAGAACAGATATAGCGGCGAGCGCCCTGACCAGATGCGTTCAATCATTGGCCAAATTGCATCCGATGAAGTTGTGCATAAACACCTTTATGTTCAAGCAGCTCATGGTGTCCACCGCGCTCAACCACCCGCCCATCTTCAACGACCAGAATTTCATCCGCTTTCTCGATCGTAGACAATCGGTGAGCGATAACCAGAGATGTACGGTTCTTCTGCAACTCATCGAGGGCTGCCTGAATAGCCCGCTCAGATTCGGTATCCAACGCGGAAGTGGCCTCATCCAGGATCAAAACCGGGCTGTCTCGCAATAACGCCCTGGCAATCGCGATACGTTGGCGTTGCCCACCGGAAAGCAGGACACCATTCTCACCGATAATGGTATCAAGACCATTATCCATTTTATCAATGAAGTCCATCGCGTAGGCCATCCGGGCAGCCTTTTCAATTTCCTCACGACTATAATGATCGCTGCGCGCATAGGCGATATTGTTGGCAATTGTATCGTTGAAGAGATGGACATTTTGCGAAACCAGAGCGACCTGATTACGCAACGAAGAGAGCGTATATTCACGCAGATCGTGACCATCCATGAGGATTTCGCCCTGTTGGATGTCATAGAACCGCGTCAGCAGATTGGCAATTGTCGATTTGCCGGAACCTGAACGTCCAACCAGAGCCACGGTTTTACCTGCTGGAATATGCAGATTGATATCGCGCAGCGCTGGCGTCTCTTTAGTCGGATAGTAGAACGTGACGTTGCGGAATTCGATTTCACCCTTGGCGCGCTCTACTTCAAGCTTACCGTCATCTTTCTCCTGCTCCATATCCAGAATAGAGAACAGCGTTTGGCACGCCGCCATACCCCGCTGGAATTGCGCATTCACGTTGGTCAGTGACTTCAACGGACGCATCAATGCAATCATTGAAGAGAACACAACGGTAATGGTACCTGCGGTGAGCGTTTCCATCACCGACGGGAAACTCGCGGCATAAAGAACAAACGCCAGAGCCAGAGAGGCAATCAGTTGGATGATCGGGTCAGAGATCGACGAGGCAGAGACCATCTTCATCCCTTGCTGACGCATCAGGTTGCTTACCTTGTTGAAACGTTCGGTTTCAACTTTCTGTCCCCCGAAGATAAGCACTTCTTTATGCCCTTTCAGCATCTGTTCTGCACTGGTAGTGACATGACCCATCGTGCTTTGCATGTTCTTGCTGATCCCACGAAAACGCTTGGAGACCAATCTGATAGCAAAGGAGACGATGGGGGCAATAACAATCAGAATCAGGGAAAGCTGCCAACTGTAATAAAACATCATGGCAAACAGACCGATAATAGAGGCGCCTTCACGAACCACGGTGATCAACGCCCCCGAAGAAGATGAGGCAACCTGCTCCGAGTCATAAGTGATACGTGACAAAAGCGTACCGGTCGATTGCTGGTCGAAGAATGCCACAGGCATATTCATCATGTGACCAAACAGGCGACGACGCATTTGCATCACGACTTTACCGGAAACCCAGGCAATACAGTAACTCGATACAAACCCTGTAATCCCACGTACCAGCATTAACCCAATGACAGCCAGCGGCATCCACATCAGGATAGAGCTGTTCGATTTGCCAAACCCATCGTCGAGTAAAGGTTTTAGCAATGACAGCATGAAGGTATCACTGGCGGCATTAAGAATTAGCGCAATGGCCGCAGCAATCAGACCAGCTTTAAACGGGACGATCATCGGCCAAAGGCGACGGAATGTCTGCCAGGTGGAGAGATCTTTATCATTCATCATGCAATTAACCAGCATTGGAAGAAATAGCGGCCTATTCTACGCATTATCACCCCTTACGCCAAACCGCTGATGGTACCAACGTGGCATTAATTGTTCCCGAAATCCTTTTATTTGCCAGTAGTTGCCGAAAAAAAACACACTTAGCTGACCAGAGCGTGAAGTATCGCGCCAATTTGCGTTATTTTCCGCATATCGGCTGACTATTTTTTTCGACGGCAAACGCCATGCATTATAGCGTGAAGCCGAAGCAAGGGAGAGTTCAGGCCGGACAGCGCGTAAAAAAGGTGGGCTGGACGATGTCGAGCTACCGTGATGGGGAACCTGCAGAATATCGGCAGCCAATTCCCCACGAAGTTGACGTACCAGCGCCAGTTCGGCTTTTTGCTCGATATCCCCTGTTAAGAGCACCGAGAACTGCCCATCAGTGACACGAATGACGCAAGACTCATTATTGCCTGCATTATTAGCTGCGTTTTCAGGCCATAGCACGGTAAAATCCAGTCCTTGCCAATGCCATTGATTCCCCTGCTGGCAAGGTAAATGCCCGCTTTCCGCCCAAGGAGTCCGCACACTTGCCAATGGAAATGCACTTTGCATTTCAGGCAACCCTCCCCCGTGATCGGCATGATCGTGGCTGATAATTATCTGTTCAACCGTAATCCCGCGCCACCTTAGGTAGGGGATCACTGTGCGTTCAGCGCTACTCCCTTGCGGCCAACGATTACCGGTATCGTAAATAATGGCCTTGTCATTCTTCACGATCAGCACAGCCAAACCATGTCCGATATCCAACATATCCAGACGCCATTGTTCTTTGTCACTTTTAAACATCCAAAGCGTGATCACCACTGACATAGAACATACAGAAATAGGGTTGGAGTGCCACCAGCGAAAACGCCATATGACCACACCCATCCAGCCAATGAGGCTCATCGCCAGCCAGCGCTCACCAAAGTTTGTCCATCCTTGTTGCAACAAAGGCATCGGCCAGAAAATAAAAACCAGCAGGCGATCGGCGATGAACCACATGCAACCACTGAGTAAAGGAAACGAAATGAGCAGCAGGGCTATCAACACCAACGGTACCACGATGAATGAGACCAGCGGCACTGCCCAGAGATTGGCGGGCAATGAGTTCAAACTCACCCCTTGGAAGAGTCCAATCTGCATCGGCATAAGCAGCAACATCATTCCCAGTTGTAAGTGACCCCAGCGCAACCATGCCCACTTCCAACCCTGATTAAATCGCTGAGGTAAAGGACACCACTGAAACCAGAAAATTAATGACCCCACCGCAAAACACGATAACCAAAAACTGTCTGACAGCACATTCAAGGGGTCGGCCAGCAGAATCAACGTAATGCAGCCCAGCCAGACTTGCCATGCATGAAAGAGAATGCCGTTTAGCCTTAATACGATCCAGAAACTCAGTGCCAGCATTGCTCTGATTGCAGGAGGATTGCTCCCCGCCAACCAGACATAGAGCAATGCCACCATCCAACTCACAGCAAGCGGGATGCGATAGCTTATCCAGTCTTGTGGCATAAAAAACTGAATTCCACGCACCAGTAGCCAACCAAATAGCGCCGCAATCGTGATATGCAGACCAGAAATCGCCATCAAATGGGCGATGCCTGTTTGTTGTAACATTATCCGCGTTTGTTGTGGGATCAGTGCGCTTTCACCAAAGCCCAATGCCAGCAACACTCCGGCAAAATCATTATCGGCTAATTGTCGCTGAGCCTCACTGACAAGTTGTTGTCTCCAGCCACAATCACTCGTCAATGGCTGCGCGGATAACAGTGATCCATTCAGTGGACGACGATTCGCAATGGCCCAGCGCTGCCCGTCAAATCCGCCCTGGTTCAGTTGACTATGCACCGGCCGCAAACTCAGTGTCAGAAACCAACGTTGCCCGGCGCAATAAGGCAAAGCATCATCCCACTTGATGCTGATCGACAACGGTGGAAAGACCCATCGCTGATTGATTTTATGTGCGCGGAAAACAATCCGCTGTTGATTATTTCCTTCCAGATAGAGGCTCTCTACTTCCCCCAAGACCTGCACTTTAGTGCCGGAATATTGTTCAATCTGACCAAGCATTACCGTGCCATTAATGGTGGCCCAAATAAAACCCACCAGAAAGATGGCGATAAACATCAACTGTTTACTCAACCGCCAGTAAAATTTACTCATGAACATAAGCAGTAGTGAAGCCAACAGCACGACTATCTGCACGCGATAGTCGGGTAAAGTAGGCAAGATGAGCAGCGGCAACATTCCAAGGACAAGCGCTAATGCCACGTCAGACACGGTGAGCTTAATGATGAATAATCCTTTCTGGGGAGTGTGTTTTTCACGTCCGCACGTTGGGTTCTTGGGTGTGTGAAGTATGTGGCTGAGGAAATGTTGTCACCAACAGGAATAGCGCGTATTGCAGCACGCCTCGACAGATAGTTTCCCAGGCAACAGCGATGCTATTTATTTTGTGAGGCAGACTGAGAAATCAGGGAATGCAACAGAGGGCAAATGAGGTGATATGGCGTAGAGCAAAAGGTAATTTGTGACCATAAAAAAACGGCACCAGTTAAGGTGCCGTTCGTATTCTCTTAGGCAATAACACTATGTTAGGCAATAACACCATGCCCGGTTCACTACCTATGCATAGATGTTAGCGCGGTCACGCAATTCTTTACCTGGCTTGAAGTGAGGAACGTATTTACCGTCCAACTCAACTTTGTCACCAGTTTTCGGATTGCGTCCCACACGAGGAGCACGGTAGTGAAGAGAAAAACTGCCGAATCCACGGATCTCAATGCGCTCACCATCAGCCAATGTAGCAGCCATATGTTCAAGCATTTCTTTCACTGCATCCTCAACAGCCTTCGCTGGTATATGAGATTGCTGGCCAGCAAGTCTTTCAATAAGTTCAGACTTGGTCATAGTTCCTCCAAGCTTTGCAGCTAAACTACCGTATCGGGGCGACAGAGCCGCCCCCCGTCATTACTCGCCTTTTGCAGCTTTGAAAGCTTCAGCCATAGCGCTGGAGAAGTTGCTTTCTTCCGGTTTGTTGTTAACCGTTGCAATTGCATCTTTCTCATCAGCTTCGTCCTTAGCACGAACGGACAGGCTGACAACGCGGTTCTTACGATCAACACCGGTGAATTTCGCTTCAACTTCATCACCAACGTTCAGAACCAGAGTTGCGTCTTCAATGCGGTCGCGAGAAGCCTCTGAAGCACGCAGGTAACCTTCTACACCACCTGCTAATTCAACTGTAGCACCTTTAGCGTCAACTGCTGTGACTTTACCAGTAACAATTGCACCTTTCTTGTTCATAGACAGGTAGTTATTGAACGGGTCTTCAGCCAGTTGTTTCACGCCAAGGGAGATGCGCTCACGCTCTGCGTCAACTTGCAGAACAACAGCTGCGATTTCGTCGCCTTTTTTGTATTCACGTACTGCTTCTTCGCCTGCAACGTTCCAGGAGATGTCAGACAGGTGAACCAGGCCGTCGATGCCGCCATCCAGGCCGATGAAGATACCGAAGTCAGTAATAGACTTGATTTTACCTTCAACACGGTCGCCCTTGTTATGGGTTTCTGCAAACAGCTGCCATGGGTTAGATTTGCATTGTTTCAGACCCAGGGAGATACGACGACGCTCTTCGTCGATGTCCAGAACCATAACTTCCACTACGTCGCCAACGTTGACAACTTTTGACGGGTGGATGTTTTTGTTGGTCCAGTCCATTTCAGAAACGTGTACCAGACCTTCAACGCCTTCTTCGATTTCCACGAAGCAGCCGTAATCAGTCAGGTTGGTAACACGACCAGTCAGCTTGGTGCCTTCTGGGTAACGTTTAGCGATAGCAACCCATGGATCTTCGCCCAGTTGCTTCAGGCCCAGAGATACACGAGTACGCTCGCGGTCGAACTTCAGCACCTTAACAGTGATTTCGTCGCCCACGTTGACAATTTCGCTTGGGTGCTTAACGCGTTTCCAAGCCATGTCAGTGATGTGCAGCAGGCCGTCAACGCCGCCCAGATCCACGAATGCACCGTAGTCAGTGAGGTTCTTAACGATACCTTTAACTTCCATGCCTTCCTGCAGGTTTTCCAGCAGTTGATCGCGCTCTGCGCTGTTCTCGGATTCGATTACTGCACGACGAGAAACAACAACGTTGTTGCGCTTCTGATCCAGCTTGATGACTTTAAACTCAAGCTCTTTGCCTTCCAGGTGCAGAGTGTCGCGAACTGGACGCACGTCAACCAGGGAACCTGGCAGGAACGCACGAATACCGTTCAGCTCTACAGTGAAGCCACCCTTAACTTTGCCGTTGATAACACCGACGACAGTTTCAGCTTCTTCGTAAGCTTTTTCCAGCGTGATCCAAGCTTCGTGACGCTTAGCTTTCTCACGGGACAGCAGAGTTTCACCGAAGCCATCTTCAACAGCGTCCAGCGCAACGTCAACTTCGTCACCAACCTGGATTTCCAGCTCGCCCTGGGCGTTTTTGAATTGCTCAGCCGGGATGGCAGATTCAGATTTCAGACCGGCATCAACCAGTACGACATCTTTATCGATAGCAACTACAACGCCACGAACGATGGAACCCGGACGGGTTTCGATTGTTTTCAGGGATTCTTCAAAGAGTTGAGCGAAAGATTCAGTCATGTTTAATCTTCAGGGTTCTATAGTTTAACGTCCATTTAGCATCCCGCCGAATGGGGTTGTTTCACATACCTTGCCATTGGCTTCCTGCCGACAAGGTTTAGGTTACAGGGGTAAAATTTTACCCGATATATTCAGTTACTGCTATGCAGTACGATGACAAATATAACAAAAAGCTAAAAACGCCGCCGCGCTTATTGCTGCGGCAACGCCAAAACTTCATGTGCATATGCCAACGCCCGCTGGATCACTTCTTCGATCGACATGCTGGTAGAATCCAACACGAGAGCATCGAGAGCCGGTACCAGTGGCGCAATAGCCCGATTACGGTCACGGTCATCCCGTTCCTTTATCTCGGCTAAAAGACGTTCAAAGTTAACATTAAAGCCCTTTTCCTGCAACTGTAGCATGCGACGATGCGCGCGCTCTTCGGAACTGGCGTCAAGGAAAATTTTAACCGGCGCATCTGGGAACACCACCGTCCCCATATCACGGCCATCGGCAATCAGGCCCGGTGTCTCGCGAAATGCGCGTTGGCGGCGCAGCAGCGCCTCACGAACTCGTGGGAATGCAGCCGTTTGCGAAGCCGTATTGCCAACGGTTTCGGTGCGGATCTCATTACTGACGTCCTCACCTTCCAAAATAACCTGCAGCTTGCCGTCCTGAGCAACAAAGCGGACGTCGAGATGGGCGGCCAAGGGGACTAACGCCTCTTCAGAGGTGATATCCACCTGATGGTGCAACGCTGCCAGGGCCAGTACGCGATAAATCGCGCCGGAATCCAGCAAACGCCAACCAAGGGATTCTGCCAGCGCTTTGCACAGCGTGCCTTTGCCTGCACCACTTGGTCCATCAACGGTTATCACCGGAACTGTAGCCGTCATTTCTCTCTCCTTCAGGTAGAAACCTCACAGGAACACGCCTGCTCTCTGCCCGAGTAGGAGCAGATTCGGGGGCGTATTATACGCGTCTGTAGTGTTTACTGTTACCGAGAACTGTCTGGTTGTCGAAAATATGGGCACTATTGCGCAAAAAAGTATAGCGGGTATGCGGGAGAGCGACGTAAAGGCTACGTCGCTGGCAAAGTTTCACTCGCTGAGTGCGTACAAGAAGTGCAAGTAAAAAGGCCTCAGACGAGGCCAATTGACCAGGATAATGGGGAGGATTAAGCCAACTGGCTGATGCGCGCCAACTGCTCAAAATAGTCCGGGAAGGTCTTGGCGGTGCACTTCGGATCAAGAATGGTCACAGGCGTATCGGAGAGTGCCACCAGCGAGAAACACATCGCCATACGGTGATCGTTGTAGGTACCAATCTCGGCAAACTGCAGCTTGCCTGGCGGCACGACGTGAATGTAATCCTCACCTTCATCGACCTCTGCGCCAACTTTGCGCAGTTCTGTTGCCATCGCTGCCAGACGGTCGGTTTCTTTTACCCGCCAGTTGTAGATATTGCGGATGGTGGTTGGCCCGGTCGCGAACAGCGCGGTGGTGGCAATAGTCATCGCCGCATCTGGAATATGGTTCATATCCATATCGATGCCTTTGAGCTCGCCGCGGCTGCATTCGATAAAGTCATCGCCCCAGGTGATGCGCGCGCCCATTTTTTCCAGCACGTCGGCAAATTTGGTATCGCCTTGCACGCTTTTCTTACCGATACCGGTAACGCGTACGGTGCCGCCCTTAATCGCCGCAGCGGCCAGGAAATAGGATGCTGAAGAGGCATCCCCTTCCACCAGATAGTCGCCTGGCGAACGGTAAGTCTGCTGCCCACGGATATGGAACACGCGATAGTTATCATGCGTAACCTCGACACCGAAGGTTTTCATCAGGTGCAGGGTAATATCGATATAAGGTTTGGAAACCAGCTCACCCACAATATGGATAGCGGTGTCTTGGGCCGCTAACGGTGCCATCATCAGCAAGGCGGTCAGGAACTGGCTGGAAACGCTGCCGTCAACGCTGACGTCGCCGCCGCGAAAACCGCCACGCAGGCGCACTGGTGGATAATCGGTTTGTTCCAGATAATCGATTTGCGCACCGCCCTGGCGTAAGGCATCCACCAGATGGCCGATCGGGCGCTCTTTCATGCGCGGCTCACCGGTCAACACCACGTCGCCCTCTCCCAGGCACAGTGCCGCCGCTAACGGACGCATTGCCGTACCGGCATTACCGAGAAACAGCTCCAACGGTTGCGTGGCAACCAATGGGCCAGCGTTGCCCTCAACGGAACAGGTGGTGCGATCGTCAGAGAGTTGGTAATTCACCCCCAGCGCCTGCAAGGCATTCAGCATATGACGCACGTCGTCGCTGTCCAGCAGGTTGGTAAGCCGGGTCGTTCCCCGCGCCAGCGCAGCCAGTAGCAAAGCCCGATTGGATACGCTCTTGGAGCCGGGTAAGTTGACGGTGCCATCGACTAAAGCAACCGGTTGTAACGTCAGGGAATCCACCATGTGAACAAAACTCTCCAGAATCTGATAAACAAAACGGCCCCGGGATAATGCCGGAGCCGCTTTAATGCAAAAGGACAACAGCGGTACGACCGCCCGTTCAATGCGGGCGGTGGCTATCAACCATGGCGACGTTCAAAGTCGACCATAAAGTCGGTCAGAGTCTTCACGCCCGCCAACGGCATCGCATTATAGATGGAAGCACGCATGCCGCCAACTACACGGTGGCCCTTCAGCGCCTGCAGGCCAATGGCTTCTGCCTCGCTCAGGAACACTTTGTCCAGTGCGGCATCGGCAAGCTGGAACGGCACGTTCATCCAGGAGCGGTTGGCAACAGCCACGCGGCTACGGTAGAAGTCCGACTGATCGATAGTGCTATACAGCAACTCGGCCTTGGCCTGGTTGCGCTTTTGCATTTCCACCAGGCCGCCCTGCTCTTTCAGCCATTTGAAGACCAGACCAGACAGATACCAGGCGAAGGTTGGCGGCGTGTTGAACATCGAGTCGTTTTCTGCCAGCACGGTGTAGTCCAGGATCGACGGGACTTCACGGCGCGCTTTACCCAGCAGGTCATCACGCACGATCACCAGCGTCAGGCCTGCCGGACCAATGTTTTTCTGTGCGCCCGCATAGATAACGCCGAAACGGCTGACATCCAACGGACGGGAAAGGATGGTCGAAGAGTAATCGCCAATCACCACTTTATCACCAAAATCTGGCGTTTCATCAATGGCCACGCCGTCGATGGTTTCGTTCGGGCAATAGTGGACATAAGCCGCATTATCGCTCAGTTGCCACTCTTTCATCGGCTTGATGCCGCTTAAGCCGTCAACGGTGGTTTTAACGTCAATCACCTTAGGCTGGCAGTATTTTTCCGCTTCGGTGATCGCGCTGTGCGCCCAGTAGCCGCCATCGATATAGTCGGCAGTGGTGTTATCGCCCAACAGGTTCAGTGGCAGCGCGGCGAATTGCGCGCGGGCACCACCGTGGCAGAACAGCACTTTATAGTTGGCGGGGACTTTCAGCAGATCGCGCAGATCCTGTTCGGACTGTTCGGCGACGGCGATGAATTCTTTACTGCGATGGCTAATTTCCATCACCGAAGTGCCAAGACCGTGCCAGTTGCACAGCTCTTGTTCCGCACGACGCAACACTTCAACCGGCAGCATCGCCGGGCCTGAGCTAAAATTATAAACCTGAGTCATTTCCCCTCACCACATTCACTGTGCGCCGTAAAACCGGCTTTCGACATATGCCCGAGGTTAACGCTGATGTTAACCAACTCTATCGGTTTTATCACTCACGTAACCCGGCTGCAATGCTTATTGTTCCAAGGGCAGGAAACTGGCGAGACCGCAAATAACAGGCTCTGCGGCCTCTGGGTTTATTTGTGCCATAAAACGCTGTGACACTGGCGTATTCAGCGGGTTAACGCGGTTTTTTGTGCTGTATTCAGCTTACCCGGCTATGGGACAGTGCCGCGATCCATTTACGGTTGCCACAGCGTGGGCAGTCGTGTTCGGGTGATGGCCTCAAGGTGGAGATCAGGCTACACATGCCGCAGGCGTAATCGCCCTCCACATCAATCTCAACCACGCTTTTGACGCATTTTGCCGGTAACACCGGTAACCCGGGCCGTACCTGCTCATCCGGGTAGAAATATACCGATATAGTGCCGTTCACCTCTAGAATGGCCAATCTCACCTGCCCCAAGTGCTCAACACCGGCTTGACGGAGTTCCATAAAGAACTCATCGTGGGTGATATTTTCCCGGCACAGAATATCCCAATCGAACAGCCCCTCACTGACCAGAATCAACGGCTCGCCCTCCATCCAGGTCTGGAGTTTTTGAAAGCGATCCATCAGCCAGGTGGAAAAGCGGTACATCACCATGATGGAAACAAACACCATCAGCACCGGTAGCAAAGGAACATCGTGATAAAACGCGACGTCACCAGCGGCGGACCCCAGAGTCAGGATGATTAGCACTTCAAACAGCGACATTTGGCGTACACCGCGTCGCCCAGTCATTTTTAAGAAGATAAACACCAGCAAAAAAGTGAACAGGCAGCGTAGCGCCACCTCGGCCAGAAACTCTGGCGTGGTCTCGTCAAATGCCATTCTTTGGATATCAAATGCCTGCATGAAATCGTTCCTGCGTTATGGGGATCTCCTACAGCATAGTCGGGATCGTGGAGGCGGGGTTGCTGCCACATTCTCATACTTCTGGCAGATATCTTTATCAACAATAGATATCCGCCAGGGTTGGTTTTACTGTTGATGGATAGTGTAATTTAAACATCAGTCTCCAGTATGCGCTGGTTTATCACAGGCCCACACTGGACGAAAATGCCACACCGTGGCATCCATAGGGGAAGCATGGTTATCTGAAAATATCATTCAGATAACATATCTTTTAATCATTTCATATATGCTGTGGAATACCCAGTGAATTTACCCCCTTCTAAGATGAAGCAAAAATAACCACTTTTTATAGCTCTGTAAACAAGGATATCCCCCTCAATACATAACTTATTACTTTCTAAGTTAAAATTAATCTTACCATCTTCTATTGAATTCCTCCCAGAGTAAGTATCAATAGGCACAGGATATACTTCACCATTTAAACTATTTATCACCACAATTGAACGCTGATGGTATTTCTTACGTTCAGAGATTGATATTAATATGTAATCTTTAAAAAAATTTGGTGATTTCTCTGCAAGCGCCTTGTTAATTATTATTGTATGTCTATCATCACAGAAATTTACAGGACTGAAAGAAAAAGAACACCCGTCGCTATTTGGATAGTTTATTTTTATTTTAACCCCTCCGTCACCCAAAGCCTTGCGGCTGATACTTTCACCATTGGCACAAGCAAGATAGCCAATAAAGCAACAAACAAATACAAGTGACATCATGTTTACTTTCATTGTGGACTCCAAATTTCCAGTAACTTCTCTCTTAAACGAATCGTTGATTGCTGATTAGCAAAGTTAGCTGCTGATTCATAATAGGATAGAGTACCATCTGATACTCTTCCATCAGAAATAGTTTCACCAGATGGTGCTGCTATCGACGCCCACTCCTTTGCTGCAGCAAGCTGAGCTGCATTTAGTGTACCAACCCTTTCTTTGACAAAAAGCCCCAAAGCCCCTTGGCCTGCCTTATCAATGAGATATTCGCGAAAAACTCGCTCTTGCATTTCGGAGTCATATAATTCATCACCAGTCAATTTCATTTTTAACTTAGCGCTCCGGAGGGTTCTTATAACAGTTTGGTACTTTCCTGTCGCAAACATTCTATTTACATTCGTACCAGATAACGCATCAGTTTCTAAAATTTCATTTATAGTTTTTCCTGTGACGGTTCCTGGCGGTGGATTAACAAAAGAAAACCCAACTTTTCCACCATCAACCCCTTTTGTTCCGGTGTTATAAGATTCATAATTACCCTCTCCATGAGAAATAATATCACCAATCTCCCTGATAATTTTATCCAAATCTATAGTTATTGAAAGCATCCCCACCGGATGAAAATGCCATACCTTAGCATCCACCGGAAAACCATGCTTTCCTGCCACGTCATCCCACCACAGCAACTTTTTAATGCGCTGTTCCTTTTCTGCCTGCCAAGGTGCTAATTCTATCTCCAGACGTTTTTTATAAGCCTCTGCTGTTTCAGCTTCACTCTGGGGCAGACAGAGATATTTTTTCAGCATTTCATCCAATTGATGCCATTTGCTCAGTGCCTTATCCGCAAACCACTCGCTCTCATAATTCACAATCAGATGAGAGAATTGCTGTGATAGCCAAGGGTATCTCAGCGCCGTTTTTAAATTTTCCGCCTTCAGTAGGCCAGTATCTTCTTGCTCCTCACTGTCAGCGACTTGCCGCATCGTACCACCTAGAATTTTATACAGCGCTTGCATTAGTTCAGTCCGATCAGCAGGATCTAAACGCAACCGGTGGTTACGCTCCAACTCCTGTGCGGGGGTGGCGGTTTCCTGTAGAGTATGAAACAAGGGCCATTCCCACGGATGATGGCGAGTGACCGCCGGGGCAGCGCATTTTACCCATCCTTCCACTTCGGCAAAACTGTCCGTGCCGATCACACTGTCTTTGTTACCGGTTTTCAGTTGCCACCAAAACGAGCCTTCAGCGTCACTTGCCCAATGTTCTGTCTCTTCAATTTCGCTTTTAGCAAAAACCTGCTCAAAATAGACCTTGCCGGCCTGTTTATTATCCATCTGTAATGGATGTTTCATCCAGGCAGATATCCTCTGATTTGGATCGATTTTTTTCCCCTTGGCATCCAGTTTATTGGCCTCAATCCAATAAGAGGCACTGTCATTCTCCGGTGTAAAATGTATTTCCCTCAGAGGATGAGTCTTGTCAGGGGAGACTGTCGTAACTCGAGCTCCCAAGCGGTTTAAACATTCACCGTAGAAAAACACCTTATCAGGGACTTCCATCAGATCGATATTCAACGCATCTGCAACAGATTGTTTATGCTCCGCACCGATCGTGTATTCTGCTTTAATCGGTTTTCTACTTAAAGAACGATAAGCACTTAAATATTTTTTATCAATAACACCGATCCGTTGCTTTTTGACTTCCAACCATTTCCCTTTCGCTCTGGACTCTGCCACTTTGGCAACCTGAACGTCGGTGGCAATCTCTTTCTCCGCCGTTGAGGCGTGGTACAATACAGCATCACGGTTGACTTTAAGCAGCGCTTTTTTATCCTCTATTTGTTGCACTGCCCGTGTCTTGGTAAGTTCTATAAAGGCAGGCATCTCTTCTGGAGTAAAGACTTCGAGATGAACCAGTAACGGGCTATCCATTGTCTGCTCGGCAGCACTTAGGCCCTGATATATTCCCGGATACCCCATTAACTCTCCCGCCTTAACGGGGTAAGGTATTTCCAGCACCTTCACCTCATCCATTATCAGGGGCTTAACCACCGCCTTTAAGTGAGTTAAATCAATCCAGCCCTGTAAGTTACCGTCATCATCTTTGGGCAATGACGGATAAACTTTACCAACGAGCAGTTTGTCGATTTTGCCCCACTTACCTTTTTTATCGCCAATCTGTATTTTTGCACCACGGGGTAACAGACTTAATAACAGCTTGTCCGCTTTCTCCGGTTTGGCATAAACCGGCTGACCTACTACCCCAGCATCACTATCGGGAAGCTTTTCTACCTTATACTGATTGCCTGCTACTTGGGTCATTTCACTAGGAAAGACATAAAAACCCACCATACTGTCGGTATTAGGCGGGATGTTAAGGGCTTCGCCCTCATCAATGCTGTCTAATTTATACCAACCATTATTATTTTTATGTTTTCTCCAATGGTAATGACTGTCCCTTTGGGCAGTATGGCTAACTTGGTCGTATTAGAACCATTCTGCCTAACAAAGCAGCCCCGTATCTTCTCTTTCGCCCGCTCAGCCACCTCAAACTCAATGCAATCCCCCCAATAGGCAGGACGTGGCAATTCGCCGTTGGCGTCATAAAAAGGCCAGTGACATAAGTGCATGTAGAGGCTGTAAAACGTCAGTGTATGTGTTTCAGATGGGGGCGTTTCTGGTTTGATTTCCTCATTGGTCTGCGCTAGCGAGGCCTGTTCCTGGCTTGGTGTTTGCCCCGGAGTCGGAGAAGCCGCAGTTACCGGTGTTTGCTCTGCCGGAGCCTGTTCTTGATTTTGCTCTTGCCCATTAGCAGGTGTTGTAGGAGCCGTTGGTGACTCGCGGCCGATCAATGTTAGCGGTTCAATATGTAGCTCATGACAGGTCTGAAAGGTAGTAGTGTGATCGTCATACTCTGCAAATATCTGGCTTTGCCTCGGTACATCTGTTGCATTATCAATACCACCGTTCTTAGGGGAAAACTGGATAACCGAGGTTGATGGAATTGGGCGCAGCGGCAATGGCCAGACGCCAGCAAGCAGGTTGTGGGTTATTTCAGGAAAATCATCCCTGATTTTTTGCCGTACACGCGCCGTTAAAACGGTAAATCCTTCCACTAATCGTGCCATATCGGGATCGCGTGAATTGGGCAAAAAATTCAATAGATGAGGAGCACCCTTAGCCTGATATTCAGCCAACTGCTGTAGGTAGTCTGATTCATCTCGAAACAAGTCTTCAAATGATTCCATTCATTATTTCCATAGATGACATTACGCCATATTAACTTGATGGATATGACATAAGAAAACCTGGTCAATAACGAAAGCATGCAAAGGAAAACTGATTATTCACTTAAACAATAACTGCATATTGATTCATGCATTTTTATAATTAATTAGAAAAGCCAATTGCTTATGCTACATAAAAAAATCTCCGAGTACCAGTTGGAATTCATTATTGGTCATAAAAATTGCCAACTAATAAACAATAAGCGTTATTGCTTTGCGTTAATATTTCAACTAAGAATTATCCATTTAATGGATAATAAGTTGGCGCACTCTACCCCGTCCCCTTGGGAAAACGGGGGCATGAAGCCCCCGCGCGAACCTAGGAATTAATACTGATTAAACATAGCCTGGATCTGTTTGGCGTCTTTGGTTTGAGTTAATGCCAGCTGTAGCAAAATTCTCGCTTTTTGCGGATTCAGCGTTCCGGCAGCCACAAAACCGAGTTTAGTATCATCCACTTCCGCATCTTCGGTGGTTGAACCGGTAGGCACACGGGAGGAACGCACTACCGCCACGCCGTTATGAGCCGCCGTGGCCAGCGTATCAAACACGGTTTTATACAGGTTGCCGTTACCCACCCCGGCGCTGACGATCCCTTGATAACCTTCGGCAATCAGCGCCTTGGCTGGCGCATCGGAAGCGTTGGCATAGTTATAGATAATACCAACCTTCGGCAGCGTGCTCATCTGGTCGACGTTAAACGGCGTTTCGCTGGTGTGCTTGCGCTGTGGCGAACGTTGGTAGTCGATTTTGCCGTTGTGGATATACCCCAACGGGCCAAAGTTAGGCGACTGGAAAGTCTGTACGCCGGTGGTATTGGTTTTGGTCACGTCGCGGCCATCAAGCACCGTATCATTCATCACCACCAGCACGCCACGCTTGGCCGATTGAGGGTCGGCAGCCGTGACAACCGCGTTGTACAGGTTAAATGGGCCATCGGCGCTCATGGCCGTTGCCGGACGCATCGCCCCGACAATGACCACCGGTTTTTCGCACTTGACGGTGAGATCCAGGAAATAGGCAGTCTCCTCCAGCGTGTCGGTACCGTGGGTGATCACGAAGCCATCGGTTTTGGCGCAGTCCGCGTTAATTTTCTTGACCAGCTTGAGCCAGACCTCGTCATTCATATCCTGGGAACCGATGTTGACCACCTGCTCGCCCTGCACGCTGGCAACCTTTTTCAATTCCGGCACGGCATCCACCAACGCCTCAACGCCCAGTTTACCTGCGGTGTAGTTGGATTTGGTTGCCGAGTCTCCGCCACCAGCGATAGTGCCGCCGGTGGCCAGCAAGGTGATATTAGGTAACGCCAGTGCCGAACCGCAAGCCCCGGCCAACAGTAATGCCAATACGCTAAGTTTTACTGATTTCATTATGTTTCTCCGTTATTGATAACCCGCTGAATTATCGTCTTTATCCACAAAATAACTGTGACATCTGATCGGCTTTAGGAATACGTGGAGCTTAAGAGTAAAACCCCGTATCATTGCGCGTTTTTAGTACGCCACATAAGTGAAGACAATGACGCAAACTTTTATTCCTGGCAAAGACGCTGCGCTGGAAGACTCCATCGCCCGTTTTCAGCAGAAATTAACCGATCTGGGTTTCAATATCGAAGAAGCCTCGTGGCTGAATCCGGTGCCACACGTCTGGTCAGTGCATATCCGCGATCGCGATTGCCCGCTGTGCTTCACCAACGGCAAGGGTGCCAGCAAAAAGGCCGCGCTGGCTTCCGCGCTGGGCGAGTATTTCGAGCGCCTGTCGACCAACTATTTCTTCGCCGATTTCTATTTGGGCCAACAGATTGCCGAAGGCGATTTCGTTCACTATCCCAATGAAAAATGGTTCCCGATCCCGGCCGACAACTCGCTGCCACAAGGTATCCTGGATGAGCGCACCCACGCCTTCTACGATCCGGAACAGGAGTTGACTGCCCGCGATCTGATCGATCTGCAGTCTGGCAATAGCGATCGTGGCATCTGCGCCCTACCCTTCTCCCGCCAGTCGGATCAGCAGACCGTCTATATTCCAATGAACATCATCGGCAACTTGTATGTGTCCAACGGCATGTCCGCTGGCAATACGGCCAACGAAGCGCGGGTTCAGGGCCTTTCCGAAGTGTTCGAACGCTATGTGAAAAACCGCATCATCGCCGAGTCCATCAGCCTGCCGGAAATCCCGAGCGAAGTGCTGAACCGCTATCCAGGCGTAGTTGAGGCGATCGCCAAGCTGGAGGCCGAAGGCTTCCCGATCCTCTCTTATGACGCTTCGTTAGGCGGTAACTATCCGGTGATCTGCGTGGTGTTGTTCAACCCCGCCAACGGCACTTGCTTTGCCTCCTTTGGCGCTCACCCCGATTTCGGGGTCGCACTGGAGCGTACCGTTACCGAGCTATTGCAAGGGCGCGGCTTAAAAGATCTGGATGTGTTTACCGCCCCGACCTTCGATGACGAAGAAGTGGCCGAGCACGCCAACCTGGAAACTCACTTCATCGATTCCAGCGGTTTGATCTCCTGGGATATGTTCAAACAGGATGCCGACTATCCGTTTGTCGACTGGAGCTTCAGCGGCAGTACGCAGGAAGAGTTCGCCACCCTGATGAGCATCTTTAATAAAGAAGATGCCGAAGTGTACATCGCCGATTACGAACACCTGGACGTTTACGCCTGCCGCATCATCGTACCGGGGATGTCCGACATCTATCCCGCAGAAGATCTGCTGCTGGCAAACAACAGCATGGGCGCACACCTGCGCGAAACCCTACTGCAACTGCCAGGCAGCGAGTTGGAGCCGGAAGAGTATCTGGCACTGATCCAGCAGTTGGATGATGAAGGGTTAGACGACTTTACCCGCGTACGCGAACTGTTGGGCATTGCGTCAGGTAAAGACAACGCCTGGTACACCCTGCGCGTTGGCGAACTGAAATCCATGCTGGCACTAGCCGGTGGCGATCTCGAACAGGCGCTGATCTGGGCCGAGTGGACGCAGGAGTTCAACGCCTCGCTGTTTACCCCTGAGCGCAGCAACTACTATCGTTGCCTGCAGACGTTGCTGCTGTTGGCGTTGGAGCCAGAACGCGACCCTGCCCAATATCATACGGCCTTCGTGAAGATGTATGGCCAGGACGCGGTTGATGCGGCCTCTGCGGCCATGAGCGGCGAAGAGCGCTTCAACGGTCTGTTTGCCATCGACAGTGAATTGAAAGCTCTACCAGCGCATCAAGCGCTGTTGGCGGCTTACGAAAAACTGCAAACCGCCAAACGCCGTCATTGGGCGCAGGCATAAGCCTGATTGATACGCCGGTAGAACGTTACCGGCGTTACTCCCAAAGAAGCAGCCTTGATGCGATCGTCGATCAAAAAACAGGCAAACCCTAGTGTTGAATGTTTTTATAAAAAAGCGCACTTATCGGCCAACAGGATAATTAAACCGCCAATTGTTACGCCAGCGTGAAATATTAATTACCCATTAATTAACGTTCATTCATTAAAAAGCGACAATAAGTACAAAAATTTAACTCTTCTCAGCCCAAAGCGCCGTTAACTTCAAAATTTTTTGTAAACATTAAAAAATATTTTTTACATAAAAATCAACAATATAACTCAATAAACCCTACTGATTTTGCGGTTTTAAGCCGTTTTACTTCCGCGCGTTATGATCCAAGTCAATTTTTACCCTATACTGCTTTGCTAGTATCTCAGTGTGTTGTAATAACCCTTAAGAGCGAGAGTTAGTGTGAGAGCTGACAACCCCTTCGATATGCTGTTACCTGCCGCTATGGCGAAAGTTGCCGAGGATGCGGGGGTGTATAAAGCCACCAAGCATCCGCTGACGACTTTTTATTTAGCGATCACCGCAGGTGTGTTCATTTCTATCGCCTTTGTTTTTTATATCACAGCGACCACCGGCACCGCCGCCATTCCTTTCGGCCTCGCCAAGCTGGTGGGTGGTATCTGCTTCTCCATGGGGTTAATGCTGGTCGTCGTCTGCGGGGCGGACCTGTTTACCTCCACCGTACTGACCGTGATTGCCAAAGCCAGCGGGCGTATTACCTGGGGGCAACTGGCTCTTAACTGGTTAAACGTCTATATTGGCAACCTGATTGGTGCCCTGTTCTTCGTTGCTCTTATCTGGTTCTCAGGCGAGTATATGGCAGCCAATGGCCTGTGGGGTTTGAACGTATTGCAAACCGCCGACCATAAACTGCACCACACCTTTATCGAAGCCGTCTGTCTGGGTATCCTGGCTAACCTGATGGTTTGCCTGGCGGTCTGGATGAGCTACTCCGGCCGCAGCCTGATGGACAAGATGTTCGCCATGATCCTGCCGGTGGCCATGTTTGTTGCCAGCGGCTTTGAGCACAGTATCGCCAACATGTTTATGATCCCTATGGGTATAGTGGTTAAGCACTTTGCCACGCCAGAGTTTTGGCAAGCCGTGGGGGCAGCACCCGAGCAATTCGCTCATCTGACCGTAAGCAACTTTATCATCGACAACCTGATCCCCGTCACCATTGGTAACATCATTGGCGGTGGTCTGCTGGTTGGGTTGACTTACTGGGTAATTTATCTGCGTGGCGGCCAACAGAATCACTAATCTGTTGGCTGGCACGGCGCCGGGTTTACAAAGAAATTCACATTAGAAGGTAGGTGTATAATGACCGAACTTAACGAGAAGTTAGCGACCGCTTGGCAAGGTTTCAGCGAAGGTGACTGGCAGAAAGAAGTCAACGTACGTGACTTCATCCAGAAAAACTACACTCCTTACGAGGGTGATGAATCCTTCCTGGCTGGCGCAAGTCAAGCCACTACCACTCTGTGGGACAAAGTTATGGAAGGGATCAAACTGGAAAACCGCACCCATGCGCCAGTTGATTTCGATACCAATGTCGTCTCTACCGTGACTTCTCATGATGCGGGCTATATCAACAAAGATCTGGAAACCATCGTTGGTTTGCAGACCGATGCTCCTCTGAAGCGCGCGCTGATCCCATTCGGCGGCATCAAGATGGTTGAAGGTTCATGCAAGGTTTATGGCCGTGAACTGGATCCACAAGTGAAGAAAGTGTTCACCGAATACCGCAAAACCCACAACCAGGGCGTATTCGATGTTTACACCAAAGACATCCTGAACTGCCGTAAGTCTGGCGTGTTAACCGGTCTGCCAGATGCGTATGGCCGTGGTCGTATCATCGGTGACTACCGTCGCGTTGCTTTGTACGGTATCGACTTCCTGATGGCTGACAAGCTGAACCAGTTCAAGTCTCTGCAGAGCCGTCTGGAAAATGGCGAAGATCTGGAAATGACCATCCAGCTGCGTGAAGAAATTGCTGAACAGCACCGTGCCCTGGCTCAGATTAAAGAAATGGCTGCCAAATACGGCTACGACATTTCTGGCCCAGCGTCCACCGCTCAAGAAGCCGTACAGTGGACCTACTTCGGCTACCTGGCCGCGGTGAAATCCCAGAATGGTGCAGCCATGTCCTTCGGCCGCGTATCTACCTTCCTGGACGCGTACATTGAGCGCGATATCAAGGCCGGTAAACTGACTGAACTCCAGGCGCAAGAACTGATCGACCATCTGGTCATGAAACTGCGTATGGTTCGCTTCCTGCGTACTCCTGAGTATGATGAGCTGTTCTCTGGTGACCCAATCTGGGCAACAGAATCCCTGGCAGGTATGGGTGTTGATGGTCGTACGCTGGTGACCAAAAACAGCTTCCGCTTCCTGAACACGCTGTACACCATGGGGCCATCTCCAGAGCCAAACATGACCATCCTGTGGTCTGAAAAACTGCCGTTGAACTTCAAAAAATACGCCGCGAAAGTGTCTATCGACACCTCCTCCGTACAGTATGAAAACGACGACCTGATGCGCCCAGACTTCAACAACGATGACTATGCCATCGCCTGTTGCGTCAGCCCGATGATTGTCGGTAAGCAAATGCAGTTCTTCGGTGCGCGTGCCAACCTGGCGAAAACCATGTTGTACGCAATCAACGGCGGCGTTGATGAAAAACTCAAAATGCAGGTTGGCCCGAAAGAAGCCCCAATGATGGACACCGTGCTGGACTATGACAAAGTCATGGAACGTATGGACCACTTCATGGACTGGCTGGCCAAGCAGTATGTGACCTCGTTGAACATCATTCACTACATGCACGACAAGTACAGCTATGAAGCTGCACTGATGGCTCTGCATGACCGTGATGTTTATCGCACCATGGCTTGTGGTATCGCGGGTCTGTCCGTAGCAGCCGACTCCCTGTCTGCTATCAAGTACGCCAAAGTATCCACCATCCGTGACGAAGACGGCCTGGCTGTCGACTTCAAAATTGAAGGTGAATATCCGCAGTTCGGTAACAACGATTCTCGCGTCGATGACATCGCTTGTGACCTGGTAGAACGTTTCATGAAGAAAATTCAGAAACTTCGTACCTACCGTAATGCGGTGCCAACTCAGTCCGTGCTGACCATCACCTCTAACGTGGTTTATGGTAAGAAAACCGGTAACACTCCAGATGGTCGTCGTGCTGGCGCTCCATTTGGTCCAGGTGCCAACCCAATGCACGGCCGCGATCAGAAAGGTGCTGTAGCCTCACTGACCTCCGTAGCCAAACTGCCGTTTGCCTATGCGAAGGATGGTATCTCTTACACCTTCTCCATCGTGCCTAACGCGTTGGGTAAAGACGACGACGTGCGTAAAGCCAACCTGGCGGGTCTGATGGATGGTTACTTCCACCACGAAGCGTCCATCGAAGGCGGTCAGCACCTGAACGTGAACGTGATGAACCGTGAAATGCTGCTGGACGCGATGGAAAATCCTGAGAAATATCCTCAGCTGACCATCCGCGTATCGGGTTACGCAGTACGCTTCAACTCGCTGACCAAAGAACAGCAACAAGACGTGATTACTCGTACTTTCACCCAGTCGATCTAATCAGTGTTTCGCCGGGGCGGATCGCTCTGCCCCGCAGAACAAGTCTCACCAAGGCCGGATATTCCGGCCTTTTTACTACATAACCCCTGACTCTGGTTTTGAGTCTGTTTTGCCAGGTATCTACGCTGCTGCTTAGCCAGTCAAGGGTATATACTGCATGGATATCTGGCAAAACAGTGATCCGGTACGTAACCGGCCAACAGGAATCGTTTTACCTGGCGCCTTTTTTCGCCACATCGTTGATTCCCTGCCTGGCGGTTACCAGCCTATTTTAGACTGCGTTTGACAGTCAATTTTGGAGAAACCCGCAATGTCCTTGAAAGGCCGCATCCACTCTTTCGAATCCTGTGGCACCGTTGATGGCCCTGGTATCCGCTTTATCGTGTTCTTCCAGGGTTGCCTGATGCGCTGCCTGTACTGCCATAACCGCGATACCTGGGACACCCACGGCGGCAAAGAGGTCACGGTTGAAGAGCTGATGACCGATACCGTGGCCTACCGCCACTTTATGAACGCTTCCGGCGGCGGCGTAACGGCGTCCGGTGGCGAAGCGATCCTGCAGGCCGAATTTGTCCGCGACTGGTTCCGCGCCTGTCACAAGGAAGGCATCAGTACCTGTCTGGACACCAACGGTTTTGTCCGCCGTTACGACCCGGTGATCGATGAGCTGCTGGATACTACCGACCTGGTAATGCTCGATCTGAAACAGATGAATGACGATATTCACCAGAACCTGGTGGGGGTCTCCAACCATCGCACGCTGGAGTTTGCCCGTTATCTGGCCAAGCGAAATCAACGCACCTGGATCCGCTACGTGGTGGTACCGGGCTGGTCTGATGATGATAAATCGACGCATCTGCTCGGTGAGTTCACCAAGGATATGACCAATATCGAGAAGATTGAGCTGTTGCCTTACCACGAACTAGGCAAGCATAAATGGATCGCGATGGGCGAAGAGTACAAGCTGGACGGCGTTCATCCGCCAAAAGCCGACACCATGGATCGAGTAAAAGGGATCCTGGAAAGCTACGGCCATAAAGTGATCTATTAAGCCTCTCCCGGTTCGAACAAAAAACCCGACTTATCTGCCGGGTTTTGTCTTTCAGGCCGCGGCCAACGGAGTATGGTGATGGTCGGGTTTCTTCAGCAGCATCACCAGATAAATCAAAGCGACTACCGCAATCATCACAAACAGCAACCGATCGGAGTAGCTCTGCATCAGCATCGACGTCATCGATGGGCCTAGCAAGCTGCCGACGGTATAGCTCATCAATAATGCCTGGTTCATCGCCACTAACTGATGGGGCAGCACCTTTTCACAAGCCCAGGACATCGCCACCGGGTACAGGGTAAAGCCAGCGCAGCCCAGAATGAACAGCGCCGGAGCCATCGCATAGTTACCCAGCATCGCGATGCTGGCAAGGATCACCACGAATACCTGAATACGCAGCACCAGCAGGCGACCATAGCGATCGGCCAAGCGCCCGATAGGCCACTGACCCACGATACCGGAACTGACCAGCAGCGCCATCCAGTAGCCCACGTTGGCATCACTCATCCCCTGATGGTTTAAATACAGCGGCATCAGGCCGTACAGCGAGCCCAGCACAATCCCCGAGATAATACAGCCGTTGATGCCCAACCGGGCGTCACGACGTTTAAACATCTGCCAGATCGAGGCCTGCTGCGGCTCGTCATCCTGGTGATTCACCCGTGCAAACAGCATCGGCAGCATGGCGGCCATCACAACGGCGGTCACCCACGGCACCACATCCAGCAGTTGGGTTGAAACACTGCTTAGCAGCAACTGCCCCGCAACCGTACCGAGATAGTAAACTATCATATACGCCGCCAGCAGTTGGCCACGGTTACTCAAGTTACCGCTGCGCAACAGCGCGCTTTCAACGATCACCCAAATCCAGGCACACCCTACCCCGGCAAAGAAGCGCCAGCCGATCCAGCTCCAGAAGTCCAACGACAGCACCATACCCACGGTAGCGAAGGCAAAGACCAGACAGGCAAGATGATAACTGCGGGTAAAGCCAATCCGCTTGATCAGTTTGCCCGCCACCAGCGTTCCCACCAGGTTCCCGGTAAAATAAGACGAACTGACCACCCCCACTTGCCAGGTTGGCAATTGGGCATGCGTTAACCAAAGGGGAACCAAAGTGTTCAAAACGGCGATCGAAACCGTAAGCAGCAATAGACCGCAGAGCAACATAAGCACTGGGCGAGAATATGCGGACATAGTGAAATTGAAACCGAACAGACAGAGTAGAGTGCGCGCATCATGCCACTGGCGATAAAAAAGTCAATCGGCGGTTAACGGGCGATCGCACAATATGTTTAACAACGGGTTAAAAGTGGCTTTATAGCTGTTCCGGCAGCGATTTTTCACCCGAGGCGGCCAGGGAAATATGCCCATGAAAGCAGGATAGCTTACACAGTCCGCAGCCATTACACAGCGTATCGTCACACTGCAATTGGCGGGCACCGTTTTCAGAAAGCTGGAAGGATAAAGCCTGTTGCGGGCAGTTGATGGTACACATTCGGCAGTTGTCTTGCCGCCCCAGGCAACTATGGCTGATTTGCGGGCGCAGCAGCGTATCGCAGGGCATTTTGTCACGCAGCGCCCCGGTTTGGCAGGCACTGGTGCATTTACGGCAGGCATCACACTCGGTGAAATCGATGCTCAAAACCGCCTTGCCTTGATCGAGGCTCAATAAACCATACGGGCAGCTACTCACGCAGCCGCCACAGCCGTTGCACAACGCGCTGAACAACACCTCCGGCAAAGCCTGAGGTGGACGAGCCACCACAGGCAATGTCACAGAAGGTGCTTCCCGCTCAGGCAAGGATTTACTACGATCAAGCCAACCAGTCAGCAACCGGCGTCGGCTATTGCCTTGCGCAGATAACTGCTGGTCGTTATTCATCAGAAATACAGTTCCAGGCTCGGCACCGGTGACGGGCACTCTTCCGCCCAGGCTGCCAGCGTGATTTGTGCCAACTGAGCCACGCCTTGATAGAACGGATGTCCGGCATGTTGCTGCAGCAGTTCCAGATAACGCGGTGCCCAAGGCAGAATGTGCAGCGCAATCAGCCCGGAAATCATTTTGTGCTGCTTCTCTTCGGCCAGCCAGGCCGCCATCATCAGCAAAGTGCCAATATGGTCTTCCGGCTCATTCTGGTCGCGCTGGGCTTCGATACCGTTCACCCGCAACCATTGGCGCAGGCGCAGCGTCGAATCACCAAACAGCACGCTCTCTCTATCCAGGTAGACCGAACCCCAAGGCGGAGCAACCAACGTATGCGGGCCAACAAACAGACGTTGATAAGCCTCTGACAACGTCTCTGGCTGATTTCCAGTCAGGCCTTCGGCAATCAGTGCAGCTGCCTCTTGTGCGCCTTCATAAGGCCATTCGGTCAACCACTGCGGGTCGGCCAGAGAATCCAGTAAAGGCTGGCACTCTTTGCTCTCCGGTGGGGCATACAATAAAACACCTAGCACACGGCCAGTCAGGGCAATTTTTTCAAGCATCATAACTTGGGGCTTCTCCAGGGGCGCAGCCAGGCCGCGCCCAGATTAACGTTAGCCAGCCACGGCCATGCCAACGGTCATATGCAGGCCGTAGAACACGCCACGGCCGATCAACTCACCGGCAAAGACTAACACAAAGCCCAGGGTCAACCCCATCACACTGGCGTTACCACGACGCAACTGCGGGCAAATCCAGCAACCCAGGCCGAGAACCAGCAATACCAGCCGCCATACCATCAGTTGGCCATATTCCGGGATCAGCGCCGACGCCTGCTGTACCGAGCTGCTGATGGTAGCCAATTCACTGCCCTGCAACAGCGCCGAGCATAGGCTAAGCAGCAGCGCCAGCACGCTGATCATCATCAATTGGCCACGGCTAGCCACTTGCAAACCGGCCGCCCGCAGCAGCAAAACGCCCAACAGCGGGCCGCCGATAAACACTGACAGGAAGAAGTTCAGCGTGGTGTAACCGTTATGCCAGGTCGGTACGGTATCGATCTGGTAGACACGCGTCATGGCGTAGACAAACAGCAGGCCCAGCACCATGGTGACCACCAGCCAGGCTTTACCCAGCCCCTGCGGCATTTTTTTCAACACTGCCAACAGCCAATAGAGGCCGCCAACCGCAAAAAACACCGAACCGCTGGCGATCTCATTACTCAACGCCGACTCACCGATGCGATTGAGTGAGTTAAAGGCCTTGATCGGCGTCCCCAGGTGCATCACGGAGGCGATAAAGGCGATCCCCATCAGCAACCACAGGAAAAACATAGAACCGTGTACCGCCTTACTCTGGCGATCGGTCAGATTACCGGCGATCAACGCCAGCCCCATTACGATGACGCCGCCCACCACAAACTGCCCTAATACGGTGAACACCATCAGCGGCCATTCATGCCATCCCGTTGCCATTTTAAACCTCCTTCGGATTAGCCAGATGGCCGGTAGTGTCACCACTCGGGCGGCTGTTGGCGTTAGGTTTCAGTACGATGCACGGTTTGGTGAAATGCGCAGCCGGTAACGGTGCCACTTGCGCCAGGGTGCCATGTTGTTTACGCAGTTCGTCGATCGGGCCAAAATCCAGGGCACGCAGCGGGCAGGATTCGACACAAATCGGCTTTTGGCCAACGGCGACGCGTTCATAGCAGCCATCGCACTTGGTCATGTGCCCTTTCGCTTCGTTGTACTGCGGTGCGCCGTATGGGCAAGCCATATGGCAGTAACGGCAACCGATGCACACCTCTTCGTTCACCACCACAAAGCCGTCTTCCCGCTTGTGCATGGCGCCACTTGGGCACACTTTGGTGCAAGCGGGATCTTCACAGTGGTTACAAGCGATCGACAGGTAATAGGCAAACACGTTCTGGTGCCAGCTATCGCCGTCCTGCTGCCAATCACCGCCGGCATACTCATAGATGCGGCGGAAACTGACGTCCGGGGTCAGGTTCTTGTAATCCTTACAGGCAAGCTCACAGGTTTTGCAACCGGTACAGCGTGCAGAGTCAATATAAAAACCATATTGTATTGTCATTAGCTGTTCCCTTAGATCTTGGTGACTTCAACTAAATTGCTGTGTTGAGGATTGCCTTTTGCCAGTGGAGAAGGACGCTGAGTCGTTAAGACATTCATACTCCCCCCATGGTCAATCTTGTTTTCATCCGGGGCATACCAAGCACCTTCTCCCAGAGCGACAACCCCAGGAATGATGCGCGGTGTCACCTTGGCAGCAATATGTACTTCACCACGATCGTTAAAGATTTTTACCAGATCACCGTTGTTGATATTACGGCGCCGGGCATCAATCGGATTGATCCACATCTCCTGCAGGCAGGCCGCCTTGAGTACATCGACGTTGCCGTAAGTGGAGTGCACACGAGATTTATAATGAAAACCGGTCATTTGCAGCGGATATTTTTCGCTTAGCTTATCGTTATAGTTTTCAAACCCTGGCGCATAAACCGGTAACGGATCGATAATATCTCCGGTGGGTAAATGCCAAGTCTGAGCGATCTCCGCCAAGCGGGCGGAATAGATCTCGATTTTTCCTGAAGGCGTCTTCAATGGATTGCTGACGGGATCGTTACGGAAGTCCTTGAAAGCAACAAAATGACCACGAGGGTCCATTTTTTTGAAAATCCCCTGTTGCTGGAACACTTCAAACTCCGGTAACTCAGGCAATTTTTCACGCGATTTGTCATACAGATGGCGCAACCACTGCTCTTGGGTCCTACCTTCGGTAAACTGTGCCTCCACGCCTAAGCGGCTGGCAATTTCGCGGCACATTTCATAGATAGTTTTACACTCAAAACGCGGTTGGATTGCCTGACTGGCAAAAATGACGTAGCCCAAGTTGCTGGTATAACCATCCAGACAGAAATCCATCTGCTCGGAGGCAGTACAGTCGGGTAATATCAAATCGGCATATTTCGCGGATGACGTCATGTGATTGTCAATAACAACAATCATTTCACATTTTTTTTCATCCTGTAGGATGGTGTGGGTTTTATTAATATCAGAATGCTGATTGATTAAGGCATTACTGGCATAGTTCCAGATAAACTTGATGGGTACATCCAGTTTTTCTTTGCCACGCACACCGTCAGAGGTTGCCGTCATTTCTGGCCCACGCTCAATCGCATCGGTCCACAAGAACACTGAAATGCTGGCTTTTACTGGATTTTCCAACGTCGGCATACGTTCGAATGGCAGCGAATAACTCCCTTCACGTGCACCGGTATTACCGCCAGAAATACCTACATTACCTGTCAATATTGGTAACATGGCGATGGAACGGGCCGTCTGTTCACCGTTGGCATGGCGTTGCGGCCCCCATCCCTGACAAATATACGCCGGTTTTGCGCTACCCATCTCTCGTGCCAGCTTGATGATACGATCGGCCGGAATACCGGTGATTTGGGATGCCCACTGTGGGGTCTTCGCAACGCCGTCTTGCCCCTGCCCCAGGATATAAGCCTTGTAGTGACCGTTGGCTGGCGCACCTGCAGGCAAGGTTTTCTCATCGTAACCCACGCAGTATTTATCCAGGAACGGTTGGTCGACCAACTCCTCGCTGATCAACACATGCGCTAATCCGGCGACCAGTGCGGCATCGGTGCCTGGGCGGATCGGGATCCATTCATCTTCTCGCCCTGCCGCCGTATCCGTGTAGCGCGGATCAATAATAATCATCCGGGCATTCGAACGCTCGCGCGCCTGCTCCAACTGATAGGTGATACCCCCACCGCTCATTCGGGTTTCTGCGGGGTTATTACCAAACATAACCACCAACTTGCTGTTCTCTACGTCCGAGATACTATTCCCGTCACCGCCTCCATAGGTATAAGGCATCGCACAACTGATCTGTGCGGTACTATAGGTGCCATAGTGATTTAAATAGCCGCCGACGCAGTTCATCAAGCGAGCTACAGGAGAGTTTAGCGGGGGCCAAGAACGGGCAACGGTACCACCCAGAGTACCTGTACCGTAATTGAGATAAATTGCCTCATTACCGTATTCTTTGATAATCCGTTGTAAGTTCGCACCGATCAGATCAAAGGCTTCATCCCAACTGATACGTTTGAATTTGCCCTCCCCACGTTTACCCACACGCAGCATTGGATATTTCAACCGGTCTGGGTTATAGACCCTACGCCGCATCGAACGGCCGCGCAGGCAGGCTCGCACCTGATGTTTGTCACCATAGACATCAGCGCCGGTATTATCCGTTTCAACATATTTGATCTCTCCATCGACAACATGCATTCGCAGCGGGCAACGACTGCCACAGTTGACGGTACAAGCACTCCACACCACTTTTTCTTCGGGTTTGGCAAGGGCGGATGCCGGAGAGGTTTCAGCGTTGACAAGACGGCTGAAAGGCAGGGAAACGCCACCAACGGCGAGGGCAAGCCCGCCAATGGCGCTGTTTTTAACCAGCTTTCGCCTGGAGCACTGTAGCCCGGACAGTGGTTTTTTTTCGGATTCACTCATAATGACTTCGCTCTGGGTTGCATAAAAGAGCCAGTGGAACTGGCAATAAAACCTGCAATCAACGTGTTACGCCGCTCCCAATGCAGATAGACTTCAAAAAGCAGGTAAAAGTGTTTTAATTGTGACCTGCTCTAAATGGAACTATCCTCCAAAAGAGGTAGTTCCACTTTGCTCATAATCAATAAATCGCTGATATTGCTGCCATTATTGATAATGATTATTATTTCATACCTTTTCGATCTCGATCAGATTGGTATGCTGCGGATTGCCTTTCGCCAGCGGCGATGGCCGGTGGGTAGTGAGCGTGTTCATACAGGCACCATGATCGATACGATCGCCGTTCATGTTGGCTTGATGCCAAGCTCCCTGCCCCATAGCTACTACGCCCGGCATGATGCGCGGCGTCACCTTGGCGGCCACGCGAACTTCGCCACGGCCATTGAATACCCGCACCGTTTCACCGCTGGCAATGCCGCGCTGGCTGGCATCAAGCGGGTTGATCCAGACTTCCTGTGGGCAAGCCGCCTGCAGCACATCGATATTGCCGTAGCTGGAGTGGGTCCGAGCCTTGTAGTGGAAACCGAACATTTGCAGCGGATAGGTTTTACGCAACGGGTCATCCCAACCTTCAAAGGTTGAGGCATAGACCGGCAGCGGGCTGATGGTTTCGTCTTTCTCCAGCTCCCAACTGCTGGCGATCTCTGCCAACTTGGCAGAATAGATTTCGATCTTGCCCGAGGGCGTTTTCAGCGGGTTGGCGGCGGGATCGTCACGGAATTTTTTATAGGCTACCAAGTGCCCATTGGGATCCTTACGCTTGTAAATCCCTATGCTGCGCAAGGCTTCATAGGACGGCAACTGGGGATCCCTCTCTAACATTTTGGCGTAAAGATATTGCAGCCACTGCTCCTGAGTGCGCCCTTCGGTGAATTTTTGGTGTACCTCAGGCCCAAGGCGACGCGCCACCTCGCTCATCACTTCATAGATGGGTTTACGCTCAAACTTGGCAGAGGTCGCTGGCTGGATAAAGATCAGGTAGCCCATATTGCCGGCGTAGTCGTTCGGGATGATGTCCTCCTGCTCGACCGTCATCAGGTCCGGCAGCAGAATATCGGCGTATTTCGCCGAGGAGGTCATAAAGTTTTCCAGCACCACGATCATTTCACACTGGGAGTCATCCTGCAGAATGTCGTGAGTTTTGTTGATATCGGAGTGTTGGTTGGTGATGGTGTTACCGGCATAGTTCCAGATAAACTTGATCGGCACGTCCAGCTTGTCTTTGCCGCGCACTCCATCACGTTTGGCGGTCATTTGCGGGCCGCGGGCGATGGCATCGGTCCAGCTGAAGCAGGAAATCTGCGTTTTTACCGGGTTTTCCAGCACCGGCATCCGTTCAATGGTGATGGTGTAGGTTGACTCGCGCGCGCCGCTGTTACCACCGTTGATCCCCACGTTGCCGGTCAGGATCGGCAGCATCGCAATAGCCCGCGAGGTGAGCTCACCATTTGCCTGGCGCTGTGGCCCCCAACCTTGCGAGATATAAGCCGGTTTGGCACTGCCGATCTCACGAGCCAGCTTGATGATACGATCGGCCGGAATACCGGTGATTTGGGATGCCCACTGTGGGGTCTTCGCAACACCATCTTGCCCCTGCCCCAGGATATAAGCCTTGTAGTGACCGTTGGCTGGCGCACCTGCAGGCAAGGTTTTCTCATCGTAACCCACACAGTATTTATCCAGGAACGGTTGGTCGACCAACTCCTCGCTGATCAACACATGCGCTAATCCGGCGACCAGTGCGGCATCGGTGCCTGGGCGGATCGGGATCCACTCATCTTCCCGCCCGGCAGCCGTATCCGTATAACGTGGATCGATGACGATCATGCGCGCATTTGAACGTTCCCGCGCCTGTTCCAGGAAATAGGTGATGCCACCGCCACTCATGCGGGTTTCTGCCGGGTTGTTACCAAATAGCACTACCAGTTTGCTGTTTTCAATATCAGAGGTGCTGTTACCTTCATTGCTGCCGTAGGTATAAGGCATCGCGCAGGCAATTTGGGCGGTACTGTAGGTGCCATAGTGGCTGAGAAAACCGCCATAACAGTTCATCAGGCGGGCAACCAGCGAGGCATATGGCGAAGAGCGGGTGATATTGCCGCCGACAATCCCGGAGGTATAGTTGATGTAAACCGCTTCATTGCCGTATTTGGCGACGATACGTTGCAGGCTGGCGGCGATTTCGCTGTAAGCCTCTTCCCAACTGATGCGTTTGAATTTACCTTCGCCACGTTTGCCGACGCGTTTCATCGGGTAATTCAGGCGTTCCGGATGGTTCATGCGCCGCCGCATGGAGCGGCCACGCAGACAGGCCCGTACCTGGTGATTACCATAAACATCATCGCCCGTATTGTCGGTTTCAACCCAGTAAACTTCGTCATCGCGCACGTGTAACCGCAAGGCACAGCGGCTGCCACAGTTAACCGAGCAGGCACCCCACACCACTTTATCCTGCGGCGCGGGTTGCACCGCGGTACCGACCGTTTCTGCCACGGCATGGCGACTGAAAGGCAACGAAAAACCGCCAGCGGCCAGGGTCAACCCCGCTACCGTGCCGGATTTCATTAGCGTACGGCGGCTGATACCGTTGGATGATGATGTTGCAGATTTTTGCTTCGACATAGCTCACTCCAGGTCTTGCCCGAATAACGGGAAAAGTCATGCCTTGATCGGCAGAGACAGGAGGAAGCTGAATTAGCGCTGAGTGGTTTGATGTGGAAACACGATCCCCCCTCCATAAGTAAGGATATTACTCATAAGGAGGTAAGAAACTTTGTCTGCTATCAATAAATGGGGCTTTCATTCGTAAATTAAAATTATTCACACGAAAAAAAGCGCCCGTAGGCGCTTTCGATACAACATTTGATACCACACGGTGAGGTGGATTACCCGATATATTCCAGGCCGCCCATGTAAGGACGCAATACTTCTGGTACCTGAATACGGCCATCGGCCTGCTGGTAGTTTTCCAGCACCGCGACCAGAGTACGGCCTACGGCCAAACCAGAGCCGTTCAGCGTGTGCACCAGGCGTGGCTTCTTCTCTGTCTTGCTGCGGCAACGAGCCTGCATACGACGCGCCTGGAAATCTCCCATGTTGGAGCAGGAAGAGATCTCGCGATAGGTGTTCTGCGCAGGCAGCCACACTTCCAGATCGTAGGTTTTACAGGAACCGAAGCCGATATCACCGGTGCACAGCAGCACTTTACGATATGGCAGATTCAGCAGTTGCAGCACTTTCTCCGCATGGCCGGTCAATTCTTCCAGCGCATTCATCGAGTCTTCTGGGCGCACGATCTGGACCATTTCGACCTTGTCGAACTGGTGCATACGGATCAGACCACGGGTGTCACGCCCGTAAGAACCGGCTTCCGAACGGAAGCATGGCGTATGCGCGGTCATCTTCAGCGGCAGATCTTCTTCATCAAGGATCTCGTCGCGCACCAGGTTGGTGACTGGCACTTCCGCCGTTGGGATCAGCGCATAGTTGCTGCTTTCTGATTCTTCTTCCAGCGGTTTGGTATGGAACAGATCTTCACCAAACTTCGGCAACTGGCCAGTCCCGTACAGCGTGGCATGGTTCACCAGATACGGAACGTAGGTTTCCAGATAGCCGTGCTGTTCCGTGTGCAGATCCAGCATGAACTGGGCCAACGCACGGTGCATACGAGCCATTTGGCCTTTCATTACCACAAAGCGCGCACCGGTCAGTTTCACCGCAGCGGCAAAATCCAGCCCACCGGCCATTTCGCCCAGCTCAACGTGATCGCGTACCGGGAAATCATACTGACGCGGTTCGCCCCAGCGGCAGATTTCCAGGTTTTCGCTATCGTCTTTACCGTCTGGCACCGCGTCGTCCGGCACGTTCGGCATCACCAATGCGTAATCACGGATCTCGTTCTGCAGCTTATCCAGTGCGGCCTTGGCAGCATCCAGCTTGTCACCCAGTTCGTTCACTTCGCGACGCAGTGGCTCGATATCCTCACCGCGCGCTTTGGCCGCGCCGATGGATTTCGATCGGGAGTTACGTTCTGCCTGCAGTGTTTCAGTTTCTACCTGCAGAACCTTACGGCGCTCTTCTTGCGAACGCAGCAGATCCAGATCGAGTTTAAAGCCTCTGCGAGCCAGTTTTACGGCGACTGCGTCTAGCTCATTACGCAGCAGATTGGGATCGAGCATGCTAATCCTGTGCTTGTTGTTATTGAAAGAGAAATTGTGTTTTATGCCGCAACGGTATAGCCGCATAAAAGAAGTGTGATACCCACTAACCTTACCGCAACGGCAACGCTAGCGGTAGCGTTTTGTCTGGCTATTTTGATCCTGCTCAGCCAGCCATGCCAACTTTTCACCGATTTTGCCTTCCAGCCCGCGCGAGGTTGGATGATAGTAGCGCGTGGTGGCCATTTCCGCCGGGAAATAGCTCTCTCCGGCCGCGTAGGCATTAGGTTCGTCATGGGCATAGCGGTACTCTGCCCCCAGCCCCATTTCTTTCATCAGCTTGGTAGGAGCGTTACGCAGGTGCTCCGGAACGTCATAGTCCGCCATCTCTTTGGCGTCACGCATCGCCGCTTTAAAGGCGGTATAGACAGCGTTGCTTTTAGGGGCACAGGCCAGGTAGACGATCGCCTGAGCGATAGCGCGTTCCCCTTCCGCAGGGCCAACACGGGTGAAGCAATCCCAGGCGGCAATGGCCACTTGCATTCCGCGTGGATCGGCGTTGCCAACGTCTTCAGAGGCAATGGCCAGCAGGCGGCGCGCCACATACAGCGGATCGCCCCCGGCGGTAATAATACGCGCATACCAGTACAAGGCAGCATCCGGTGCTGAACCACGCACGGATTTATGCAGTGCAGAAATCAGATCGTAATAACGATCGCCTTTGTTATCAAAGCGCGCACTGCGCTCACCAGAGACCTCTTTGAGTAACTCCGGGGTTAATACCCGCATGCCTTTGCCGTCGATTTCCGCCATATCGGCCATCATCTCCAGGCTGTTCAAGGCGCGACGAGCATCGCCACCCACCAGTTCCGACAGCATGCGCTTGGTTTCCGGCGGCAGCTCGATGTTTTGATCGCCAAAACCCCGCGCCTTGTCTTCCATGGCCTGATCCAGCACCTGGCCGATGTCGTCCGCCGTCAGCGCTTTGAGCAGATACACTCGCGCGCGGGACAGCAACGCTGAGTTCAGTTCAAAGGAGGGGTTTTCCGTGGTAGCACCGATAAAGGTAATGGTGCCATGTTCGATATGTGGCAGGAAGGCATCCTGCTGGCTTTTATTGAAGCGGTGGACTTCGTCAACAAACAGGATGGTACGGCGGCCCGCATCGCGATTTTGGCGGGCGCGCTCGATGGCTTCGCGGATCTCCTTGATGCCGGAGGTTACCGCTGAGATGCGCTCAACATCGGCCCGGCCATAGCGGCCAATCAACTCTGCCAGCGTCGTTTTCCCGGTTCCCGGCGGCCCCCACAGGATCATCGAGTGCAACTGCCCTGCCTCGATGGCGCGTGGCAACGGCTTGCCCGGGGCCAGCAAATGCTGCTGGCCAATGTATTGTGCCAGCGTGGTTGGCCGCATACGCGCGGCCAGTGGCTGGAATTCATTGTGGGAAAAATCGAGTGACATGTTGCTCACGTTGACCTCACTGGCGCTGGTCGTCCAGCGTCACCCCCTTCGGTGGGGTAAATTTGAATTTTGCAGCATCAACGCTGCTGCTCTGCTGGCTCTTCAGCTGATAAGCGCTGCGCTGGCCATCTTGCTCAACCGCGGCAAAGCTCTTGATGGTACCGCTATTGGTCACGGTAATGGCAAACTGCTTCAGATTACCGCTGCTGGCCTTTGGCGTCAGTACGAAATCATCCCCTTTCTGCTTCACGTTGTACTGTTTCCAGTCGTTAGCATCGTTACGGGTGATCAGCATGAAGGGCGTATTGCCGGTGGCATTTTTCAGCCAGGTGGCCGTCACCTGTTCAACGAACGGGTTGTAGAACCACAGGGTCTCACCGTCCGAAACCAGTACGCTCTCATCCGGCGAAGTCATATGCCAATTAAACAGATTGGGGCGTTTTACCCATAATTCACCTTCCCCTTGCTGCACCGCAGCGCCATCGCTACTGGTGACAGATTGGGAGAAGCTGGCATGGAAACTGTTTACTTTCGCCAGACGACCTTGCAAATCTTGCGCGGCATCCGCCAACACGCAAGCAGACGCAAATCCCGAAAGCAGACAACAGGCAATCAACAGTTTTTTCATTATTCCAGATACCTTATGAAATGCGGTTACCGCAAGCTGGGTCAATATAACCCTGAACACCTCCACTCTACCCGAAGCACTCGGCCGACAGCCAGAGCACTATTCCGATAAAGCAGGGGCTTACGCTTCTTTGCACAAGGGCCGCAAAGCGGCCCTTCGGATTGATAACAACGTGACAATGTTGCTGAGTTTGCAGGCTGATTATCTAAATGGCCGCAGCATGCAGCGCCCCTACGTAGTAAATCCGGTTAAGATTTGTCCGCATGGTAATCAGTCATGCCGTGGCGGTGCCAGCACCTCACGGTTACCGTTATGCCCCTGCTCGCTGACAATGCCCTGCGCCTCCATCTGTTCGATGATACGCGCGGCGCGGTTGTAGCCAATGCGGAACTGACGCTGTACGCCGGAAATCGAGGCGCGGCGTTTATCCACCACAAACTCGACCGCCTGATCGAACAGCGGATCCAGCTCTTCGTCACCGTCCAGACCACCGCCTGCCCCCCCCTCACCGTCTTCACCGGCGCTGAGGATGCCCTCTTTATACTGAGGCCGCTCACGCGCTTTCCAGTCTTTGACCACGGCATGAACTTCCTGATCGCGGACAAAGGCCCCGTGCACACGCAC
>NZ_JBKJYW010000429.1:0-5416 GCF_046715635.1 Serratia sp. (in: enterobacteria)
GCTTGGTTTGGTGAGCCAGTTTGTCACCGGCATCGCTCAGACGGGCACGGGTTTCTTTCAGTGCGCCTTCTGCTTTGGAGCGCAGTTTGTCCAGTTCAGCTTTAGGTTTATCGGTGGAAGAGTTCAGCACTTCTTCCAGCGTATCGGCCAGGGACTTCAGTTCAGCGCGTAAATGTTCTGCATTTGAATCATGTGCCATTTCGATAACTCCTTAACATTAACTTCGACAGACTTTTAACATAGCGGATTTATTCACTTATGCAAAGGGCTTATCCCCGGTGGATATCACTAAGCAACATCATTATTGACTGCTAAAATCCCGCCAGATGGGGCTCTTATCGATAAATCCGCTAATATAAAAAAATTATTCGGCCTGCGCGGCTTTCAGCTCGGCCTGGGCTTCTGCCAGCTTTTTCTGCTTGTTGGCGATTTTGTCCGCCTTGCCGGTTTCCTGGGCTTCTTTCAGTTCCTGCTCACGTTCGGCAACTTTTTCCTGCTTATCAGCAATTGCCTTCTGGCGATCGGCTGCTAAACCGGCCTCGGTGCAGTGGGTCTGTACTTCGCTCAGGGCTTTCTTCAGACCCGCCACGCGGTAGCTGTTGCCATGCTTGGTGGCATAATCGATCTGGGTCTGGATCTCTTGAGCTTTGCTGGCACAAGTCTCGGCCGCTGCCTGTGAAAGCGCAGAAAAAGTAAACAGGGGGATGGCCAATAACAAAGTGTGGCGTAATTTCATGATTTCAATTCCTTAATGTTGGGAGATAACGGTGATGCTCCCGGTTTCCTGCTGCCCAAGGGGCAGTGCGACAGGTGGCCTACGCGGCAGACCCGTGCTGACAATCAGCATAGTCACAAATTGCGTAGAACCCCAAATGTAGGGGCGCTGCATGCTGCGCCCGCTAAGGAAATTCCTGTAATGAGAAAGGATTATCCCAGATTAAGCGGCGCGTGTGCAAATTTACGCACCCAGTGGCCGGGGTGCAGGGGCTCGTTCAAGGCAATGACATAGCCCGGGGGTAGGATGTTTTTCAGGGCTTCACGGGCCAGCAGTTGCTGCTCAGGAGAATCCAGGCGGATCACCAGGCCATCGCCCTCCGGCGTAATGCTTTTGATGCGGATACCGCGTTCATCCAGGCGCTGATAGACATAAAAACCATCTGGTAACGATAAGCCCTGCTGAACCGCGTGAATACGCAGCTCATTTTCCGTACGCAAGAGGTAGGGCACCAGCACGGCGCACAATGCCAGCAATAGCAATGAAAGCATCAGAGCGTATTGCCAGCGTGGGCGTTTGGCTATCACGCGTCTTTCCCTGCACGGTCGGCGCGTTTTTTGCGCCACAGCACCACCAGGGAACCGACCAGCCCAGCGACCAGTAGCACAAGTGGCAGCATCATCAGGCCGAACATCAACTGGTCTTCATACTTGCGGAACATCGGGGTTTTTCCAAGGGCAAAACCAACCGAAACCAGGATCAGTACCCATAGCAAACCGCTCATCCAGTTAAAGAATTGAAAGCGGGCATTGCTCAAACCGGACAGGCCGGCAATGGTCGGCAACAGGGTACGCACGAAGGCCAGGAAACGGCCAACCAACAGGGCCGAGAGGCCATGGCGGTGGAACAACTGGTGGGCACGCTGATGGTAATGGGCCGGTAAATGAGCTAGCCAACCCTGTACCGTAGGCGTATTGCCTAGCCATCGGCCTTGTATGTAGCTAACCCAGCACCCCAGGCTGGCTGCGGTGGTCAGGATGAGAATGGTGACCGGGAAGTTCATGGTGCCTTTGGCAACCAGGACGCCGACCAGGATCAGCAGGCTATCGCCCGGCAGGAAGGCGGCGGGCAGCAGGCCATTTTCCAGAAATAAAATCATAAACAGCAAGACGTACAGCGTCCAGACCAACGAGGGGTTGGCCAGCGTTTCAAAGTCTTGCTGCCATAAGGCATCCAACAGTTGCTTAATGATATCCATCCGGTGTTCCTAAAAACGTCATTGTTATTTTCGTTCAGCGGCAGGGGGCGGGAAGCTCGCGGAGGGCCCTGGCTGCTGAAGATGATGATCGGTGTTGCTTTATTCTTGGGTATAACGGGGCGACACCGGATCATGAGTGATACGTTAGCGAGCCACGGTAAAGTATGTTGCTTTCTTTCCAACCCCCGAGCCTGCTTTGCTGCGGCGGGAAGTTCAGCGTCCAATTGACCTGCCGCAACCGGTTTGGGGCTGGGTTATCTGCCTGCCGTTGGGGCCACAGGCGGTAGCCCAGATCTGTTGCTAAAGTATAGGCTGGAACCGACTGGGTCGGGGCCTGCAACGAGCTGGGATAGGAATGCATCCGGGGCAAAGACAGCAGTAGTTTGCTGAGGGGCTTGCGGCGGAGTTCACTGTGCGGGCGGTAATCCTGACCGTAGGGGGAAACGACATGCTCATCAAATAATGCCTGAGCACTTAACGCGGGGGCTAAGGCTGTGGTTTGTGCTGCATAGAGCTTTGGGCCGGAGACCGAACCGGTCCAGCAGGAAAGAGCAATAAGCATGGCAAACAACCAGCGCATGTATTCGCGTTCCGCCCCCAAAGCCAGTCAATAAAAAAGTGGCCTAACTCTACCAAAATAGCATGATTGGCAACAGGGAAATCTACGTGGTCGCAGGGGAAATATCGCGCAGTGGGCGGCTGTACCGGGATCGATTCAGCCGTTTTTACAATACCTGACATTCGGTGCTATTTGTTGGCGCCAAAACCCTATTTGGTGGTGGTGGCCAGGTTATCCAAATGGATCACCGGATTTTCGGCAAACAGGTAGCGATCGGCGTTGTATTCGAAATCGTCGGTGGTGGCATTGAACAGCATCTGCTTGGTGTTTTCCAGATGTTGCCACATGGCCAGTTTGGCGCCATGAGGATCTTTACGTATCAAAGCCTTGAGGATCTCATCGTGATCGTCGCACCAGCTGGCAATGGAGCGCTCATCGATGTGTTCGTGCAGTTTGATCCAGTAAGGGTTGTTGACACGCTGAGCCCACATTTTTTCCACTATGGTGGCCATGGCGGTATTCTGGGTCGCTAGCGCAACCTGCACGTGGAATTTGAGATCCCACTGCGAATTGCGGAAGCGATCCTCTTTGCGCGCCTGCTCCTGAATCTCCATCAGTTGGACGATATCCTGCTTGGTCACCTGAGTGGCGGCAAATTCGGCGATGTTACTTTCGATCAACTGGCGTGCCTGTAGCAGTTCAAAAGGCCCTGCTGTGGCGAATTCGAGGCTTTCAGCCGGCACAACCAGGTGTTTTTGTTGGCTGGAGATCACATGGATGCCCGAGCCTTTGCGCACTTCTACGTAACCTTCCACCTCCAGCATGATGATCGCTTCACGCACCACGGTGCGGCTAACGTTCATCTCTTCTGCGATATAACGCTCGGCTGGCAGTTTCTCCCCGACCGGGTAGACTCCGCCCTCAATGCGCCGTTTAAGCTCGGCGGCCAATTGCTGATAAAGGCGTCTGGTTTCAGTGAATTCCATAGTGAATGCTCGGTGGTAGAAGGGCGTGATGCCATAAGACCTGTTATACCACTTATCCGCTGTAGCTGCTAGCGAGTCAGATGCAAAAGCCCGGCACAAAGGCCGGGCTGTGTGGGGGTTAACTGCTGGCATCTGCCGTTTGTAATCGCTCCTGTTCCAGCTCGGAAACCGGCTTGTTTTGCAGCACGGTCCAGATCACGATGGCGGCCAGAATATCGAACACCGACAGGGCGGCGAACAGTGGGCTGAAGCCCATGGTGTCAGCCAATGCGCCGACCACCAGAGCGAACATGGTGCTCGCCGTCCACGCGGCCATACCGGTGAGCCCGTTGGCAGTAGCGACTTCGTTGCGGCCAAAAACGTCTGACGACAGCGTAATCAGTGCACCGGACAGCGCCTGGTGGGCAAAGCCCCCCACGCATAACAACGCGATGGCAACATAAGGGCTGGTGAACAAGCCGATCATGCCTGGGCCAATCATCAACACGGCGCCCAGGGTGACCACCAGTTTGCGTGAAACGATCAGGTTGACGCCGAAATGCTTCTGGAAGAAGGGTGGCAGGTAACCCCCCAGGATACAGCCGAAATCGGCGAACAGCATTGGCATCCAGGCGAACATGGCAATTTCTTTCAGGTTAAAGCCGTAAGCCTTGAACATGAACAGTGGGATCCAGGCGTTGAAGGTCCCCCAGGCGGGTTCTGCCAGGAAACGCGGTAGCGCGATACCCCAGAACTGACGGTTACGCAGGATCTGCCAGGCGGACATCTTCTTGGCATTGGTGGTCTGGTGATGGGCTTCCTGGCCATCCAGTATGTAGCTGCGTTCTTCGGAACTGAGTTTCTTCTGGTCTTTCGGGTGCTTATAGAAGATCAGCCAGCAGATGGCCCAGATCAGACTCAAGACACCGGTAATGATAAACGCCATTTCCCAGCTATGTGCCACAATCGCCCAGACCACCAAAGGAGGAGCAAGCATCGCGCCCACTGAGGAACCAACGTTAAAGTAACCCACGGCGATAGAGCGTTCTTTGGCCGGGAACCATTCGCTACTGGCTTTCAGCCCGGCGGGGATCATGGCCGCTTCGGCCATACCGACCGCACCACGGGCCATAGCCAGACCGACCCAGCTGTTGGCCAGCGCGGTGCCCATACAGAAGATGGCCCACAGGATGGCAAACATCGCATAGCCGATTTTAGTGCCGAGCACGTCGAGGATATAGCCTGCAACGGGCTGCATCAGGGTATAGCAGGCTGAATAGGCGGCAACAATATAGGAATACTGTTGGGTCGTGATCCCTAGCGAGCCTTCCAGCGAGGGGGCTGCGACGGACATCGCATTGCGGGTCAGATAACCGAGCACGGTGCCGATAGTCACCAGGCCGATCATATACCAGCGTAAGCCTTTAATTTTACGCATCCCAAATCTCTCCCAGTCTAAATATTTCGGCCACCGGTAAGCCCGTGGCGGTCATGGTGCTGATTCCTTTTCATCGGGTTGCCGGTATTCCGCTTACCGACGCCGCCCTGCGCGTTGCCATTTATCTGTGGTTATAAACCAGTTGTAGGGTGACGAGAAGATAACTTGTCATACAGATTTAAAAGTTGAGTGACATCACAAAAGCCATTATTTTTTTAGGTGATAATGCTTGGCATCATAGGGCATTGATTTAATGGAAACCGTCTGAATAGGTGCTTGGAGGCCGTAATAATTGGCCAGCCAAGGTGAAAATCCACTAGACTCCGCATTAAATTGGTGTGATAACTTTTCGCGAGTTGACAGCAAGGCTAGCCAGGACAAAAGGTGAGGAACCCACTATGGCCACGTTTTTGAGCGATGATTTCTTGTTAGACAGTGAATTTGCCCGCCGCCTGTATCACGACTATGCGGTGGATCAGCC
>NZ_JBKJYW010000430.1:0-9555 GCF_046715635.1 Serratia sp. (in: enterobacteria)
GTACATAGATTACTACAATAACCGCCGCATCAAGCAGAAGCTCAAAGGCCTGAGCCCTGTGGAGTACAGAATGCAGGCCTTGATAGTTGCTTAATTTTAAACCGTCCAACTTCTTGGGTTCAGTTCAATGCTGCGCCCGTTTAGCCCATCTCCTGAATAATCCGACCCAACTTTTCACGCTGCTTTTCACTGAGCGCTTGTGCGCCGCCGTGGCCCGCATTCTCAACGATTAATTGATATAAACCCACCAGCCAATCGTAAATATACAACGCCGTGTTATTGATCGGTTCAGCCGGTAATGCGGTCATGCGTAGCTCGGCGCTTTGGCTGGGTTTGGTGAAGATCTTATGGCCGCGGTTAATGCGGCTTTCTGGCCGTTGAGCCTGTGGGCGAAGCTGGAAGCCAAGCCAGGCGACAAAATCCCCCAGCACCGTCAAGGTACAGGCGATTTGCCGCTCCACGTGGTTTTCCTTGCCGTAGCCTGCCTGTCCCGGTTCGGCCAGGGCATTCCCTAGCCGTTGCCAGATATCCAGCCGGAAACTGGCGGTGATCAACTCATCGGCCAGCGCGCTCAAGGTAGAGGTTTCAACCGCCAGCAGGTCGACTAACGCACGATTATCACCCAGAGTACGCAACTGGGTGATCCAGACTTGTTGCACCTGTAAAACCACGTTAGCGCCGGACTCCGGCTGAGATGCCACTGTAGGTTGCTCGTCGAACAGATCCAGCGTGATCGCCAAAGGATCGTCGCTATCTGGGCGTTCTTGCTGCTGTTGGCAAAAGAGTGGCTGTAGGGCATGGCGGTCTGGCAACAGGTGCCCCAGCAGTTCGCCATGCAGCGTCGTGCGGTCTTGCAACGCTTTTACCGTGGCCTTGGCGAGGGGGGCTTTATCCTCGCTTTCAACGTTGAGCCAGCGGCCAAGCAGGTTGTGCCGTAACTCTTGCTCAAGCCGATCGAAACGCTGTTGCAGGTGGTTATGACGGGCATCAACATTCACCGAAGTGAGCAGATAGTCGGTCATACGCCGGACTTCATCTTCATTCATCGCCAGCAGCGTTCCCCAAACCTCGCCGGGATGGCCAACGTAGCGTTGTACGGCTTGATCAAAATGGGCCGACGATCGCCGATCGTACGGGGTAAATGCCCAGATCAACCCGGGATGGCCACGGCGGCCTGCTTCGTGATGTTGTTGTACCCAATAATCCAGCGCTTGGCCGACCCTTGTGACTTCTTCACGGCAGGCCGCCGCATGGCAGACGATCAAAGCCTGCATGGCCTGTTGGTCGCTATAGCGTTGCAACAACGTGAGGCTCTTGGCTTGCTGCAGACGTCGATTGGCAGGGGACAGGCTCTCGTCGTCTGCCTTATAAGCAGGCAGGTCCAGATAATCAGTTGGCGCCAAACCGCTATGGGTCGGGGGGCTCTGTAATGGGATCAGCAACTCTGCGGCCAATAAACCCAGCTCTGCCACGGGTATTGTCATCACGCCGTTATCGAGTTTGAGCTGAACCTTGCCGTCGGTCTCTGCCAGGTTTGCTGGCGTCAGGATACCGTAGCTGGGATGCTGATTTTCATCCGTCAGCAGGCTGAGCGGAGCCAGCACGCTTGCTGCTCCCTCCAGTTGCTCCAGCCGGTAAGCCAGACGGCGATAACATGCGGTTAATGCCGGCTCTTTCCCCCACAGCGGAGCAAACAGTTGCGCCCGATCGTCAATGGACAGATAGGGCGCGATGCTCAAAGCGTTTGGCCAGTATGCGCAGTCCCAGCGCTGTTGTAACTGTGGGTCGTCTGTGCGCAGGCTATCCCAGAGAATGACGATATCATCGGCATCAATACCGGGTACCCCCTGAGATTGGCAACGTTTTGTCAAACAGGCGATGAGTTCTTCAATCTCTGTCTTTTCTATTGCCTGCTGCGTATGGCTACAACGCGCCAACATGCACACTAGCTCCGCCGCGGTCAGCAATTGAAGCTGTACCGGATAATCAGGATCTTGCTGAGGTACGGCGTGGCTAAAGCGGATCGCCACCCCGACGGCGGAGTGCCCCGGACGGATATGCGTCAGATAATCCAGCGTCTTACCGGCGAAGGTGGTAGCCAGACAGCCTGGTTCTGCCGAGCCTAACGAGGCGATCAGATGATTTTTTGCCGCTTGCGAACGACCATAAAAGCCCAAGGCTCCCCGTTGAGTGGCGGCAACCGCCAGCCGCTGAAGCTGGATGCGGCTACGGCGCAGGTTAAGCATTAAGGTTGGTGCTTCCAGCGCAAAACGGGGCGTCTGCAGGCGAGTATTTTCCGCCCAGAGCAGCGCCTGAGCGATAGCTTGATTCAATAGCGGCCAGCGCTGGGTAAGCGGGGAGATTGGGGGAATGGCAGACTTCATGCAAAAACGCTCCCGCTGTCGATCCAATAGTGGGTCGCCCCGGTGGCACTGTCGATCAGCGTATTCAATTTGAGTTGCAGATGTTCGGTGGGCACTGGGCTACCGTCTTCCAGTTCGGCGCTAGTGATGCTCCAGCGAGCGGGAGCATCCGGCTGCGGAGCAATTTTAACCCTTAACAGATTATCGCCAGCCAGGTTACGCGCCAGCTGCGGATCGATAATCGTCAAGGTAAACAGCGGGGCGGCTGGCCAGTGCTCGTTGTCCAACTGGCGGAATCCCAGGCACAATGCGCCATTGAGGGCAAAGCTAACGCTGCTGTCCAAGCCGCCATCTGGGGTATCCAAATCGAGATCGGCATAGAAGACCTGATTGGCTGGCAGGCGATTGTCCCCATCCAGACGGCCCAGATAACGCACCGTTGAATAAGGGCGGAAATCGGCCGCTTTGAAGTAAACGCCCGGTAAGCGTAACTCCAGCGCTAACAGGCACAGCATGGCGCCCACCACTGCGGTGGATTTGGGATTGTCGATCCGCCCTTGCTGGCTGAAAGGATACCAGCCGCTGGTGTGATAACCATCCAGCGAAACGATGCGGTTGATCGGCACCGGTTGTAGCTGCCGGAACAGGGCCTGAATGCCGGGGAACCGAGAAGGGCGGCCAGTGAGCAGCAGCACGTCGCAGTTATGCAGGGCGATCACCTCGGTCAACAACCGCAGATTGCGGGTAAGTGCCATGCGTGGTGCCAGGAATTCGGCATGCAATTGGTTCAGCCGCAGAATGAGCGGCGTCTGTAAAACATCGAAAAGTTCTGCCTCTGCCGGTAAACCGCGTTGCACCGCAGCATTGATATATTTCAACACGCTATCGGTGGGCTTTTGCGTCAACAGTTCGCCCAATACGGCGTCGATTTCGCTGCGAGTCTGCACCGGGGTGAAGCTTTCATAGCGTTCCAGGATTGCCTGAGCAAGCGGGATGAAAAGTTGCAGTGTCACTTGTTGCCGCAACACCGAGATCTCATCCTGGCCAAACAGTTCGGCCATCAGCGCAGCCGGTTCTGCCACGCCGACGCGTTTGAATTCGGCCTGCAGGGCGGGCAGCAGATACAGGCGGATCACTTCCAGCAGAATGTCATCGCCCGCCACCTTGAACCCTTCGCGGAACAGCAGATGCGGGGTCACCTTGACGTTGTTGCCAGCCGTTTCTTCCAGGTAGTATTGGGTGATCGCCAGATCGGTGGTGCCGCCGCCGATATCCACCGAGGCAATACGCAACGTTTTCCCCGGTTCAGCGGAGTCGGGACGTGCCATGGCACTAAAGAACGCCTCAGCCCGGCCCGCAAAGTTGACCTGGATTTCGTTATACAGATAGACCATCTGGCCACAGGTGGCCTCATCCCACTCCATCTGCACGGTGGGTACCGGTACCGAGCTGGCTATGCCGAGCAAGTCTTCATCTACCGAATGCCAACCCATGGCTTGCCACACTAGCGCGATCGCCTCATGCATCCGCTGGCGGAAGATTTCCCGTTCCGGCACCGGCATCGCGGAAGGTAAGGTCAGAATGATATTACGCAAACGGCGAGGTGCTGCGCCGTCACGCAAAGTGAGGCGCTGGGCCACGCTGTTGATCTGCATCAGCGCCTGGGCCAACAGTTCACTAAGCATCAGGGCCATCAGCGAGCTGCGGCTGTAGTTTGGGGTGAAAACCGGCAGGCGCTCTTCCGGTGGCAGGCTGGATAACGGCTGGCCTTGGTCATTGATCAACTGAGCCAGCGGCGTTGCGAAAGCAGGCGGTTCTTGCAGGCTGTGTTCTGCCGTGCGGTTAAAGCGCCAACCGGGAGCGTAACTCTCCTCATCCCACAGATAGCGCCGTGGACTGGACAGGCCGGTAGATGCCGTATCGCCTTGCCGCTGCTGTGCCAATCGACAGGCTTCATGGCCCACGCGGGTCAGAGAGGGCCAGAGAAACGCATCATCGCGGCCACTTTCAAACGAGTAATTCGCCTTGCCGAAGTTGGCGGGGGCAAACTCCGTGCGGCTGGAGAACAGGCCTTGGTGCAGATAATGCGGTTCACTGAGATCGCGCAGTTGCAGTTCATAGCTGTGCTTCAAGCCGTTGCGTTCTGCCGGGTGATCTTCTACCAGAATACCGCAGGTATGGGAGTTGCCGACATCGAGGATCAAATCCACATTCACTGCGGGTTGCTGCACATCACTGCCTAGCGTGATATTCGGCACGTTTAGCTGGCTGGCCAACAGCTCCAGCAGGTTCAGGTAATGCGCCTGGTATTCAAATTCACGTAGTGAAGCGTTGATATTGCGCTCCGGGCGCTGCTCCAGGGCGACAGCCTGTTGGGTAAAGACCTCGCGCAGCCAACCGTCAACCCAGGTGGCATCCAGGAAATCACCCAGATCCTGGCTCTGGTGTGCCAGCGCAAAGCTCAGCCCAGTGGCAATATCCTGTTGGCTAGGGGCCAACTGTTGGTTTTCATGTCCTGCTGGATAGACTTGAGTATCAAATGCCAACGTGATGCGCAGCGTATGGCCTTGCCGATCCGGTCGATCCAGGCGTCTGATTTGCAGACGCGCCCAGTTGTCCGGCCCGCTGAGGAAACTGTTTGGCGGGTTGAAGCGCATGAACGGCAGCGGTAACCAAACGCGATCGAGCAGCCGCAATGACTGCTCCAAAGAAAAGCTGAATTCCGGGCGTACCATTTCGGCCGGCTCGCCGGGTGCCACCGGCAGGAAATAGCGATCCCTGGCCTGATGATAATTCAGCCGCAGCAGTGGGCCGTTGGCTGTCTGGCGGACAAATTTGCCTGGGTACTCGGCATCCAACACCGGCGTAAGGGAGAAGTCCAGAAACTGGATCCCGCTGTTGGGTATCAGCGTAACGCGCTGCGGATATGCGATGGGGGTCGCCAACATTATTTACTCTCGCGCTTGATCGTCATAGGGAATACCGTTTCGTTGTTGCCGTAACGCCCGGTGCATTCCGCGGCTGCGCTGTCACCTTGCTTACACACCAGCTCCGGCATTTGATAGCGGGAACCATCGCTGCAACGGGCCTTGGTACGGCTGTTGATCACCAGATTACCGGACTGCATCAGTCCAGCGTTGACTTCAACCCGGCAGGTGACTTTGTCACCCTGAACGATCCTGGCGGTGCCTTTACCGCGATTAAACTGATACAGCAAGCTCGGCGGCTTACCGGTCAGCGGATCCTTGATTGCCAAGGTGACGCGCCATTTTCCGTTGAGGAAAGCGGTAGAACCGGCTTTTACCGACTCGGCGGGTAACGTCAGCGCCAGTTTATCGACCACCACCGGTGTCATGACCGGCGGGGGCAGCACCTCCGCATGGCCTAATGGCAACTGAAGTGCGACGGGAGTAATCACTGGCTTGGGTTGTACCTTGGCTGGCTCAGCAATGTCTATTGCTGGCTGGGGGGTTGGCTTTGGAAGCAACAGCCAGATCGCGGCGGCCAGCATGAACGCTGCTGGCAGTAGCAGTAACCACCAGGCGTGGCGAGGTTTGTAAGCCGCCACAGGTGGCAGAGGCGCTGGCGGCTGCGGTTCGGCAATAGGTTCAGGTTCAGCAACGGGTTCAACGATAGGTGGGGCGATGGGGCGCGCAGGGCGATCTTTCGGACGCAGGCAATCCAAAGGCGCGCTGCGGATCTTGCCATCGGCTTTCACGCAGCCCCAGAAGGTGATCACCGGTTTGCCATCCACCAGGAAGACCGCATTCTGATCCGGGAACTGCATGGCTTTGCTGAGCAGTGCCGCAAACATTTGCAGGCTGGCTTTGCCGCTGTGGCGAGCGCGCAGGCTGATGGTTTCCACGGTGGTCTGGAAATGTTCCAACAGCGGCAAGGCGGCCGCCCGTGCATCTTCATCAGCTGCCTGCCAGGAGATCGCCCGTCCAGCGATTGGCGCATACCAGTCAATGCGGTCGCCTTGCGCGTTGGGGATCGCCAGGCAATCCGCTACGGCTGGCTGTTGCTGGAGGCGCAACGCCTCACGTAACTGCGACGCCAACGCATAGACAGGTTGCCCATTTTCGCCCAAGGTAAGAACGTCATCTAGATTGCCACTGCGTAAAAAGGGTTTTGCCACACCGGATGCCTTGCTTTTAAACGATACCCTATGGATTTCAAGCTGCAGCTTGAAAGACGACGGGTAAAACGGCTAGTTTAAGTGGCTATAGCCTGATCAAACGGCTGAAAACAGGGGCAAAATGGCATCTGTTTTGTGCATCGGATTGCCAGCGGTGGCGAACGCTATTATCCTGCAACTTGCTGGTTTGCTTTCCTGAGAAAGACCTTAAGTTTAATTGGAGTGGATGTAGAGATGAAAACGCCAGAGATACCTGCCAATGAAGTACAGCGATTGAAGGCTCTGCGTTCCCTGCATCTGTTGGATACTCTGCCAGAAGAGCGCTTCGATCGGGTAACACGCATGGCCCGGCGGCTGTTCGGCGTCCCGATTGCCTTGGTGAGCCTGCTTGATGCAAACCGCCAATGGTTCAAGTCCAGTAGTGGATTGGGGGCGGCTACCGAAACGCCAAGGGATCTCTCATTATGCGGCCATGCGATCCTGGGCAACGATATTCTGCTGGTTCCCGATACGTTGCAGGATGCGCGCTTTGCGGATAACCCGTTTGTCAAAGACTCACCGCACGTCCGATTCTATGCCGGTTGTCCACTGAGTTTCTCCGGCGATCTCAAGATGGGTACCTTGTGCCTGATAGACGATAAACCCCGGCAGTTTGATGCTGAAGATGCGGTGACGCTGCGCGATCTGGCCTCGATGGTGGAAGATGAACTACGTGCATTTCAGGCATCGACCTCTGATGAACTGACGCAAATCTCCAATCGCCGCGGTTTTATTTCCCTGGCAGGTCATATGCTGCACCATTGTCAGGTGACAGGGGTTAAGGCTAGCCTGATATTTATCGACCTCGACAAATTCAAAATGATTAACGATACCTACGGCCATGGGGAAGGCGATCGGGCGCTGATCTATTTTTCCGAGCTGATGAAACGGGTGTTTGGCTATTTTGACGTGATAGCCCGGTTGGGCGGTGACGAGTTTGTCGCGCTGATGGGCAGCCGCACCAAAAGCGAAGCCGAAAAGGGGCTTCTGGCCTTGCAACGCCATGTGGATGAACATAATGCTTCACAGATCACGCCTTACCAACTGGCGTTCTCCTATGGCATCGTCGAGTTTGATCCCACCGCGCCCCACAGCCTGGAAACCTTGCTGGCAGAGGGGGACTCCATCATGTACCGGATCAAGAAATCCAAGTTTATGCAGGGGTAATCGGCGGGTTATTCGCCCACCAGACTCATGTACACAGCGAGGATAGGGTAGACAGGTGTTCAAGGACATGGTGAACACTTTTCTTGTGAGGCGAAAAGCCCAGACTCGGTACGTAATGACATGGCAGATCATCCATCTCACGGCATAAGCAGTTCCACTCCGAAGTACTCATACCTGTTAACCATGTCCCCGAACAAGTCCCCGCTCTGTACAACTCACAGCGTAGGGGCACAGCATGTTGCGCCGTTTAGTTAGGAGCTGTTTGGAAAACGGAAAATAGCCTACGTTAAGACTACTTTTTGAGCAGGTGGCTTTGAGCGAGGAGCGGACGTCATACCATTACTAGTTGAGCTAGCTTGTCTGGAAGCGTGTATGCTTTCTGTCCACTCTAAAGTTAAAGGGACATATATGCTACTTACGTCAGGAATACCTCAGTTATCATATGTTGCAGAAGGAAAAGGTCCATTGGTTATAATGCTTCACGGTCTCCTGATGGACGGAAAATCGTGGCTAGATAATGGATTAAGCTCCTTTTTTAGTCCATTTTTCCACGTTGTTTGTCCGGATCTTTTAGGCCACGGCGAAAGCGAAAAGCCGCAAGTGGAGGAGTTATATACACAACAAAATCAAGCATTATCCATTGTGAAAATTATGGATGAGCTGGGTTATGAAAAAGCGCATGTCATAGGTTATTCCTCTGGCGCATGGGCAGCATTAGGACTGCTGAACCACTATCCAGAACGGCTTAACTCTGTTGTATTAGGCGGATGGGACTTCAGGAATGGCCTTCCGGAAACGCCTGAAGGCAAACTTAGTTTTGATATGTTTATGTCTTATGCAAGAAGCACAGCACCAGAGCTTACCTCTGGGCTTTCGCTGGACGCTCAAGAAAGTGCAAGATGCTTTTTCAATGAACTAAGAAAGTATTCTGGAAAAAAAGAAGGTTTATTTCCTTATAAGACACCAATACTGCTTTGGGCCGGCGTCAGCGACCCTTATTACGCATCTATGGCTGAGATAGCACAACAACATGGTTTATCGATGATCACTGGTAAGGGAGATCATTTGAGTGAATTAAACAATCCTGATAAAGCATCAATAAATGAAATTTTTAAATTTATTGAATCTCAAGAGGCTTCAATGTCGTCTATTATTTCTTCATCAAAATATAAATCACGCTCGCTTTGCTAACGTCCACCCTGGAACATAGCAGACGGTCAAGTATGGTAGCTATTTGTTTTTGTTTATTATTGAGGACGGGAACGGGAGGGTGGCCAAAGCGTTTGCCTGAAGCTCCGTTCGAAAAATACCAGCGTAGTGACCTCAAATCATTTCTGGGAAGATCGGCGGTATTTCAATCAGTTGCTTTTCTTGCGAGTTGGCATCGATCAGCGCAAACGCCGCCTGCAACATCTTGTTGACGTCCTGCCTTACCATCACAATGTCATGGCCTAACAGCAGTACGAAAGGGTCCCAGTCAAAACAACCCATCACGGGCTGCTTGTCACCACGATAGCCAGACGCTACCAACCAGCGGACCACGCCTTCAAGCGAGATCGTCGAGTTGACGAATAGCCCGGTTTGCAGATCGCCGCCTTGGGCAATAAACGTTTTCAGCGCCAGTTCGGCCTTGTCTGGGGAATAACCGCAGGCCAGCAGGTTCTCTTCGATAACCTCAACGCCTAACTGACGGTGGGCATCTCTGAAGCCGCGCAGGCGCTCCGTGGTGTTATGGTCAACCCCGCGTCCCCCGACGAATATCAGCGGCTTAAGGTAACCCAACCGTTTTTCACAGTTGGCCAGGATACGTAACGTCAGCTCTTTGGCCCCGGCATAGTTATCGGTGAT
>NZ_JBKJYW010000431.1:0-19778 GCF_046715635.1 Serratia sp. (in: enterobacteria)
GTGTTCGGTGCCCGTCTTGGGGCGCACATGGTGCTGACCAAGGGCCAGAAGCTGATCCGGCCGATGATCGTGATAGTGTCTTTGATCATGAGCTGCAAATTGCTGTACGACAATCACGGGGCGGAAATCCAGCAGTGGTTGGCGTTGCATTTTTAGTGTGCCAATGATGCGTCTTAGTGAGACAATAACCTTCTTTAATCTATGGTTATACTCAATGAATTTCAAGTCACAGCTAGGCGGCCAGCTTGCTCATCCCCAGGAGCTTACTTTAGTAAGTGACTGGGGTGTGCAAGTGCAGCCAACAACGCTGTGGCTTGAAAGGCGAAGAGTATTTTGAGTTTTCTTTATGCCAAACACACACCAGTATCCGCAACTGATTGAAATCTTTAATCAGTGCTTTAGCGATGAGTTCAATACCCGTCTGGTTAAAGGCGACGATGAGCCCATCTATCTGCCTGCCGATGATGAGCTGCCTTATAACCGCATCGTCTTTGCGCATGGCTACTATGCCAGCGGCATGCATGAAATTTCCCACTGGTGCATCGCCGGTGCTGAACGCCGCAAGCAGGTGGACTTCGGTTACTGGTATTGCCCCGATGGGCGCGATGCTCAGACGCAAAGTGAATTCGAAGTGGTTGAGGTCAATCCCCAGGCGTTGGAATGGATGTTCTGCGTGGCGGCCGGTTTCCCGTTCAACGTCAGCTGCGACAATCTCAGTGGGGACTGCGAGCCAGATCGCATTGGTTTCCAGCGTAAAGTCCGTACCCGGGTGCTGGAATTGCTGGAGCGGGGAATACCCACACGACCTGCGCGCTTTATTCAGGCGCTGCAATCGTTTTACAATACGCCTCCGCTGGCGGCCGAGCATTTTCCCTACCCGGAAGATCTCTGAGGCCAGAGTCTGTTTGTTAACGAGGAAATTTGATGATCGCAGAATTTGAAGCGCGCATTCTGGCGCTGATTGATGACATGGTAGAGCACGCCAGCGATGATGAACTGTTTGCCGGTGGCTACCTGCGCGGTCATCTGACTTTGGCGGTGGCGGAATCGGAAGAACATGCCGAACACAGCGCCGAGCAGCTCAAGGTGCGGGTGCAGAGCAGCTTGGACAAGGCCATCAAGGCTGGGGAACTTTCCCCGCCGGATCAGGTGTTGGTGCTGGGCATGTGGGAAAACCTGTATCAGACAGCGTTGCCGACTGAGTAATTGCTCTAAAGGGGGCAGCATCACGCTGGCCCCTCAAATGAACTATACCTCGCGTCCTTTCAGCAGCTTCCTGACCCACATGCGGTTGGGGTTCAACGCTGCCAACATCTCGCTATCACCCGGCAGTGGTTCGCCAAACAGCTGCGCCGCTAAAATTTCTGCGGCCAACGGCGCCGAGCACAGGCCGCGTGAGCCTAAGGCTCCGATCATAAACAACCCCGGATACATCGGTGCATCGGCGATCGTTTCGCCGCGCTGACGTTGCTGCTGTAAATCGCCATACAGCGCCAGAGTCGCTTGATAGTCTGGCACGGCACCAACCATCGGCATATGGTCTCGCGTAGCGCTACGTACGCCACAGCGGGCCTGCTGGCCGCTGATATCCACCTCTTGCGGCCAACGCTGTTCTGGCAGACAACGCAGCAGGCGATCGCGGTTCTCTTCTTGCTCTACCTGGCTATATTGCGTGCCTGATTCACCACGTTGGTAGCTGGCACCAATACAATGCTGTTGGTTACCAGGATTCACCGGCGTCAGATAACCGTCGTAACACAGCACCTGCTTTAACTCACTTAACGTGGGCGTAGTGGGAATATGTGAAACCTGGCCGCGCACCGCATATGCCGGTAGTGCGGCGCTAGGTGCCAGAGTGGAGAGTTGGTGCCCGTTAGCCAGGATCACCGTCGCATGTTGGTGAGTTTCGCCCTCAGCAAAATGCAACTGCCAACCTTCATCGCTGCGGCTCAGATCGGAAAGCGTATGCAAATAGTGGCAAACCAATCCCTGCCGTTCGGCCAGGGTAATCGCGGCACGCGTCAGGTCAGCAGGGCACAGCCATCCCCCGAGCGAGTAGTGAATGCCCCCAAACCCCGTATCGATCCCACACAGGGCGCTTAACGTCGCGCGATCGGCCGGTTGTGCCAGAGTGTGCGGCCAGGCAATGGCCAGGATCTTGGCGATCTTCCCCGTGCTTTTTTCGTCATAGGCTAATTGGCTGACGCCACACCACTGGTGATCAAACTGAACCTGTTGTTGCAGTAAGGCGTCATACTGGCGGCGGGCAAAGGGGAAGGCGGCGCTGAAAAAGTTTTCCAATGCATCACCTCGGCCATTCAGCAATGGGTACAGCGCCCCCTGACGATTACCGGATGCGCCCTCTGCGGGCTGTGCATCGGCGCAATACAAGGTAACTCTGGCCCCACGGCGCAATAGGGCCAACGCGGTGAGCGCACTGGCTACGCCGCCGCCAATGATGGCGACATCGTCGGTATTTTCCGCTGCCGGGCGCAGGAACCACGGGCTTGGATTGACGCTTGCCGGAGTGTCGGTGGGAAGTTGGCCGGTGAGCATCTCGCGTTTCTGGCCAAAGCCTTTACATTTGCTGACCTCAAAACCGGCCTGCTGCAATCCACGGCGGACAAATCCAGCGGCAGTGAAAGTGGCGAAACTGCCGCCTGGGCGGGCAAGACGTGCCATGGCGGCAAACAGCGGTTCGCTCCACATATCGGGGTTTTTGGACGGCGCAAAGCCATCCAGGAACCAGGCGTCAATTTGATCGTTCATGCTGGCGTCAAAGTGCGGTAGCAGGGTATTGACGTCACCGAACCATAAATCGAGGGTGATCTGCCCTTCGGCAAGCAGCAGGCGGTGGCACCCCGGCAGCGGTAGAGGCCACTGGGCGCGAAGCTCATCAGCAAAGGAAGCCAGTTCTGGCCATTGGGCGTGGGCTGCCGCCAGATCGTCCAACTGCAACGGGTATTTCTCAAAACTGATAAAATGCAGACGTTGCAAACTCGCCGCCGATGTCGCCTGCCGAAAACGGGCAAAGGCCTGCCACAGGGTCAGAAAATTCAGTCCGGTACCGAAGCCGGTTTCTGCCACAATAAACAGTGAGCGCGGGTGATCGCTGAAGCGTTGTGGCAACCGGTTGCCCCCCAGAAAGACATAGCGGGTTTCCTCCAGCCCATCCTGGTTGGAAAAATAGACGTCATCAAACTGTTTCGAAACAGGTGTACCTTGTTCATTCCAGCTTAACGCTGCGGTTTGGATGGGGGCGTTGCTCACGGTCGGTTGCTCGTAATTCAAGGGGTAGGGCGATTTTAACGGGGGTAGCCCCGAGGTGCAAATTGGGTAAAGATAATGCAAAATTATTCTGATCGGACTTGTTCGGCGTACATCTGTACGCTAAAGTGCGATGCAAAATCCCGAATGTAAATTGTGGAAGAGGTACTTGAATGAAACGTGCAGTGATTACTGGCCTGGGAATCGTCTCCAGCATTGGTAACAACCAGCAGGAGGTCCTGGCAAGTCTGCAGGAAGGCCGCTCTGGGATCACCTTCTCTCAGGAGCTGAAAGATTCCGGCATGCGTAGTCACGTATGGGGTGATGTTAAACTCGACACTACTGGTCTGATTGACCGTAAAGTGATGCGCTTTATGAGCGACGCGTCGGTTTATGCCTATCTCTCCATGGAACAAGCGATTCAAGATTCTGGCCTGGCAGTCGATCAGGTTTCCAACGATCGCACCGGTCTGGTGGTCGGTTCCGGTGGTGGTTCTCCACGTAACCAGGTGGCGGGTTCTGACGGTATGCGCGCCAAAGGCCTGCGTGGCGTTGGCCCATACATGGTGACCAAGGCGATGGCATCAGGCGTTTCTGCCTGCCTGGCCACTCCATTCAAAATTCGCGGCGTGAACTACTCCATCAGCTCTGCCTGCGCCACTTCAGCGCACTGTATCGGCCACGCTGTTGAGCTGATCCAACTGGGTAAACAAGACGTCGTCTTTGCCGGCGGTGGCGAAGAGCTGTGCTGGGAAATGGCCTGCGAATTCGATGCCATGGGCGCGCTGTCTACCAGCTACAACGACACGCCAGAAAAAGCTTCCCGTACCTATGACGCAGCGCGTGACGGTTTCGTTATCGCAGGCGGCGGCGGCATGGTCGTGGTTGAGGAGTTGGAGCATGCTCTGGCTCGCGGCGCACATATCTATGCGGAAATCATCGGTTACGGCGCTACCTCAGACGGCGCTGACATGGTGGCTCCATCGGGTGAAGGCGCGGTGCGTTGCATGAAGATGGCGATGCAGGGCGTAGACACACCAATCGACTATATGAACGTACACGGCACCTCCACGCCGGTCGGCGACGTGAAAGAACTGGGCGCGATCCGTGAAGTCTTTGGCGATAACACCCCAGCCATTTCTTCAACCAAAGCCATGACCGGCCACTCACTGGGTGCGGCGGGCGTGCAGGAAGCGATTTATAGCCTGCTGATGGTCGAGCACGGTTTCATTGCGCCAAGCATCAACATCGACAACCTCGATGAGAAGGCGGCAGGGATGAACATCGTGACTGAGCCAACCCAGCGTGAGCTGACCACGGTCATGTCCAACAGCTTCGGTTTCGGCGGCACCAACGCCACGCTGGTGATGCGTAAACTGCAGAAGTAAGCGCGGGGCTTATATCGTTATCAATCGGGCACCTTAATAGGTGTCCGATTTTTTTGCGTTTTTAAAAGCGGTACCGCATATCAGTATGAATTCTGGTTTCTCAGGTTGAAAACCAACAGACGATAACTTAAACGGCGGGTGGTTTTTCGTTTAATTTAGCCGTAGCCTGGCAGAATAATAAATTCATTAGGCTAGTTTTTGGCCCGAAAAATAAATAACACCTCAACAAAATTACCCTTTTCCCTATACGAATAACCAAACCCGTCATAATGCCCACGCTTTATTTAGCTTTACGATCTCGTTATGGCGAGGCTCCTATACAAACACAAGTTACCGCTCTAATGGCATCGAGAGAGGCCACCAAGGGTAAAACAAGCATTAGCCGAATCAAGGCATTGCTAAGGTAACTTCCCCCAGGGGATACGTTGTATAGTGCTAAACCCAAGACGTGGGGATCGGCTTTTGCTGTCCTGTCTTGTCGCCTCTATGAGACTCCATCTTTCCATTGGGAGTATCTAGAATGTCACATGTTGTATTGCAAGACCTTTACCAAAATGCCAACTTTGAAGACGACGCCATCGCGCGTTATATGAACAAAAAAGTCTTTGTTCTGCATCAAGATCTTTACGTTGGCGAAGCCAGGAAAATATTCGTTAATCAACTTTCCAACGACGATATACCCGCACAAATCTTTATTGAAGACGGCACCAAACTGGTGGGAGTACTTTCTGTTAAACGTTTATTGCAGGAAGAACATAATGGCGAGCGTATCAAGGATATGATGGAGACCACCTTCTTCCATGTAAAACCCACGGACGAACGTGAACATATCGCCCAACTGGTGGACAATAATAATTTAGATATTGTAGCGGTGGTTGATAATGGCCGTTTGGTGGGGTGTTTAACCGAGCGCGAAATCGCGCAGATTATCGAGGATGAAAACACCGAGGATGCCCATATGCAAGGGGCAAGCCTGCCGCTTGATAAGCCTTACCTTGAAATGAGCTCCTTCGAGCTGTGGAAAAAACGTAGCGTGTGGCTGCTGTTGCTGTTCGTCGCCGAGGCTTATACCAGCACGGTTATTCAGCATTTTGAAGAGTCATTGGAAGCGGCGATTGCCCTGGCCTTCTTTATCCCGCTATTGGTGGGTACAGGTGGTAACAGCGGTACGCAAATCACCTCCACCATTGTGCGGGCCATGGCCTTGGGAGAGGTCCGCATGCGCGATGTGGGGCGCGTGCTGCGCAAGGAAATGACTACCTCGGTCATGATCGCGTTAACGCTGGCTTGTGCTGGTGCGTTCCGTGGTTGGATGATGGGGATCGGCTATGAGATTACGCTCATCGTGAGCCTGACCCTGGTTTGTATTACGCTGTGGGCCGCGATTGTCTCTTCCGTGATCCCAATGGCACTGAAACGCTTCGGTGTGGACCCTGCCGTAGTTTCCGCCCCGTTTATCACCACGCTGATAGACGGCACCGGCTTGATCATCTACTTCAAAATAGCCCAGTGGACCTTGGGGCTCAATTAATACGCAAACCGGCGAAAGCCGGTTTTTGCTATGATGAACGGGATTTTTAAGATGCCTAGTTGACTGAAATCAAAGAATTTTAAGTTTACAGGATCGTTCTTATTCTGCTTTGTCAGCGGGTGTAAATTCCGTTCCTGTAATGTTTTTCTGCCGATATACTCAGCGCAGTTTCTTACTCTGGAATTTTTGCATGTCGGCTTTGGCGTCCATCACTCTATCCATGCATCGGTTGCGCTTCGCCAAGAAGCGGGCGGGTGTGTGGCTATTGGCCGTCTGCTGGCTGTTGCTCAACAGCCAATTGGCGATCGCCAGCCATCACTGTAACCTGCAACTTACCGCCACAGCGCCTGCCGCACAACATATGATGCATATGCAGGCTGCCGATCCGCTAGCAAATGAGATGATGCACGCCGAGGGGCCGCTGTGTGAAAAACACTGCGTGCCAGATTCGGCACAGCAAGATCACGGCAACCTGGCCTTGGCAGCGGTATTACCCGCCAGTAGTGAGCTGTTGGTTGCCGCCTCGCAGCCCCAGGCACAGCGCTTACGCCTCGATTGGCAAACCCCTCCGATAGCAGGCCCGCCGGCAGAGATCGTCTTCTGCCGCTTCCGTGAATAGCCAAACTAACCGCTTTGCCGTCCAGAACGGCGACCTGATTTGTTTTTTGTCTATTTTATGGAGCTACCGTTATGCGTAATCTGATCACTGCCGTTTTCATCTCTCTGATGTTCTCTTCATTCGTCTCCGCCACGGAGATGCAACATCACCAACATGCCAGCCAAGACGCCGCCGTCTATCACTCTAAAGGAACCGTTAAGGCCTGGGGTGAGCAGAAAGTGTCGCTCGCCCATCCAGCCATCCCTGCTTTGCACTGGCCGCCGATGACCATGAATTTCCTTCAGCCCCAGCCGCCATTGCCTGCCTTGGCTGCCGGGACCGTGGTGGAGTTCAGTTTCCGTCAGGTTGACGGCGGCTATCAGCTGACCGTTATCAGCGCCAGCCAAGACTAACGGGGGCACCATGTCCAGACTACTTTCTCACCCATTGCGGGTGGGCTGGCTGCTGCTCGCCTGTTGGACGGCAAATGCGCAGGCAACCGGCCTGACGTTGGAGCAATCGTTGGCGGCGGCGGAGCGCTATTCCGCCGAGCTTTCGGCCAATCAGCATCAGGTGAATGCGTTGCAAAATAGGGCGGATTCGGCGATGGAGCTGCCCGATCCCAAGCTGAAATTCGGCATTGAAAACGTGCCGGTGCAAGGCGGTAGCGCCCGGCGCTTGACCCGTGACGGGATGACCATGGAGCGGGTTGGCATCATGCAGGATTATGTCAGCAGTACCAAGCGCCAACGTAAGGCGGATACCTTATGGGCCGAGGCCAATAAAACCGAAGCCAACAGTGCGACAATCCTCGCCCGCTTGCAGCAGCAGACGGCACAAGCCTGGTTGGAACTGGCGCTGAGCCAGCAGACGCTGAAGGATGCCACGGCCTTGCTCAAAGAAAGTGAAAAGCAAATCGCCGCCCAACATGCCGGAGTGGCCAGTGGCAGCTCGCCCGCCGCTAACGTCATTGATGCTCGCTTGACGCTGTTGGCGATGCAGGACCGGCTCAGCGAGGGGCAGCGTGACGTCACCATCGCCCAGGCGCGCTTAACCCAGTTGACCGGGCTGCAGGTGGAGGGGATCGGTGGTCCGTTGCCACGCTTCGAGCGCCTGCCCGCCGAGAGCAATCTGCTACGGCAGGCTATCAAACAACACCCGGAGATAGTGCAGGCCAGCCGTGAGGCCGATGTGGCCAAGGCGCGATCGGCGCAGTCAGAGGTGGCCGCCATTCCGGACGTGGGGATAGAGGTGTCGTATGGCAAACGGGCCGATGGCTATGAGGATATGGCGGGCGTGATGGTTACCGTCGATCTGCCCCTGTTCCGTTCCCAGCGGCAGGATAAGGACTATGCCGCCGATGTTTCCCGTTCGATGGAGGCTAACGATCAACTGACGTTATTGATCCGCGATCATCAAGCCCAGTTAGATACGCTGCTGGCGCAGTATCAGGCCGCGCAGGCGCAATGGCAGCGTCAGCAGCAGCAGGCGATCCCGTTGCAGCAACAGCGTGTGGCATTGCAACTGGCGCAATACCGCAGTGGTAAAAGCGATCTTTCCTCGGTGTTGGAAGCACGTCGGGCCTTGCTCGACAGCCGTCTGAGCGCCGGTAAGGCCGCGCGTGAATTGGCGCAGCTGTGGGCCGCGATCCGTTATCTCACCGTGCAGGAGGCAAAGTAATGAAAATGCGTTTTAGCCTGACGCTGTTAGCCGCCTTATTGGGCGGTGCTATGGGCGGTTACTGGTTTGCCGGGGAAAGATCCGCGACGCAACCCGCTAGCGGTGGCGCTGAACGGCAGGTGCTGTATTGGTACGATCCGATGGTACCAGGCCAGCGTTTTGATAAGCCGGGCAAATCGCCGTTTATGGATATGGAACTGGTGCCACGCTATGCCGATGAGCAGCAGGATGACGGTGGTGTCACCATCAGCGCCCGCCAGCAGCAGAATCTTGGCGTCCGTACAACGGCTGCACAACTGCGTGAACTGAATTTGCAGCTTGATGCCTATGGCAGCGTTGCCACCGATGAACGCGGCGTGCAGGTGATTGCCGCCCGGGCCAACGGGCTGATAGACAAACTCTACGTGCGTGCCAGCCAGCAGCAGGTAAAAAAAGGGCAAGCGCTGGCAGAGCTGTGGATCCCGGACTGGAGTGCGGCACAGCAGGAATACCTGGCGATCCGCAAGCTGGGCGATGGCGCACTCGCCTCTGCCGCCCGTCAGCGTCTGGCATTGCAGTTTATGCCTGAAGCCATCATTCGCCAGGTTGAACGCAGTGGCCAACCCCAGACCCGCATTACCATTACCGCCCCGGAGAGTGGGTTTATCAATAAGCTGGACGCACGGGAAGGGATGCAGGTCACCGCGACGCAGGGCCTGTTTGAGCTGGCCAGCCTCGATCCGGTGTGGATGGTGATTGATTACTCGCAGGCGCAGGCCGGGCTGTTGCAGGTCGGCGACGCGGTGGCCGCAAGCTCCGCCAGTTGGCCGGGTGAACGCTTTACCGGGGAGGTTAGCGAGTTGCTGCCTAACGTCGATCCGCTTACCCGCACCTTTAAAGCGCGTATCGTGCTGAAAAACCCGCAGCAGCGGCTGAAGCCGGGCATGTATTTGCAGGTGCAACTGGCGCAAAACGCCGGGGCCAAGCCGGTGCTGGCTATCCCGCAGGAGGCCCTGATCGGTAGTGGCGATCGTAACCGGGTGCTGGTGGCGGAAGGTAACGGCCACTTTGCTCCGGTTAACGTGGTCGCCGGTCTGGCACAGGACGGCTGGGTAGAAATCAAACAGGGACTGCAAGCTGGGCAACAGGTGGTCACATCAGGCCAGTTCCTGATTGATTCCGAAGCCAGCATGCGCAGCGCCTTGCCACAGATGGCCGGGCAGGAGGGGGTAAAACAGTATCAGACGCTGGGTGTGGTAGAGGCGGTGGATAATGATACCGTCACGCTGTCGCACGATCCGGTCGCAGAGTTGCAATGGCCCGCGATGACCATGGATTTCACCTTGCCAGCGGGCGGTTTACCCGCCGGGATTGGCATCGGCAGCAAGGTGATGATCCACTTTAGCGTGGATGAAAACGGTTCGCACATCAGCCAGATCATGCCGCAAGGAGGCCACCAATGATCGCCTCCGTGATCCGCTGGTCGATACGCAATCGCCTGTTGGTATTACTGGCTTCGGTATTGCTGGCTGGGTGGGGCGTATGGGCGTTGCAGAAGGCACCGCTGGATGCGCTGCCCGATCTCTCTGACGTGCAGGTGATCGTCCGGGCGACCTATCCGGGCAAAGCGCCGCAGGTGATTGAAGATCAGGTGACCTACCCGCTGACCACCACCATGCTGACGGTGCCGGGAGCCAGCACGGTGCGGGGTTTCTCGATGTTCGGCGATGCCTACGTCTACATTCTGTTTGAAGACGGTACCGATCCTTATTGGGCGCGTTCGCGGGTGTTGGAGTCACTCAGTCAGGTGCAGTCCTCGCTGCCGCCGCAGGTCAAAGTGGCGCTGGGGCCGGATGCTACTGGCGTTGGCTGGGTCTATGAATATGCGCTGGTCGATCGTACTGGCAAGCATAGCCTGGCGGACCTGCGAGCATTGCAGGACTGGACGCTCAAGTTCGAGCTGAAAACCGTGCCTAACGGCGCAGAGGTGGCCAGCGTTGGCGGCATGGTGCGGCAATATCAGGTGATATTAAATCCGCAAAGTATGCGGGCGTTGAATATTACCCATCAACAGGTAGTGAGCGCTATTCAGGATGCCAACCAGGAAGGTGGCGGTGCGCTGCTGGAAATGGGGGAGGCGGAGTATATGGTACGCACCTCCGGCTACCTGAAAAAACTCGCCGACTTTAATAACGTGGTGATCACCGCGCGTGACGGGGTGCCGATCCTGTTGTCACAGGTAGCGGAACTACGTGAGGGGCCAGAAATTCGCCGTGGCGTGGCGGAGCTCAATGGTGAAGGTGAGGTGGCGGGCGGCATTGTGGTGATGCGCTACGGTAAGAATGCGTTGGAAACCATTAATGCGCTGAAGACCAAGCTGCAACAGCTCCAGCACACCCTGCCGCCGGGCGTGGAGATCGTGCCGGTTTATGACCGATCGCAACTGATCGAGCACGCGATCGAGACGCTGTCATTCAAGCTGTTGGAAGAGTTCCTGGTGGTCGCGGTGGTGTGCGCCTTGTTCCTGTCCCACTTCCGTTCGGCGCTAGTGGCAATGGTGACTCTGCCGTTGGGGATCCTGGGCGCCTTTGTGGTGATGCATTATCAGGGTGTTAACGCCAATATTATGTCGCTGGGGGGAATAGCCATTGCCATCGGCGCGATGGTGGATGCGGCGATTGTGATGATCGAGAACATGCACAAGGTGCTGGAGCAGTGGCGGCAACGTCATCCCGGCCAGCAGCCCACCTCAAAAGATTACTGGCACATCTCAGAGCAGGCGGCGGTTGAGGTTGGCCCGGCGCTGTTCTGTAGTCTGTTGATCATCACTCTGTCGTTTATCCCGGTGTTTTCGCTACAGGCGCAGGAAGGGCGGATGTTTGCGCCATTGGCGTTCACCAAAACCTATGCAATGGCGGTATCCGCCGGGTTGGGCATCACGCTGGTGCCGGTGCTGATGGGCTATTTTATCCGGGGCCGCATTCCGGACGAACATGCCAATCCGATCAATCGCGCCTTGATCCGCATGTATCAGCCGTTGCTGGCTGCGGTGCTGGCACGGCCTAAAACCACTCTGGGGATTTCCGCTCTGCTGCTGGTGTTGACCTTATTCCCACTCAGCCGCCTGGGCAGCGAATTTATGCCACCGCTGGACGAAGGGGATCTGCTGTATATGCCTTCGACGCTGCCGGGGATTTCAGCCCGTGAAGCGGCACGGCTTCTGCAACTGACCGACCGGTTGATCAAAACCGTACCGGAAGTGGACACGGTCTTTGGCAAGGCCGGGCGGGCGGAGACGGCAACCGATCCGGCTCCGCTGACCATGTTGGAAACCACCATTCGCTTTAAGCCCCGCGACCAGTGGCGGCCCGGCATGACGATGGACAAGCTGGTGGCCGAACTGGACAGCGTGGTCAAGGTACCCGGCATTGCCAACGTCTGGGTGCCACCGATCCGTAACCGTTTAGATATGTTGTCGACCGGCATTAAAAGCCCGGTAGGCATCAAGGTCAACGGTAGCAATATTGCCGATATCGAGCAGGCGGCCAGCCAGATCGAACAGGTAGTGAAGCAGGTTCCGGGTGTGACTTCCGCGCTGGCGGAGCGCCTGGCTGGAGGCCGCTATGTGGATATCGATATCGATCGCCAGCGTGCGGCACGTTACGGCGTTTCGGTGAAAGAGCTGCAATCGGTGGTTGCCACGTTGGTAGGAGGGGAAAACATCGCTGAAACCATAGAAGGGCGTGCGCGTTATCCGATCAACGTCCGTTACCCAAGAGAGATCCGTGATTCGCTGCAAAAGCTGCGCGAATTGCCGGTGGTGACGGCGAGCGGTGGGCAGGTACCATTGGCAGAACTGGCGGATATTCGCATCACCGAAGGGCCACCCATGCTGAAAAGCGAGAACGCCCGGCTTTCCGATTGGATCTATGTCGATCTGCGCGGGCGCGATTTGAAATCGGCGGTCGAAGAGATGCAACAGGTGGTATCACAGCAAGTGAAGCTGCCTGCCGGGGTTTCCCTCAGTTGGTCCGGGCAGTTTGAGTATCTGGAACGTGCCAGCGCCCAGTTGAAGATCGTGCTGCCGGTAACGCTGGCGATCATCTTCGTGCTGCTGTTTGTCACCTTTAACAGCGTGAGCGATGCGCTGCTGATCATGGCGACGCTGCCGTTTGCGCTGATAGGTGGAGTCTGGCTGCTGTATCTGCTCGATTACAACCTGTCGGTGGCGGGGGCGGTGGGCTTTATTGCCCTTGCCGGGGTGGCGGCGGAGTTTGGCGTGATTATGGTGTTGTACCTTAATCAGGCGCTGGCGAAACATCGTCAACCGGGACAGCCGTTGAGTCGTCAGCAACTGATGGCGGCGATTAGCGAAGGGGCGGTGCTGCGCGTCAGGCCGAAAGTGATGACGGTGGCGACTATTATGGCCGGTTTACTGCCGATTATGTGGGGTGGTGGCGCGGGTTCAGAGGTGATGCAGCGGATTGCCGCACCGATGATAGGCGGCATGGTCAGTGCGCCATTGTTATCGATGCTGGTGATCCCGGCGGTGTATTCGCTGCTGCACCGTAAGGATGAAAAACAAGGGTAATTATGCCCGAAAGCCAGCTTGGGAAGAGGCCAGGCTGGCTGCTTTAACCTTTGTGGAAACCGGTTTTTGGGCCTGATTTTAGGGGTGTCAATCACCCTAAAAATGCGATTGCCATCTTGCTTGACTTAGAGCGCGCTCTAACCGATAGCCTACCTATGGAAATATGAAGAGTGCATGCCTTTCCTGGCTGAGCACTTGATACAACAATGGAAAAGGAGATGAGCAATGGTAAGTAAAAATTCTTTTTTTTATAAGGGATTAATTTTTTCAGCATTGATTTGCGCGGCCTCTGCGTGGTCGGCTGAACCTGAGAGCAGGCGCGTACTGGGTGAAAAAACGCTCGCCAAGATAACAGGCAGTGAAGGCAGAAAGGTCGTTAACTCGCTCAACGACATATCGCCTGAATTGGCAGATTGGATCATCGATTTCAGCTATGGTGAGGTATTCTCAAGGCCTGGCGTTTCCCTTTGCACCAGAGAACTTGCCACTGTTTCGGCTCTGACGGCGCTGGGTAATGCGCAGCCGCAACTTAAGGTTCATATCGAGGGAGCGCTGAATGTTGGCTGCAAGCCGAACGAGATTGTTGAAATTATCAATCAAATGGCCGTTTATGCTGGCTTTCCGAGTGCCTTGAATGGGATCAGTGCCGCCAGGGAGGTGTTTGAGAAGCGAGGCGTCAAACCCTCGGCTATGAGTTTGCCAGACAATCAACGCCCACGTTAGGTACGGGGTTGTCGAAATGAAAGGCTAACGGGGATAGTGGCCTTGCTTAGGAGCACCTTTATGAAATCCCATCTGAGTATTGATGAAGTCGCTAAACGCACCGGCCTGACGGCTCACACTTTGCGCTATTACGAACGCATAGGTTTGATCGCTCCCGTGGGGCGGGCTGTCGGAGGGCAGAGACGCTATGCGAAATCGGATATGGCCTGGATCGAATTCCTAATACGATTGCGAGCGACACGTATGCCTATCGTCAGGATGAAGAGTTATGCAAAATTGCGCAGCGCTGGGAGCTCAACGATGCCGGAGCGTCGCCAGATGCTGGAGGATCATCTGGCAGATGTTGTGGCCGAAATTGAAAGCCTGCGCCAATCTGCGCAGGCTTTACATATCAAGATCGAGTATTACCGTCAGGCTGAGCAGGACTTGGCGTCAGATTAAGTCTGACGTTGCTGTCCTACTGCACTAAAAACGCCTTAAACTGCGGAGTCATCACCGCGCTGAAGCCGTCATCGGTTTTGCTGATCAAATACACCGCCAGTCCTTGCTCTTCGGCCAGTTTCAGCGCTTTTTCCGTGCCCAGCACCATCAACCCGGTATCCCAACCATCGGCCTCCAACGCCGTAGGGGCAATCACCGTGACGGAAACCAGCTTATGGGTGATAGGCCGCCCAGTCACGGGATCGATCACGTGGGAGTAGCGCTGGCCGTCCTGTTCGAAATAGTTGCGATAACTCCCTGCAGTGCTGATGCCGTAACCTTGCAAATCCACCAGCGCCTGCACCGCATTTTCCCGATCGGTTGGTTTTTGGATCGCCACCCGCCAAGGCTTGTTCTGGCCATTCACGCCGCGTGACGAAACGGCTCCGCCCACCGATACCAGATAGTTGGTGATGCCTTTACGTGCCATCAATTGGACCAATTGATCTACGCCATAGCCTTCGCCCAGCGTGGAGAGATCGACATACATCTCCGGCAGATCTTTTTGCAGCCATTCACCCCGGCTGTCGCTCAGCAGCTTCAGATGCTGCAAGCCAATATGTTGCCGGGCTGCATCGATTTGCTGCTGGCTGGGGACTTTGACGGCCCGCTTATCCGGGCCGAAACCCCACAGGTTAACCAACGGACCTACGGTGATATCCATCGCGCCCCCGGTATCACGGCCAATGCGCTGGGCGGTGAGGATGATATCGGCCATGCCGCGAGGGATGGGCTGTAGCTCGGCACTGGGGTTCTGGTTAAAGCGGGATAACACCGAATCAGGGCGGTAGGTGGAAATATCGTCGTTGGCCTGCTCCAGCAGCGCATCGATTTCCTGCTGCAATTGTTGTTTGCTCTCGGTGATAGTGCCGCTGACCTTCACGCTATAGAACGTCCCCATGGTTTTGCCTTCGATGTCGATCTGAGGGCGGGTGTTGGCATCGTTACAGGCGGCTAGCAGCATCAGCGCCGCGCTGAGAAGCAGCCGTTTGGCAATGAAATTGGCCATAGAAAATCCTAAAAGCAGGGAAAGACGACGGGTATAAAACAAAAGAGGGAAAATGGAAAGGGCAACGTGCTTTTTTACTGGCGTAATTCAAGAGCTTCGGCTAACGTCGTTTTCCAGCCTTAGCTTGAAAAATAAGAGTAAATCCATGAGTTCAAATGCGGTGACCAGTTTGTTGAGGCCCTTTTTGCATGACCGTTTTCTGCATGCGTTGCTGCTAATGGGGATGCTACTGTACGCCATTGGGCCACAGCCGCTGGAGGCGCTATCCGGTTTTATCGATTGGCGCACCATTATGACTCTGCTGGGGTTGATGCTGCTGACCAAAGGCGTTGAGGTTAGCGGTTACTTCGATTTTATTGGCCGCCAGATCGTAAACACCCTGCAAAGCGAACGTTCGCTTGCGCTGTTTCTGGTATGTGCTGGCGCGGTGCTGTCGTCGTTTCTCACCAACGATGTGGCGCTGTTTATCGTTATCCCTTTGACCATCACGCTGAAAAAGCTCTCTTCACTGCCGATAAGCCGCCTGATCATCTTCCAGGCACTGGCGGTTAACGCCGGGTCGTTGCTGACGCCGATTGGCAATCCGCAGAATATTTTGCTGTGGAGCAAGTCTTCGCTGACCTTTATGGAGTTTATCGGGCGTATGGCACCGTTCGGCATTATCATGATGCTGAGCCTGCTGGTGGTCACCTGGTTCAGTTTCCCGGCGCGGAAAATTGTCAAAGCCCCGAACACCCAACCCTATCCTTATCAAATGCGCCTGTTGCTGGCCAGTGTCGCGCTGTATGTGGCCTTTCTGATCTGCCTGGATTTGGACGTGCCGTTGTATGGCATGTTACTGGTGTTTGCCGGTTTTCTGCTGTTGGCTCGCCAGGTGCTGCTGCAGATTGACTGGAGCCTGATCTTCGTGTTTCTCGCCATGTTTATCAATATTGGCTTGCTGACCCAACTGCCAGCGCTGCAGCCGCTGTTTGACCAGATTGCCTCGCTGGCGGATGGCAGCGTATATGTGTTGGGGATCGCTTTATCCCAAGTGATCAGCAACGTTCCGGCGACCATTTTGTTGCTGAACTATGTGCCGTCCAGCGCCTTGGTGGCCTATGCGGTCAACGCCGGAGGATTTGGCCTGGCGATCGGCTCGCTGGCGAACCTGATCGCCCTGCGGATGGCGGGGGAACGCCAGATCTGGCTGCGGTTCCATTACTATTCGATACCGTTCCTGGCTTGGGCTACGTTGGTGGGTTGGCTGTTACTGGGTTAATTCGGCTCAGCCGCTCCACGGCCTGGGTAATCTCCCCTGGCGTGAGAGCAGAGAACCCTAATAACCAGCCGTCGCGTCTGGCGCGGGTGTTCTGATACTGCGTAGACAGGCCGGGGGTAATGACGCCTAGCTGTTGCGCTTGTCGAGTCAGTTCCGCCTCTTGGCCCGTCGGCAGCCAAACGCCGAGCTGTAGCCCGCCGCCCGCGTGCTGTGGTGTGGCAAAATGCCCCAGGTGCTGTGCTAGCTGTGTCAGTAGCCAATCACGTCGGCTGCGATAGAGTTGGCGCATGTAGCGGATGTGGGCAGCAAAATGCCCTTGCAGAATAAACTCTGCCGTGACGGCCTGTGCCAACTGAGCGCAATGGCCGTCATACACCGAACGTGCGGTGGTAAACGCCGCCACCAACGCGGGGGGCACAATCAGATAGGCCAGCCGTAGCGAAGGGAACAGCGCCTTGGAGAAGGTGCCGACATATAGCACCGTGCCGTGGCGATCCAGACCCTGCATGGCGGGCATCGGTTGGCCGTCGTAGTGAAACTCGCTGTCGTAGTCATCCTCAATAATCCAACTTTGCGATTGCCGCGCCTGTTCCAATAGCGCCAACCGCCGTTCCAGGCTGAGTGCCACACCGGTGGGATACTGATGCGAAGGCGTCAGATAGATCAGGCGAGGAGTGGGCAACGAGCCGTCTGGCTGCAGCCCGGCCTCATCTACCGCCACCGGTACCAGATTAGCTCCCGCGCTGGTAAATGCATTTTTGGCCCCGTTGTAACCAGGCTCTTCGACCCATACCGTATCTCCGCTATCGATCAGCAAAGTAGCAATCAGCTGTAATGCCTGTTGGGAACTGGTCAGCACGATCACCTGCTCGGCGTCGCAGTTTACGCCCCGGGTTTGGCCGACGTAACCGGCAATGGCTTCACGTAGTGGCAGATAGCCTTGGGGATCGCCATAACGCAGCAGCTTTTCCCCCTGTAGCCGCAGCCGTTGGGCGGTGAGCTGTTGCCACAGCTTCAGCGGGAAGGCGCGAAGATCCGGTGAACCGGCAGCAAACGGCAGTGGCTGCTGGGGATCGCGGCAGCCCCCGGTTTGCACAATCGCCAAACCGCGCTGTGAGAGCCGCAGTTGGCCACCGGATTGGCGTAGTGGCGCAGGCTTGGCGATCTGGATAGCGACAGAGGTGCCTTGGCCTACCCGGCGATGTAGATATCCCTCGGCTTCCAGTTGCGCATAGGCGGCTTCGGCGGTAACTCGCGAGACGCTCAGATCGGCCGCCAGAACCCGCGAGGAGGGCAGCCGCTGGCCCGAGCTTAACGTGCCGCTATGGATCGCCGTGCGTAACGTATTACACACTCGCTCACGTAGCGTACCCGTCGCGTTATCCGCCTGTTGAAATAGCGTCAGCAATACCTGAGACATAATCGGTCTTATCACCTTGCCAAAATGGGTCTCAACCATAAGACCAAAATCAGGCACTATTGTCATCAATCTTAAGGCACTGGAGTTCTATTATGAGCGTCTCTTCACTGGTATTGGCTTTTCCCCCGGCAGCGGCAGCACAAAGCCTGGATTATCTGGCGGCAAAGCTCGCCTTCTACGCCGACTCGGCGGATGTGGCGGAAGATTTGCGCAAGGGTGTCAGCGAGATTGTGGTGATCGATACCCGTGCCAGTGCGCAGTACGCCGCCGGGCACATTCCTGGGGCGGTGAGCTTTCCCCATCGCTTAATGGATAAAAGCAGCACCTCATCTCTCGATCGTGACAAGGTCTATGTCACCTACTGCGACGGTATCGGCTGTAACGGTTCCACTCAGGGGGCATACAAGTTGGCCAAGCTCGGTTTTCGGGTCAAAGAGCTGATTGGCGGGCTGGATTTCTGGCGACGCGATGGCCATCCGGTGGCCATCGGTGCTGAGCAGGGGACGATGCAGGGGCGGGATAAAACGCCGGAGTGCGGCTGTTAGAACATCGCCCACAGTACCAATGCCAATACGATAACGCCGACAACCAGCGCCAGAGGCTTACCCAACACTGACTGTAAAGGCTGCGGCAGGGTGGCGATCAGCGGGTTGAGCAAGGGCTGCGGCTGTTGAACATCACTGTGTAACGACGGAGCGTGGCCAGCCTTGTCCAGACGGCGGCTAAACAGCTGCTGGATCACGTCGTTCAGCTGCGCGTGGGTCAACGGCGTATTGAGGTTGCCGTTAAAGCGGTTCTGGCAATAGTCATTGAGCTGTTGCTGCTCCTGCTGGTCTGCTGGCTGTTTCAATACCGCCAACAGGTTTTGCAGCGTCGGTGCCGTTTGTGGGCTGAGCGCCAATTTCACCTGCATAAACTGACTGAGCAGTTGGAAATGGCGTGCGGGCAACGGATCGTTGATTTTTACCCCGACCAGATCGAACAGTGCTTGCCAGAGTTTGGCCGTTGTCTCACCGGTAGCCGCACTGAGCTTGGTGATCTGCAACTGCAAGTGCTGATGTTCCGCAGGCAGCAGCGGACGATCGCTGGTGACCGTTTGTTGTGGATGAGGGATAGTCAGTTCGCCGGTTTGCAGCAGATTCAACACCTGCTGGAGCTGCGGATGGCTCAACTGGCTTAACACCGTATGGCCAAACTGCTGGCGGATAAAGTCGCTGACCGCCTGGCGGTTATTGCCTTGTGGCAACAGCTCGGTGAGCTGTTGCAGCAGTTGGCGGCTGGCATGGCTCTGTTGCACCACCGCAAGGCGGTTTTGCAGTAGCTGCTCCGCCGGTTGGAAATGGCGCGCCAACAGTTCACTGTGGTTATCCGCTCCCAATTCATGACGCAGCGTGACCCAGATCTCGGCGGATTTGGTGGGGCTGAGGGCCATGATCTTGACGATCAGCTTTTCCAGCTGGGTGCGTTGGGCCGGGGAGAGCGGTTGATCGTCGGCAGGAGGGGCTTTGCCGGCGGTCGGAGGGTGATCGGCTGCGCCAGGAGCGCCAGGTCCACTTAATGGTTGCATATCACCAGTCCTTCGCAGTGTATAAAGTCGGCATACCCGGCGAAAAGCACAGGCTTAATCGCTTATGATACCTGTAATTTCGTGCCATCAATACCGCCGCCAGACATTTCTTTACAGGCCAATCGTTGCTTATCCTATTTGCCCCGCTAAGATAGGCGCAGATACGGCATTGAGGGCGTGATGATAAATCGGCAGCGGATTGCAAAATGGTTTTTAACCCTGGCTTGCCTGGTGGTACTGACGTGCCTCACCCAGCGCATGGCGGGTTTGCATACCTTGCAACT
>NZ_JBKJYW010000432.1:0-2578 GCF_046715635.1 Serratia sp. (in: enterobacteria)
TACATCCCGATCGCCGCCATCCTGTTGGTGATCATGGAGATGAACGGTGCCGAAGTCTGGATGGTGCATCTGTGTGGTTTGCTGCTGATGGCAGGCCGCCTGGTTCACTACTACGGTTTGCGTAACCGCGAAGTCCGCTGGCGCCGTTCGGGTATGGCGGCTACCTATATTTCTTTAATACTGATGGTGATAGCCAATATCGTATATCTGCCGTGGGACATTATCTTCAGTTTGCACTGATATCCCCTCTGTTCAGGCGGCCATGCCGCCTGCTTCTGCCAGCGCCGCTTTTCTGTTAGTATACGCCCCTTCGAATTCTGACCTGATTTGCCGCTATGCCAAACCGCGATACTCTTTTTTCCGCCCCGATCGCCAAACTGGGCGACTGGACCTTCGACGAGCGCGTTGCTGAAGTCTTCCCAGACATGATCCAGCGTTCCGTTCCAGGCTACTCCAATATCATTTCGATGATCGGTATGCTGGCCGAACGCTTTGTCCAGCCACACAGCCGGGTATATGACCTGGGGTGCTCGCTCGGCGCGGCCACGCTATCGATGCGCAGAAACATCAGCGTCGAAGGTTGTCAGATTATTGCGGTCGATAATTCCCCTGCGATGGTAGAGCGCTGCCGCCGTCATCTTGATGCATTTCGCGCCGAAACACCGGTCGACGTCATTGAGGCGGATATTTTAGACATTACCCTCGAAAACGCCTCGATGGTGGTGCTGAACTTCACCCTGCAGTTTCTTGAACCGGCCGATCGTCTGCGCCTGCTCGAACAGGTTTATCGCGGGCTACGTCCGGGCGGTGCCTTGGTGCTGTCAGAAAAATTCAGCTTTGAGGATGCAGACGTCGGTGAGCTGTTGTTCAATATGCACCACGACTTCAAACGAGCCAACGGTTACAGCGAATTGGAAATCAGCCAAAAGCGCAGCATGCTGGAAAACGTGATGCTGACCGATTCGGTCGAAGCACATAAAGCGCGCCTCCAGCAGGCTGGTTTTGAACATGCAGAAGTCTGGTTCCAATGTTTCAACTTCGGCTCGTTGATCGCGCTGAAATCAGGAGAAACCGCATGATCGAGTTTGGAGACTTCTACCAACGCATCGCCAAAAGCCCGTTGAGCCACTGGCTGGATACTCTGCCGGCGCAAATCACCGCCTGGCAACGTGAATCGCTGCATGGCAAGTTCAAGCAGTGGTTCAATTCGGTAGAGCACCTACCTTCCCTGACGCCGACCCGGTTGGATTTATTGCATGGCGTGCGCGCAGAGATGGAACAACCGCTCTCACCTGGCCAGCTCGAAGGCATCGAGAAAATGCTGCGTACGCTAATGCCCTGGCGCAAAGGGCCGTTCTCGCTTTACGGCATCGATATCGATACCGAATGGCATTCCGACTGGAAGTGGGATCGGGTGCTGCCGCATATTTCCCCGCTGGCTGGCCGTACCATTCTGGATGTAGGCTGCGGCAGCGGTTACCATCTGTGGCGCATGGTGGGTGCAGGAGCTCATCTGGCAGTAGGTATCGATCCAATGCAGCTGTTCCTGTGCCAGTTTGAAGCGGTGCGTAAATTGCTGGGTGGCGATCAACGCGCCCATGTGTTGCCGCTGGGTATAGAACAACTGCCCGAGCTGGCCGCTTTCGACACTGTTTTCTCTATGGGTGTGCTTTATCACCGCCGTTCCCCGCTGGATCACCTGTATCAGTTGAAGAACCAGCTGGTTTCCGAGGGCGAGCTCGTGCTGGAAACGCTGGTAGTGCCAGGCGATCGTCATCAGGTATTGGTACCGGGCGACCGCTACGCGCAGATGCGTAACGTCTACTTTATTCCCTCTGCAGAAGCGCTGAAGTGCTGGCTGGAGAAATGCGGATTTGTGGACGTCAAGATTGCCGATATCTGCCCAACCAGTACCGAAGAGCAGCGCCGCACCGACTGGATGACCAGTGAGTCCTTGGCCGAGTTCCTCGATCCCCAGGATCCAACCAAAACGGTTGAAGGCTACCCGGCACCGATCCGCGCCGTGCTAATCGCCAAAAAGCCCTGAACGAAGACCACATCAAACCTATTCCCCATATCATCGGGGGATAGGTGGATCCGCCATATTCACTATCGCTGGTCCTGTCCAACCCCTCTCGGCCATTTTTCACTGGATGAAAGGTCTGCGATAAGCCACCGCGGCCGGTTACATTTTATCAATATTTAAACTTAAGGCAGTGGCTCATCGTTAACTAGAGTTAAAGTGTTGGTATCGCGCCAACACCAGTGAAAGATTGAGTCTTTTCGCCCTGAGCACCCCTACCCTGTTCAGGGCTTTTTTTGTGGACTTTGATACAAAAAAGCCCCGAGGATTCGGGGCTTCAAACCGGCCTCACAACCGGACGCAGCATGCGGCGCCGCTACGATGGAGTCAGCATGGCCAACGAGTTCTTCATCGCCTCTACCGTTTCCCCATCCACGCAGTAGTGGCTGAATTCGTCAAACTCATTATCGGCACACATGGTGACACCCGCCTTACGGTAACGCATGGTGGAAGGCACCGTATGCCCGGCCGAGCTATGCAATTCCTGAATACCGA
>NZ_JBKJYW010000433.1:0-4931 GCF_046715635.1 Serratia sp. (in: enterobacteria)
ATAAGGATTCCACGGTCAATGGCGCGCCATGCAGCATGGAAGACATTGAGCCCCCCAGACGCTGCTGGGCAATTTCCAGCATGTTTTCAATGCTGGCGACCGTTTCCAGGCAACCATGGTTGCCGCAATAGCAGCGTTTGCCGTAAGGATCGACCTGCGTGTGACCAATTTCCACCACGCTGCTGCTGCCCGCATGCAGTACGCGTCCGTTGGTGATCACCCCTGCACCAACGTTATGATCGATAACGATCTGAATGACGTTGTGGCTGCCACGGGACGCGCCATACAGTGCCTCTGCCATTGTCCAGGCGCAGATGTCATGCTGAACATACACCGGCAGGCCCGTCAGTGTCTCTAGCGCTGGCCCCAACGCCATTTCATTAACCTCATAAAACGGCATGCGGTGAACAACACCCGCGGCAGTATCAATCATGCCGGGCAGCGTAATGGCGATGGCGGTTAACCGTTCCAGTTTGCTTTGGTGGCGGATAAAGAATTGGTCTACTTCGCTGACGATGCGTTGTAATAACGGCTCCGGATGTTCGGCTTTTAACGGCAGCAGTTCTTCAACCACCATCTTGCTACTGAGATCGCGCAGCGCCAGAGTAATGGTGCCACGGCTGATACGTGCAGAGAGGTAATGCCAGGCTTCGGTGTCCAGCACCAGGCCAACGGCCGGGCGACCGCGACTGCCTATTTCCTGGTATTCGGTTTCTTTAACCAGATGCGCCTCGAGCAGTTCACGCACGATCTTGGTGATACTGGCAGGTGCCAGCTGTGCCCGCTTGGATAATTCGATGCGCGAAATCGGTCCCAGCCGATCTATCAGCCGGTAAACTGCCCCTGCATTGGTTTGCTTGATCTGATCAATATGCCCAGGCTGCCCATCCGCAATCACACACCCGCTCCTGCTATTTTTCGCGCTGCTAAATAAAGATTAGAGGCTATGGTGGGGCTTTTGGAATACAGCGTCAACTATTTGATTCGTTATGTGATTAACAGCACAAATTCACCGAGCTTTCCGCCAAAAACGCCTCTTATTTACCCAGCTTTGGGATCGAGCATCAGCGCCATCAATGCCCTGGCCGCTGACGTTACCGGCCTGCTACGATGATGCACCAACCAGACCTCAGTCATCGCCTCCGGCTCGGCTAAGGGCAGATAGGTTACCCCGTCGATCTTCACCCGGCCAAAGGACATCGGCAAAATGGAAATGCCCAGCCCCGCCGCAACCAGACCGATAATGGTCATCGCTTCCCCCACTTCCTGCGTGATGTAAGGGGCGATCCCGGCATTGGCCAGCAATGCCAGAATTTCGTCGTACAGCGCGGTGCCCACTTCACGGGAAAAAAACACAAAGGGTTCCAGGGCCAAATCGCTGAAACGCAGCGTGCCTGGTGCCTTTTGGATTAACGGGTGGCCATTCGGCACCACAGCAAGCAAGGGTTCGCGTAATAGCAACTGATGCTGCAACGCGTCCGGCAAGCGGGTATTGCGCATCACGCCCAGATCCAGATCGCCGTTTAACAGCGGCTCAAGCTGTTGCTTGGTGTTCACCTCACGCATTTTGATATGCACATCCGGTGATAACTGGCGAAACGCTCGCAAGCTACGTGAAACGATGCTGATAAACGGCGCCGAAGAGGTAAAACCAATCGTCAGTTCACCCAGTTCGCCACGCTCCAGTCGCGCCGCCTTTTCTGCTGCCCGGCTGACCTGGGCAAGCACCTGATAGGCTTCTTTTAAGAACATCTCCCCCGCCTGGGTCAGGCTGACGTTGCGGTTATTGCGCGCCAGTAAACGCGCACCCACCATTTCCTCTAGCGCCTGGATCTGTTGGCTAAGGGGCGGCTGGGAAATCCGTAGCCGCTCCGCTGCCCGGCCAAAATGCAGTTCTTCAGCGACGGCTACGAAATAACGCAAATGTCTGAGTTCGATATTCATACTTTAAACATCTCAATTAGGATGATTAATATATTAGACAAAAAACTGGCCACTCCCTATGATTTTGTGACTCAATACCTGTTTTTCATCTCCCGACCCCGGTAAGGAACAGTTGTGACAACCGCTTCGCGTTCTGCGGCCAGTATGCCAAAAACGCTGCCTGCCCCTGACAGTGCTCCAACAACTAAACGCACCACGCTGAATAAACTCCCCTACATCGAACGCGGTACACCGCAGTTTATGCGCGTAACCTTGGCACTGTTCTCTGCCGGTCTGGCGACCTTTGCGTTGCTGTACTGCGTGCAACCGATTTTGCCAGTGCTTTCGCACGATTTTGGCATTTCCCCTGCCGAGAGCAGCCTTTCCCTCTCCTTCTCCACTGGGCTGCTGGCCATCGGCCTGATGTTTACCGGCCCGTTATCAGACGCGATTGGCCGCAAGTCGGTGATGGTGGTGGCCTTGCTGTTGGCGGCGGTCTGTACGCTGATTTGTGCCTTTATGACCAGTTGGCACGGTATCTTGCTGATGCGGGCGCTGATTGGGCTTTCGCTGAGCGGGGTGGCGGCTGTCGGTATGACTTATCTGAGCGAAGAGATCCACCCTAGCTTCGTGGCTTTTTCTATGGGCCTGTATATCAGCGGCAACTCGATCGGAGGGATGAGCGGACGCCTGGTGACCGGGGTGCTCACCGATTTCTTCTCCTGGCGGATCTCGCTGGCGGTGATTGGGGTGTTCGCCCTGGCGGCGGCTTGCATGTTCTGGCGCATTCTGCCCGCGTCCAAGCACTTTCGCGCCAGTTCATTGCGGCCAAGAACGTTGCTGATTAACTTTAAGCTGCATTGGCACGACAAGGGGCTGCCGCTGCTGTTTGCCGAAGGTTTCCTGCTGATGGGCAGTTTTGTGACGATGTTCAACTACATCGGCTACCGCCTGCTGAGCGATCCTTATCATCTTAGCCAGGCAATTGTGGGCCTGCTGTCGGTGGTGTATCTCACTGGTTCTTACAGTTCGCCCAAGGCGGGTGCCCTGACCTCCAGATTTGGTCGTGGCCCGGTGCTGCTTGCGTCCATTTTAATTATGCTGATCGGGATACTAATCACCGCTCTCGCCCCTGTCGCTGCCATCTTTATTGGCATGATGTTGTTCACCGCCGGTTTCTTTGCCGCCCACTCGGTTGCCAGCAGCTGGATTGGCCGCCGTGCACGCCGGGCCAAAGGCCAGGCCTCTTCACTGTATCTGTTCTGTTATTACGTAGGCTCCAGCGTTGCCGGAACGCTGGGCGGCGTGTTCTGGCATAACTTTGGCTGGAGCGGCGTAGCCGCCTTTATCAGCGTGATGCTGTTGTTGGCCCTGCTGGTTGGCCACTATCTGCAGAAATTGCCGGAAGCCGCCCGTATTTAATATCTTGCTCAGGGAAGACCAAGGGGCGCACATGCAGCGCCCCTTGTGCACTTATTATGACTGAGAAACGCTACTGTCGTAATTTTGCTTAATTGGTATTACCCGAGCTTTTTCCCTCATTCATTTTATGGGGCTGTCGCCAGGCGCCGGGCAGCCTCTACGACAGAAGCTCGCCGTCTGACATGTTCTTCAGCGCTGTCTGGCCCCGTTAACATACGCGCGACCTGTGGCACTGCAGACCACCATCCGGCCAGAGCCAATATCAGAAAAGCCAGGTGATCGGCGTCAAGGGCCTGGGTAACCACTCCCTGGTGCTGCCCGTCGGTCACCGCCTGAACCTTATACCCATAGTATTCACGTCGCAGTTCTTCGTCCGGCACCTCTGCGTCGTAAGCTAGTCCTTCCCAGCGCATAAGTCTGCTAAGCTCAGGGTTTTCGAGGTGATAATCATAGGCACGGCCAGCGTAGTCGCCAATATCTTCGACAGCAAAAGATTCTACAGGCACAGCCAGTGCCACCTTGGCTAGTTCATTGCGTAACACGGCTGCGAATAACGCCGACTTGTCGCCAAAGTAATTGTAAACACGTTCTTTATTGACTCCAGCCAGCCTGGCGATCCGTTCGTGGGTGGTGCCATTCGGGCCAAACTGGGCAAATTCAGCCATCGCTGCTTGCAGAATTTTACGTTTCGTCCCTTCAGTATCCCAGGCCATTTTTTACTCTCTTAACTATCGGTTGTGGTTGTCGCGTAATCATACTATAGTAAATTCCAACTAAAACGTTGGAGTTGTGATTTTACCTGTTACTGGAGTATGAACGATGAAAAACACCCTTCTTATCTGTGGACACGGCCCGGGTATCTCCCACGCGGTTGCTCGCCGTTTTGACAAGGTTGGCCATCCTGTCGCCCTGATTGCGCGCAATGTTCAACGTCTTGCTAAAGCGCATGCCCAACAGTTCGATAATGCAGGCCGCTGGAGCCTATCATGGACTCATTAACACAAATTGTTCTAGGCAGCAGTGTTGCTGCAGTTGTCGTTCCCCCACGCCATCGGCGCATGGCGATACTGGCTGGCGGTGTACTCGGGACGTTGCCCGATCTGGACGTGCTTTGGTTTAAATTGTTCAACAGTGACGTTGTTACAGAAGTGACCTGGCACCGGGGGCCATCGCATTCACTCCTGCTGTTAACGGTGTTGGGATTATTGTTCTGGTTAGCGCTCAAATCCCGCAGCAGCCTGGTGCAGGGATCCCCGTTGCGGTGGCTGTTGGCGATCTGGCTTGCCTTGATAACGCATCCTTTGCTGGACGCTTTTACCGTCTACGGTACCCAGTTGTTCTGGCCCATGAAGACCCCGCCAGTGATGTGGGCGACAATCTTCATCATTGATCCGTTGTACACCGTACCCTTGTTGACAGGGGTTATTGCTGCCTGGCGGCTAACCTCCCAATCCTCGCAGCAAACGAATGAGCCAGGCCGAGACAGGGCGGCACGCAACTGGCTGGTAGCTGGCTTGCTGGTAAGCTCGATTTACCTAGCGTGGAGTGTCGGCGCCAAAGCACTGATCGACAGAACGGCATCGCAA
>NZ_JBKJYW010000434.1:0-3104 GCF_046715635.1 Serratia sp. (in: enterobacteria)
GTTGAGAACACCGACAACACGTCGGCTTTCTCTTCGGTCAGGAAGTAGTGCTCGACCTTTTCCACCACCTTGGTGGTTTGCTGCAGAGTGGAGCCTGCTGGTAACTGCACCTGTACGGTGAACACGCCACGGTCTTCTTGTGGCAAAAATGAGGTTGGCAGTTTGATAAACAACAGTGCCATACCGGCCAGCAGCAACAGGTAGATCACCATGTAGCGGACGCTGTGATGCAGCACGCGGGCTACTCCACGTTCATAACGTTCGGTGTTACGGTTGAACATGCGGTTAAACCAGCCGAAGAAACCGCGCTTGCCGTGATGATGGCCTTTGGCGATCGGCTGGAGAATTGTGGCACACAGGGCTGGGGTAAGGATCATGGCGACCAGCACCGAAAGCACCATCGCGGAAACGATGGTGATCGAGAACTGGCGATAAATGGCCCCGGTGGTGCCGCCGAAGAAGGCCATGGGAATAAATACCGCCGAAAGCACCATGGCAATCCCCACCAGCGCCCCCTGGATCTGCCCCATGGATTTACGGGTGGCGTCCCTGGGTGAGAGACCTTCCTCGCTCATCACGCGTTCCACGTTTTCCACCACTACGATGGCGTCATCAACCAGGAGGCCGATCGCCAGCACCATGGCAAACATCGTCAGGGTGTTAATGCTGTAGCCAAAGGCCGAAAGGATGGCAAAGGTGCCCAACAGCACCACCGGAACGGCGATAGTGGGAATTAACGTGGCGCGGAAGTTCTGCAAGAACAGGTACATGACTAAAAATACCAGCAAAATGGCTTCCAGCAGGGTTTTTACCACGTCATGGATTGACGCCTGCACGAACGGCGTCGTCTCATAGGCGACTTTGGCTTCCAATCCGTGGGGGAAATATTGTGAAAGCTCGGCGATCTTGGCTTTCACCAACTGGTCGGTTTGCAATTCGTTGGCACCAGAGGCCAGCTTGATGTTCATCCCGGCGGCCTGCAGGCCGTTGTAGCGGCTGAGGTAGTTATAGTTTTCCCCGCCCAACTCCACCGTGGCAACGTCACCCAGAGTGACCAGAGAACCGTCCTGATTGACGCGCAGCGTGATCTGTCGGAACTGTTCCGGCGTTTGCAACTGGGATTGAGCGTTGATGGTGGCGTTCAGCGCTTGCTGATCTACGGAAGGGGAGCCGCCTAGCTGGCCCACCGCCACCTGGGCGTTCTGTGAGCTGATGGCGTTGACCACATCCTGCGTAGTGAGCTGGTAGCTGGTGAGTTTGTTCGGATCCAGCCAGATACGCATGGCGTATTGCGAACCGTAAACGTCCATGCTGCCCACACCGTTAATGCGGCTGAGGGGGTCTTGCAGGTTGGAAACGATGTAGTCCGCGATGTCCTGCTTATCCATGCTGCCATCGTTGGAGACAAAGGCCACCATCATCAGCGTGGTGTCGCCCGATTTTGACACCGTCACGCCTTGCTGCTGTACTGCCTGTGGCAACCGCTTGATGGCGGCTTGCAGCTTGTTTTGTACCTGCTGCATGGCTTCGTTAGGATCGGTGCCTGCTTCAAAGGTCAATGTCACCGAGGCCTGACCGGTGTTGGTGCTTTGGGACGACATATACATCATATTGTCGAGGCCGGTCATGTTCTGTTCGATAATCTGGGTAACGGTATTTTCCAGCGTTTGTGCCGAAGCTCCCGGATAGGTGGCGCTGATACGCACGTTTGGCGGAGCGAGGTTCGGATACTGTTCGACAGGCAGAGAAAAAATCGCCAACGTCCCCGTCAGGCAAAGAATAATTGCCAGAACCCAGGCAAAAATCGGGCGATCAATAAAAAAGTTGGCCATGCGGCATGAACCTCGTTGTGACTTGTTCTATTTTTGACTGCATCAGTTATGCTTATGCCTGGCGCTTGTTGGTGGCCGGGTTGTCGCAGGATTTCATTGTACCCAAAGGTGCTACTGCACTTTACTCGTCAAGCGTAGGTAAAGCGTGGAGAAAAAAAGGAGATAATGTAAATAACAGTAGTAGACATCTACAGTTACACATTGCACCACAACGAAACGCGTCATTATGACGATTTTATTGCGTTACGGTGAAATAATCAGGAAGTTTTCCGCAGCAGGAGTTAAGCATGGAAATTAACCCGGTATTTGCTCGTCGTCTTTATCTGTGTTGGCTGATCAGCAGCAATGAACGCCCTAACGTTCCGCGCTTGATGGAATTGACCGGTTGGCCGCGCCGGACGCTGCAGGATGTACTCAAAGCGTTGCCAGGCCTGGGCCTGGAGTTGCAGTTTGTTCAGCAAGGGAAACGTAATAACGATGGCTATTACCAGTTGGTAAACTGGGGCCCGCTAAGCCAAAGCTGGGTTAATCAGCATCATGAGATGCTGCTGGCGGCCATTGGTTGAATGTTCCCCGGCGTGCCGGGGAAGCATTACTGGCTTTTCGATTCCAGATACATCACGGTTGCTGCCACGCGCGAACGCACGTTGAGCTTGCGCAGCATATTGCGGATGTGCACTTTCACCGTCTCTTCGGAAATATGCAACTGTGCAGCGACCTGCTTGTTTGACATGCCGCGTGCCACTTCCTGCAATACATCCAGTTCACGTTCGGTGAGATCGGCAAAGGGATCGTGCTGCTCGCTGCGTGACGAAAGATAGTCCGCCACCGCATCGCTAATCACGTTCTTGCCCTCGGCAGCCTGGCGAATATGCTCCAGCAGTTGTTCTGGTTCGCTGTCTTTCAGCAGGTAGCCATCGGCACCAGCATCGATCAGCGCATAGACGTCGCTGCGGGAATCAGAAACGGTCAGCACGATGATACGTGCATCCACCCCTTCATCGCGCAGTGCTTTTAGCGTATCCAGCCCGGAAAGACCCTTCATGTTCAGATCGAGCAGGATCACGTCAGGCGTAAACTGCGCGGCCAGAGCGATCGCCTCAGCACCGCCGCTGGCTTCTGCCACCACGGTGAAAGTAGGATCTAGCCCCAGCAACTGTTTGATACCACGGCGCATCAACGGGTGATCGTCCACGATCATTACTCGGTAATTTTTCATCACAATAAAACGTGCTCCCTGTAGCGAGTAAAGCCACTGCGTAATGCAGGCAG
>NZ_JBKJYW010000435.1:0-9164 GCF_046715635.1 Serratia sp. (in: enterobacteria)
ACTCATTAATTGCAATTTATCAAATGCAAAACTGATGGGGGCTTTTTTCCTTGGTTCAAATATGATTAACGCGAATTTATCTGAGGCTGACTTATTTTGTGTTAACTTTAACAACGCAAAGTTGAGTGGGGCTAACTTATCATCATCAAGAATTGAAACAGCTAGCTTTAATCAAGCTACTTATAATAGGCTTACAATATGGCCTGATAACTTCGATCCTGAAAGTAAAGGTGCATTATTGATTAAATAAAAATTTAAAGCCAGACTACCGGGAATCCGCCCTATCGCACTTCCGGTAATCTGGCGGTAGCGTTCGTTGAGTCGGTGTCACAGACATTGCGTTTTCAGGGGCAGTACTTCGATGCAGAAAGCGGGTTGCACTATAACCGGCATCGTTATTACTCGCCGGAGACCGCAAGGTTTATCACGCCTGACCCGATTGGGCTGGCCGGTGGGCTAAACCAGACTCAGTATGTGCCTAACCCTACTGGGTGGGTGGATCCACTGGGGTTGGCTAGCGTGCCGGGAGGATGCCCTCCAAACGCAGATATACAAGCTGGCGTGAAGACGGGGGAACCTACAGCACCCAGCACAGATAATAAAGATGTTCAATGGTCACCTCATGGTTATAAGCATTCTTCACCGAAGAGCTCCTCATGGAAAGATATTATAAAATCGACTAAATTAGGCCCCGCAAAATATAAACCAGGCACTGACATAGAGGCACTGGAACGTTCAGTCTATAGCACTGGCCAGCCAGTAACCAATGGGAAACCATGGAAAGTAAAAGATCTAGGTGAGGTAATTGGCGCGAGCGAAGGAAAACTGAGCCAATGGATGAGAGTTGAAGAAAGCGCAGGGACTATACACGGGCACCCTATATCACGCAGCGAATTTTTAAGGTTAACTAAAATATGATATCAATTGACTTTTCATGTAAAAATGGAGTTGTTACTTTTGATAATTTATTCTTGGATGAAAATAAATTATTGATTGAACAACTAGATGATCTTAAAGAGGATATGCTTCAAGTTGAATTTCCAAATACGTACCTTCTTGATGTTGGATGGACTCCTTCATTTAATATAAATGGTAAATTTAAAATTGTACTTATAAAAGATTATGATTGGCAAAAACCTATCTACTCAGGGGTCGCAACTAACGTAAAAGATTTAGAGAGGGAAATCTCTCTAGCAGTATCTGAAATACCAACTGACTAAGCAAATTTTGGTTATGAGTTACAGATAAACAAAGTGCGCCGGCGATGGAAATATCTTTACGGCGGACGACACAAAACCGGCACATTTTGCAACCTATAAAAGCTACTGGTATAACCCCGGTAGCTTTGTACCGCTGGCACAGTTGTTAGGTAAAGGACGCCAGTCGGAGATTTACTACTACCTGAATGACCACCTGGGCACCCCGCAGGAACTGGTCAACGACAATCTGGTAACAGCACGTGGGTAAGCACCTGCTGGCGATGGCTGTGGAAGCCGAACGCATCCACTAAGAATGCTTCGGCCCGCATGAGGTTCTGTAAAGCATCAGGGAACGAGCGCAACATGTAGCTAAGCGGGCGCAGCATGCAGCGCCCCTACGAAGCGAGTTGGTGAAGTGGCTGAGGTTGTATGGGGCGAACATGTTCGCCCCCAATAAAACAGGCACAGCATAACACACCGCAACGCCCTGTTATTTAGTCCGCTTCCATGCATCCCGTACCTGCTCCGCCGTCACCGACGCAGCCTGATTCCCCCAACTGCCACGCAGATAGCTCATCAGATCGGCAGCCTTCTGATCGTCAAGCACCCAGCCATAACCTGGCATGACGAGCGACGGTGCATGTTGGGTGACCGGCGTATGCGCGCCTTCCAGCACCACGCGCAAGGCGGTCAGCGGATTATCCGCCGTCACCGAGAGATTGCCCGCCAGAGCAGGTATTACGTTGTCGCTCCCCTCACCCTTATTGCCATGGCAAGTTGAACAGTACATCGCATAGATCTGCCCGCCAGAAGCCATACTCGCGCTTGATGCCGCCGTGGTTGCTACCGGTTTCGGTGCCTCTGCCTCCAGGCTGTGCACATACTGCGCGATAGCCTTTAAATCGTTATCGCTGAGGTATTGCGTACTGTGCGCTACCACGTCGCTCATCGGCCCGGCCACTGCCGCATGTTGGCTACGGCCGCTTTTCAGCAACGCAACCACATCATCCGGCTTCAACCCACGCAGGCTCGGTGCATACCAACCATCCAACTCGGCTCCGCTCAGGAACTCTGGGGATTGGTTATCCAGCCCTTGTTCCTGCATCGCCCAGCCGCGCGGAGTATGGCAACTGCCACAGTGTCCCAGCCCCTGCACCAGATAGGCACCGCGGTTCCACTGGATGCTCTGCCCTTTCTCTGGCTGATAGGTTTGGTCTTCATGGAACAGCGTATTCCATACCGCTAACGGCCAACGCATGGACAACGGCCAGCTGATATCGCTTTCCCGGTTGGCAGTGTCTTGTTCCGGGACTTCGTGCATCAAGTAGTCATACAGAGCGCGCATATCCTGCTCGCTCATTTTGGCGTAGGAGGTATAAGGCATGGCGGGATACAGACGATGCCCATCTTTGGCCACGCCCTGCCGCATGGCACGGTCAAACTCTTCAAAACTGTAGCTGCCAATCCCCTGCTGTTTATCCGGCGTGATATTGGTGGCATAGATATCCCCTACCGGCGTTGGGAACTTCATCCCGCCCGCCAGTTCCTTACCACCCGGGGCCGTATGGCAAGCCGTGCAGTCCCCCGCCTTAGCCACGTATTCACCAGCGGACATGGCGTGAGCCGAGCCACCAGCCAGTAACAGCATCAGATACAACGGACGTATTGTCATACCCCCTCCTTGGCAGCAACCTTGCCGTAGGCTAGTTCATTGACTGCTCGCCAAGCCTGATCGATCGCCGAGTTGGCATACGGGCTCCAGTCGGAATCGGAATTGGCTATAACGATCTTGCCGATCGGCTGCCGTGCGGTTTCGATAATCTTTTGGGACTCATCTTCATCATCGAACATGCCGTTGAGGAAATAGGAGTAACCGTGCGACCAACGGTTGACGGTGATCGCCTGAATATCCCGCTGATGATCAAATCCGGCAGCACCTAACATGCCCTGCAACTGCTCTCGGATCATCTGCTCGTGTACCTCAAACGGAGTGCCCAGTAGCAATGCACGCCCCTTGCGCGACTGTTCACGCGGGCTAAGGCCGCTGCCGGGCAATGTCGGCACATACACCATATGCAGCCCGATAGGCTGGTTTGGATCGCGTGGATGCTGATATCCCCCCATGCTTACCGGGTAGTCCAGTTTCACCCGGCTATAAGGCGCGGTCGGGGCATAGACTTCGTGCACCCCCAGTTTGATAAACGGCTGCCAGTTGCGGATCACCACCTTGCTGTACACCAACGGCGATTTAACGTTCTGCTTCAGCGCCTCTTGCTGCTCGTGGGGCATTTCCGGGATCAGATAAGGGATCATCATGTTGTAACCGGCCATGACAACCTGCCCGGCACGCACTTTGACCATCTTCTCGCCGTTGATATAGGCCACCTCGGCCTTATCGCCTACGTTGGCCACATGTAGCCCGGTGCTGTTCAAGCGTAGTTTCACCGGCGACTCGGGACGATCCAGCTGGCTGTAATCAAACTTTGCCAGGATGACGTCGTTCATATCTTTGCCACCCGGAGCCACCGCCGGGATCAAATGGCGCACCATCAGGCGAGCCAGCGTGGCATTACCATCCGGGAAGTGGAACACATAGGGATCGTCGAGATCGGCCTGCGATTCCTCATCCAACGGCGGCAGGTTCATGCCGTTCAGGCCCGGCAGATCACAGATACGGGCATCGCTGCATGAGGTCGCATCAATGCCGACGGCCTGAAAATCGTTGGTGGTTTGCTGGAAATAGCGGATTGCCATTTCACTCAACCCCACTTTTTCGCGCAGGAACTGGCTATAACTGTGCTTGTCCAACCAGACCACCTTCTCTTCCAGGCTCAGGCCCGGCAGGTAATCTTTTTCGACGGTGTGCAGCGCAATCAAGGCCTGGCGATCGGCCTGCGGCAACGGGAAGTCGTTGATAAAATCTGCATAAGAGCGCCCATTGAGGCGGTCACGCGGAATATCATCCGCCACCACTCGGCCCGGATCGCCACTCACCACCTTATCAACGCCAAAGTTCTGACGATCGAAGTAGACGCCACGGCTGAGATTCAGGTCTGGGTAGAAGGTGGTGTCGAAGGCCTGTTCCATACCGTCCAGGCTAACGCCCAGGTTTTTCAGTAGCCCCATGGCGACCGGGCTGAAGTTGGAACGCGGCGATTGTAACGATTCGCTGCCCCCGTAGCCGAGGAGGGTGCCGTTCTCGCTGCTGAATTCGTTACGCTTGGCGTGGCCACCAAAGTCATCATGGTTATCAATCAGCAAGATACGCTGTTGTTTGCCCTTCATTTGCTGCCAGAAACAGGCCGCCGCCAGGCCGCTGATGCCAGCGCCGACGACCACCAGATCGAATTCCTCCTCGATCGGCAGGCTGCCAAAATCAAAGGTTTTGCCATCACGCCCCAGTTGGTGGGCATGTTCGAATGAGCCAGGATGGTTGCCACGCAGGCCGGTTAACGCGGGTGGGTAATACAGAGTTTGATGGGCGGCTTGCGGCGATGCGCGCAGGATCTGCATCGGCGTTAGCCCGGCGGCGATGGTGATCGCCACCCCATTAAGAAAATCGCGACGGGTGATAGCCATAAAAGCGTCCTTTTATTCTTTATTATTATCAGGCCAGCCGAAGCCAGCCTGAGAGCCGCGTTATTGTGCGTATAAATCCTATCAGATCAAGCAGATTAGTGTTTGAACATCACGTGGCGAATGGTGGTGTAATCCTCCAGCCCGTACATCGACATGTCTTTACCATAGCCCGACAGCTTCTGCCCGCCGTGCGGCATTTCGCTCACCAGCATAAAGTGGGTATTCACCCAAGTGCAGCCATACTGTAAACGCGCACTCAGGCGATGGGCACGGCCCACGTCACGCGTCCACAAAGAGGAAGCCAGACCGTAATTGGAGGCGTTGGCCCAAGCCAGCACCTGCGCTTCGTCGTCGAACTCCGTCACTGTCACTACCGGGCCAAACACTTCACGCTGGACGATCTCATCTTCCTGGCGCGCGCCTGCCAACAGCGTTGGTTGGAAATAGAAGCCAGGGCCAGCGACTTTTTCGCCCCCGGTGACCACTTGGATATGAGGCAGTGCTTTGGCCCGATCAACAAAACCAATCACTCGCTCCAGATGCTGGGAAGTGATCAACGGCCCCAGTTCGGTGCTGCTGTCTTCCGGTGGCCCGATCTTCAAGCTGGCCACCGCTTCACCCAGCGCTTTCACCAGTTGCGGGTAAATACCTTTTTGCGCATAGATCCGGCAGGCAGCGGTGCAATCCTGCCCGGCATTGTAAAAACCAAAGGTGCGGATGCCGTCAACGACCTGCTGGATATCGGCATCATCGAAGACGATAACCGGCGCTTTGCCCCCCAGCTCCATATGGGTGCGTTTAATCCCAGGTGCAGTATGGGCAATGATATGTTCGCCGGTAGCAATAGAACCGGTAAGAGACACCATGCGCACCTTGTCGTGGCCGGTCAGCACATCGCCCACGCTGGCACCACGGCCAAACAGCACGTTGAGTACGCCCGGCGGGAACACGCCAGCAGCCAGTTCGGCCAGTTTGAAGGTGGTAAGTGGCGTCTGTTCAGAAGGTTTAATCACCACGCAGTTCCCTGCCGCCAACGCTGGGGCCAACTTCCAGGCGGCCATCATCAGCGGGTAGTTCCAGGGAGCAATCGAAGCCACCACACCCAACGGATCGCGACGGATCATCGAAGTGTGCCCCGCCAGATATTCACCGGCCGCCATGCCACTCAGGCAACGGCTGGCACCGGCAAAGAAGCGGAAGACATCGGCCACCGCAGGCAGTTCGTCATTCAGTGCACAGTGATAAGGCTTGCCGCAGTTGAGGGACTCCAGCTTGGCGAAGGTTTCCGCATGCTGGTCAATCACGTCTGCCAGCGCCAGTAAATGTTCGGCGCGCTCTTTCGGGGTGGTTTGCCCCCACTGTTCAAACGCTGCATCGGCGGCCTGCACGGCCTCTTCAACCTGCTGTGCGCTGGCCTCGGCCACCTGCACAATCACTTCTCCCGTCGCCGGGTTGTAGACCGGCAATTTTTCGCCTTGGCCGGTAACCAGTTGACCATTTATCAGCAGTTGGCTTTGCATAGGGTTATCCTTTGAAAATATTGGCGTAATTCGGTGTCTGCCTTTATGGCAAACACCTCGTTATTCATTCTTGGAAATACAGTTCCCATCCCCAATGGAAGACGAAGGGGATGCTATTTACCGCTGCCTGCGACGCTCTCTCCGCCTTTGGTCAGGTAGTACGCGCCCAGGATCGGGAACATCGTCAATACCATCACCGACAGCGCGACCACGTTGGTGATCGGCACATCACGTGGGCGGCCCAACTGGTTCAGCAACCACAGCGGCAGCGTACGTTCGTGCCCGGCGGTGAAGGTGGTCACGATGATTTCGTCAAATGACAGGGCAAACGCCAGCATGCCCCCCGCCAACAGTGCCGAGCCAAGGTTAGGCAAGATCACGTAACGGAAGGTCTGCCAGCCATCGGCCCCCAAATCCATCGAGGCTTCGATCAGGCTGTGTGAGGTACGGCGAAAGCGGGCGATCACGTTGTTGAACACGATCACCACGCAGAAGGTGGCATGGCCGATGACGATCGTCATGATCCCCGGTTCGATATTCAGCGCCTTAAAAGCCGCCAGCAGCGCCAGGCCGGTGACGATCCCCGGCAAGGCAATAGGTAACAGCAGCAGCAACGAAATGCTGTCCTTGCCGAAGAAGTCCCGGCGATACAGCGCCGCTGCGGCCAACGTGCCGAGCACCAGTGCAATCGCCGTGGCCAGGCAGGCGATCTGCACCGAAAGCAGTACCGCATCAATAATGTCCTGCCGGCCCGCCGCCACGCTGAACCAATGCAGGGTAAAGCCCCGCGGTGGGAAGCTGAATGCCGCGTCTTCGGTGTTGAAGGCATACATGGCGATAATCACTATCGGGAAGTGCAGGAAGATCAGGCCACCCCAGGCGGCCAGTTTCAGCCCTAACTGCGCGCGTTCAGAGTGCATCGAAGGCCCCCAGGCGTTTCACAATCGAGAGATAAATGGCGATCAGGACGATCGGCACCAGCGTAAAGGCGGCCGCCATCGGCATATTGCCGATCGCCCCCTGTTGGGCGTACACCATGCTGCCGATAAAGTAGCCCGGCGGCCCCACCAGCTGCGGCACGATAAAATCGCCCAGCGTCAGTGAAAAGGTGAAAATGGAACCGGCTGCGATACCCGGTACCGCCAGCGGCAGGATCACATAGCGGAACGTCTGCGATGGGCGCGCACCCAGATCCGCAGAAGCGTGCAGCAACGAAGGCGGCAAGCGTTCTAACGCCGCCTGGATCGGTAAGATCATGAACGGCAGCCAAATATAGACAAACACCAGGAAGCGCCCAAGGCCGGAAGTGGATAGCGTATTGCCCCCTACGCCGGGAATGCTCAGGATGCTCGCCAATACCGGTTCCAGCCCCATATGTTGCAGGAACCACTGCGCCACGCCGTCTTTCGCCAGCAGCAGCGTCCAGGCATAGGCTTTAACGATATAGCTGGCCCACATCGGCATCATCACGGCGATATAAAAGAACGCCTTCACCTTACCGCTGGTGTAACGGGCCATGTAGTAAGCGATCGGGAATGCCAACACCGCACTGGCCAGTGAAACCACCACCGCCATGGTCAGCGTACGCACAATGATGTCGTAGTTGGCCGGGTTGAACAGCGCGCTCAGGTTGGCAAAGGTCAGATCCGGCGTCACCGTCATGGTGAAATCGTCGAAGGTGTAAAAGCCCTGCCACAGCAGGGTCAGCAGCGAGCCAAGATACACCGCCCCAAACCACAGCAGCGGCGGCACCAGCAACAGCAGCAGATACAGCGTTGGCTTGCGGTACAGATAGGTGGAAATCGCGCGAATTTTACCGCCGGGCGCTGCCGGCTGCTCGATGCTCATGTCCATCTCACCTCTCCTCCAGCAGCGGTACCATTGCCTCTCTGGCCCAACAGGCGGTGACCGGCTGACCGATCAAGCGCTGCTGTGCCACGGCCTGCCACTGCGGGTTAGCCTGGCTGACCAGCAGTTTCTCACCGCTGCTCAGGGCGATTTCATAGCGTGTCGCCGCCCCTTGGTAATGGATATCCTGCAAGGTGCCCTGAACCTGAACTTCCCCCTGTGCTGCTCCGCTTTGATCCAACAGGCGGATATGCTCCGGGCGGATCGAGAAGGTGGCCGATTGCCCCAGTAACCGCTCAGCCAGTTCGCTGCGTACCACGTTAGACGTGCCGACAAACTCAGCAACAAACGGCGTTCTTGGCCGCATATACAGCTCGCGTGGCGCGTCTACCTGCTCAATACGGCCATTGTTAAACACCGCCACCCGATCGGACATCGACAGGGCTTCGCTTTGATCGTGCGTGACGAAGATAAAGGTGATGCCCAGTTGGCGTTGCAGCTTCTTCAACTCCCCTTGCATCTGCTCACGCAATTTCAGATCCAATGCCCCGAGCGGCTCGTCCAGCAGTAGGACGCGTGGACGATTGACCAATGCACGAGCCAGAGCCACGCGCTGGCGTTGACCACCGGATAGGTGCGCCGGTTTACGCTCGGCAGCAAACCCTAACGCCACGCTTTCCAACGCCTGATTCGCCCGGGCTAGTCGCTCACGCTTGGCAACGCCTTTCACCATCAGACCGTAGGCCACGTTCTCCAGCACCGACATGTGCGGGAACAGCGCATAGTCCTGGAACACGGTATTCACATCGCGCTGATAAGGCGGCAGATTGCTCGCCTCTTGCCCATGAATGCGGATCGAGCCGGAGCTCAGTTGCTCAAAACCGGCGATCAACCGCAGGCAGGTGGTTTTACCCGAGCCAGAAGGCCCAAGCATGGAGAAAAACTCGCCGTCCTGTATTTCAACAGAAACCCGATCTACGGCGCGAACATCGCCGAAAATGCGCGAGACATCGATAAA
>NZ_JBKJYW010000436.1:0-4309 GCF_046715635.1 Serratia sp. (in: enterobacteria)
ACGCAACCCCGTCGGCTCCTACCGCCGGAACTTCGCCATCCCCGCCGAGTGGAAGGGCCGGCCGGTGCACCTCGTGTTCCAAGGCGTCGATTCCGCCTGCTACGTCTGGCTCAACGGCGAGAAAGTCGGCTACTCGCAGGACTCCCGCACCCCGGCCGAGTTCGATGTCACGAAGTTCCTCAAGGACGGAGACAATGTTCTCGCGGTGGAGGTCTATCAGAATTCCGACGGCTCCTATTTGGAAGACCAGGACATGTGGCGGATGAGCGGGATTTTCCGCGACGTCAGCCTGCTGCATAAACCCGCTGCTCACCTGAGCGATATCCATATCACCACGCCACTGAGCGACAGCTTCCGCCGTGGGGAACTGGTGGTAGAAGTACAAACGAATCGGCCCCAGCAACATCGGGTTCAGGTGCAGCTGTGGCGCAAGGAAGCCCTGATTGCCGAGCAGACGCAAAGCTTCGGCAGTGAGATTATCGATGAGCGCGGCGCTTATGACGATCGCACCACGCTGCGTTTGCCCGTGGAACAGCCAGCGCTCTGGAGTGCGGAAACGCCGGAGCTGTATCGCGCGGTGATCCTGTTACTTTCCCCCACCGGGGAACTGATAGAGGCAGAAGCCTATGACGTCGGGTTCCGCCAGGTTGCCATCAGCAATGGGTTGCTGAAGCTCAACGGTCAGCCCTTGCTGATCCGGGGCACCAACCGCCACGAGCACCATCCAGAACATGGCCAGGTGATGGATGAAGCCACCATGCGCCGGGATATCCTGCTGATGAAGCAGCATAACTTCAACGCGGTGCGCTGCTCCCATTATCCGAACCATCCGCTGTGGTACAAACTGTGCGATCGGTACGGCTTGTATGTGGTTGACGAAGCCAATATTGAAACCCACGGCATGCAGCCGATGAACCGGCTTGCGAACGATCCGCTCTGGCTGCCCGCCATGAGCGAGCGCGTTACGCGCATGGTGCAGCGCGATCGCAACCATGCCTGCATCATCATCTGGTCCTTGGGCAACGAGTCCGGCCATGGCTGCAATCATGATGCACTATACCGCTGGGTGAAAAGCCAGGATCCTACCCGCCCGGTGCAGTATGAAGGTGGAGGTGCCAATTCGGCAGCCACGGATATCGTGTGCCCGATGTATGCCCGCGTCGATCAGGATCAGCCTTTCCCGGCGGTGCCTAAATGGTCGATCAAGAAGTGGATCGGCATGCCCGATGAACAACGCCCGTTAATCCTGTGCGAATATGCGCATGCGATGGGCAACAGCTTTGGCGGCTTCGATCGCTACTGGCAGGCTTTTCGCAAGCACCCGCGCCTGCAAGGCGGCTTTGTTTGGGACTGGGTCGATCAAGCCTTAAGCCGCACAGATGGCAGCGGCCAGACTTATTGGGCCTACGGCGGAGACTTTGGCGATACCCCCAACGATCGTCAGTTCTGCCTCAACGGGCTGGTCTTCCCCGATCATAGCCCCCACCCGGCACTGTTCGAAGCGCAACGCGCGCAGCAGTTTTTCCAGTTTCAGTTTGATGCCCAGCAGCTGGCACTCACCATCACCAGCGAATACCTGTTCCGGGCAACCGACAATGAACAGCTTAACTGGCGGCTGGAGTTGGACGGCGTAGAACGAGCCAGCGGTAGCCTGATGTTCAACTTGCCCCCACAAGGCAGCACCACGGTCACCCTGCTGGATAAGTTACCGATGATCCACCGCCCAGGCGAGCTGTGGCTGAACGTGGAAGTGGTACAGCCTGATGCCACGGACTGGTCAGAAGAACATCATCGTTGCGCCTGGGATCAATGGCGTTTGCCACGCACCTTACACCTGGCGCCACCAACCAACGGCGGCTCTGCCCCGCAGTTAACGCAGAACGAGCAGCAGATTGACATCACTCACGGCAACCAACGCTGGCAGTTCGAGCGGATTTCCGGCTGCCTGAGCCAGTGGTGGCAAGATGACGTCGCTACCCTACTGACACCGCTGCGTGATAATTTTATCCGTGCGCCGTTGGATAACGACATTGGCATCAGCGAAGTGGATCGTATCGACCCTAACGCCTGGATCGAGCGCTGGAAATTGGCGGGGATGTATCAACTGGAGGAGCAGTGCACGCAGATTTATGCCGATGCGTTGGGCGACGGTGTGCGGGTGGTGACCGAGCATACGTTCAGCTTTAACCAGCAGGTGCTGCTGCACAGCCGTAAGCAGTGGCTGTTCGATTGCCACGGCAGCGTGCAGGTTGAGGTAGACGTCACGGTGGCCGACGCCCTGCCCCCTCCCGCCCGTATCGGCCTCAGTTGCCAACTGGCTGAGGTGCACCCACAGGTGCAATGGTTGGGGCTGGGGCCGCACGAGAACTATCCGGACCGCAAGCTTGCTGCCCAACATGGGCTGTGGACCCGACCGCTGGAGCAGATGCATACGCCCTATATTTTCCCAGGGGAAAACGGCCTGCGCTGCGACACACAGCGACTGCAGTATGGCGAGCTGCAAGCCGAGGGACATTTCCACTTCTCGCTCAGCCGTTACGGCCTACAGCAGTTGATGAATTGCAGCCACGTGCATTTACTGAAAGAAGAGCCCGGCACCTGGCTACATCTGGATGCCCAGCATATGGGCGTGGGCGGTGACGACTCCTGGAGCCCAAGCGTTAATGAAGACTTCCTACTGACCGCTGGACGTTATCACTATCGGCTGAGCTTGAAACGAGTAATCATGGGATAAATCTGCCAAAAGCTCAACGGGTTGCGCATTCTGTAAGCAAACAAACGCAGAATGCGTAATCCCCTTTGACTTCCCCCCAGCACCCCGTTATCATTCCGCCCGTTCACACGATTCCTCTGTAGTTCAGTCGGTAGAACGGCGGACTGTTAATCCGTATGTCACTGGTTCGAGTCCAGTCAGAGGAGCCACTTTCTATTCCAAGGATGTTCACTGATGTCCATGGATGCAGTAAAATCAATAAGTTATACGTGAATGTGGTTACACTGAGTTCCACATTGTTACGTTGACTGCCACAACTTTTGGGGGCTTTATTAGGGGCCTGTTCGGTTCGATATAGTCGAGGCCCCCAAATGTCAATTTCTGATGTTGTTATCCGAAACACCAAGCCCCAAGACAAACCCTTCAAGCTGAGTGATAGCGCTGGTCTATACCTGCTGGTCAAACCCAACGGTTCAAAACTCTGGAATCTCAAGTACCGCTATGGCGGAAAGGAAAGGAAGCTGGCCTTTGGTGCCTACCCTGCTGTTTCTTTAACGTTGGCCAGAAAACTACGCGACGACTCACGCGCCGAACTGGCACAAGGTAATGACCCAGGTCAGACCCGGCGTCATGAAAAGCAGGCCAGAAAGGTAGGCAGTACTCTGGAAGAAGTAGCCCGCACCTGGCACAAGAGCAACCGCACCTGGTCTGAAAATCACTCAAACCGTATATTACGAAGCCTTGAAATGTATCTGTTCCCGCCTCTGGGAAAACAAACCATTTCCGATATCAGCACGGCTGATTTGCTATATGTCCTCAAGGCTATCGAAGACAAAGGATTTCTGGAGGTTGCCATGCGGCTGCAGCAGCGCATCGTCAGCATCATGCGCTATGCCATTCAGAATCAGATGATCAAATATAACCCGGCGCTCGACTTGAGCGGAGCCATTGCCGTACCGAAAAAGCGTCACCACCCTGCTATCCCCCTTTCCCAACTGCCCGATTTCTTTGCCCGGCTGAATCAGGATAACGGACGATTACTAACCCGTCTGGCACTCCGCTTTAACCTTTATGTATTTGTCCGTTCAAGCGAGTTACGTTTTGCCCGGTGGGAGGAAATTGATTTTGAGAATGCGCTCTGGACCATCCCCGCCACTCGGGAGCCGGTCCCCGGGGTCCGCTATTCCGAACGAGGATCAAAGATGAAAACTCCGCATCTGGTGCCACTCTCAACTCAGGCCATCATGCTGCTTAAGCAAATACATCAGCTATCCGGTCACGGTCAGCTCATTTTCCCCAATGACCACGATATGTTTAAAGTCATGAGCGAAAACACCATCAATAAAGCATTGCGGCGTCTGGGATACGACACAAAATCTGAAGTATGTGCGCATGGCCTAAGAGCCATGGCCTGCAGTTCCCTCATTGAGTCAGGAAAGTGGTCGCGGGATGCTATTGAACTTCAGATGAGCCATCAGGAAAGAAACTCTGTCAGAGCTGCCTATAACCATCTGGCCGAACATCTTGACGTCAGGAAAGAGATGATGCAGTGGTGGGCTGACTATCTTGACGCAAATCAGTCAGGCTATATTGCCC
>NZ_JBKJYW010000437.1:0-6786 GCF_046715635.1 Serratia sp. (in: enterobacteria)
GATCCAGAAGCTGATCCGCGATACCGGCGAGCGTGGCCATTCCCGTGAGGCGGTGATGGACTCGGTAGTCCGTTCTATGGAAGATTACATCAGCTACATCACGCCACAGTTCTCACGCACCCATATCAACTTCCAGCGCGTCCCGACGGTAGATACCTCCAACCCGTTCGCCGCCAAGGCGATCCCCTCGCTGGACGAAAGCTTGGTAGTGATCCACTTCCGTGGCCTGGATCAGATCGACTTCCCTTACCTGCTGGCAATGCTGCAAGGATCGTTTATCTCGCATATTAATACGCTGGTGGTGCCTGGCGGCAAGATGGGGCTGGCAATGGAACTGATCATGGCACCGCTGGTGCAGCGGCTGATGGAAGGCAAGAAGATCGAGTAAAGTCATCCTACCCGTCATCTATCAAGCTACGGCGTTGTTACCTGCACAGAGTTATTCGGCCCATCCGTGGGCCTTATCCTTTTTAGAAAGACAATCAACTCGTCATCAGAAGTGGGCACCCTCTTTTTTTGATATTGCGATGAGCTGGGTAGTCGGCTTTATTCCTACAACTAATTCCTCCCGAATAACCTACACCTCCTTGTTTTTACATTTATAGCGACTCACTGTTTCATAATAGCCAGGAGAGACGACTCGAAATTCAGTGCTCTTTCATGGAGCTTGTTCCTTAACTTCCGCATCAGTTCGCTTATATATCTCTCTTTAAGGGGGTTAAGATTAGCTTAAGAAAGCCCTATATCATTGTATTTTAATTGATTAATAAAAACTACATGAAAACAAATGTCTTTAGGTGAATTTTGTTTTTTTATTAATAGAGTAAATGTATCTCTTCCCGTAGTCGCTGTTGATAATGCAACCAGACATTAATTCAATACTGAATCAAGACAACGTTAATTTAACTATTTCGATCATAGCGCTATTGCGTACCGGCCCTTTTACAACTTTTGGTGAGGGCGTTTTTTTAAACATGTCACTGGCAAATCGCCGTGGTGGAGATACTGATAAATATAGGAAAGTAACTATGGGTAATAAAAATATCGTAATTATATCCCCTCATGCCTACATGGCGGCAGCGGTGGAAGCTATTCTCGAGCGAGAGGAGGCACATTACCGCCTTACGCCATTGTTGATAACCATGATTTTTCCACAGTCCCCCCTTTTTCAGGTGGGTCGGCTAAAACCGGATACGGTTGTGCTTCATGTCACAAATGGTGTGACGAATTCCGCATGCCGTACTCTCGACAATTTCTATGCCACCTGCCCACCTGAATGGCGAACCCTTATCCTATTCGATACGGAAAGCGCTCATCAGTTGTCAACCCTACCCTGTGTCTGCCAACAGGCCGACGCTATTCTCAGCAGTGCGACCCCATTGTCACGATTGGCTTCAATTCTGCTGAAACAAAACACTTGTTTACCCTTACCTCAAGAGAGGCTCCAGAATTTTTGCCTTGAGACTCACCTAGGTGCTAATACTCTTCACTGGAGGGCATAATCCAGATGACTTCTTTAACTCGAGAAACAAAACCGAGGCAGACAGTAGCCCTTGTGCATCCATGCTCCTTTACGCGCCTGGGAATGAAGGCGCTGCTGTCGCCTGCTTATGATGTGATTGATGCTGAACATATTTGTGATATTGAGAAACAACTTGTCTCTGTTGCCTCTGTAGATCTGTTGTTGTTATCACCACAACATTTTCCTCCGGGCCATATGAGAGAAGTAGAGCGGTTCATAAAACAGATATACCAACATCACCCACAATGTTTGGTATTGCTCACATTTGACACAGCGGACATGTCCTACATACGGTATTTAATCAGTCTGTTCATAGTGGTAGGCGGCTTGGACCTCTCTTACTCGGTGTCGGCATTGCGTTTGCAAATCGAGGACATTCTAACTGGGAATGAACTTCCCTCTTTGCCCTTTGAGTGGCAAGGATTAAGTTCTCGAGAATACGCGGTCCTCAGCGCCCTCATCTCAGGAAAGAGACCGGCACAAGTAGGCGAATCTTTGGGAATAAACGTCAAGACAGTCAGTCATTACAAACTCCAGGGATTAAAGAAGTTAGGTGTGCGTAATATGCAGTCTTTTCTATTATCACCTTATTTATAAAAGTCTATGACAGTGAAGAAAGAGAACACGCGATGATGAGAAAGAATGGCGAGAATATCAATCAGCCTTGGTTCAGCGTCTCTCAGCAGGGAGGAGGGAGGCTCAATAACATGTCAGAGAGTGACACAGATTACGCCATGCGTGTGCGTTCCCTGTAATGATTATGTTCATTAGAGGGGAAAAAGCGGTGTTTTCTCAGTTGGCTAAACAGGCATCAGAGAGAGAACGCGAAGAAGTGTGGGGAGAGGCACAGAATTTCTGGTTTCTGGCGTCCCTGAAGGCCGCCTCTCCAGAGAATCGAGCCTGGGCAACCTGTCGAACTGAGTTCTGTCGCCGAAGAGCAGAACGGCAGGGGGTGTCCATAAGCGAATTGCATCTAGAGATCGGCTAAGCAACAGATTTGTACATCTGACACTGCGTATCGGTGGAGCTACAGGCGCGGAAAATTTCTTAGGGTCAGTTCACTACCGCGCCCACAGTTGTTAACGCATCAATAGATGGCGGATAAAACCGACGTGCAGTTTCACGCCGATCTGCATCGCCGCCTCGTCCAGTTTAAAACGGGGATTATGCACGCCGTAGGTGGCACCGATCGCCTCGTTACCGCTGCCGATAAACAGGAAGCACCCCGGCACTTTCTCCTGATAAGAAGAAAAATCCTCGCTGCCAAACATCGCGCTGGTCAATTCCCGCAGCGCCTGTGGCCCCACGGCCTCGGCCACCACCTCGCGCGCAATGGCGCAGGCATCAGGATGGTTATTGCCAATGGTATAGCCACGCGTCCAGTCAACCTTGTAGCTGGCACCGTGCGCCTGGCTGATCCCAGCGACGGTTTGCTCAACCAACAGCGGTACCCGCTCACGGACTTCCTGATTATGAGTGCGTAGCGTTCCCGCCAGCCGCGCGCTGTCTGGGATGACGTTATAGCTATCGCCTGCCTGGAAGGTCGCCACCGTCAACACCGGGGCATTTAACGGATCCAGCTTACGCGCCACGATCTGCTGCAAGGCGCTAACGATCTCCGCACCAATCGGCACCGGATCGATACACAGATGCGGCATCGAGCCATGTCCACCCTTGCCCTGCAACACAATGTCGAAGTTATCGCTGGAACCACTGAACACGCCCTGCTTCATCCCCACCTCACCGGTAGGGAAGTTGGGCATGACATGCAGGCCAAAGATCATCTTTACACCATCCAGAACCCCCAGATCCACCAACTGTTGGGCTCCGCCCGGCGGCACTTCTTCGGCATGCTGGAAGATAAAGCGCACCGAGCCCTGCAACTGCGCCTGAAGCTGGCACAGCACGCTGGCCGCGCCCAGCAGTATCGCGCTGTGGGCATCATGGCCACAGGCATGCATTACCCCTGGCCGGGTCGAGCAGAAAGGTTCGTCGCTTTCCTCCTGGATCGGCAAGGCGTCGATATCAGCGCGCAATGCATAGCAAGGCCCCGACACGGCACCCTGCAATTCGGCCACCACACTATTGGGTGTAGGACGGGTGATTTTCAGCGGGCCGAAGCTGGCCAATTGTGCAGCAATGTAGTCTGCCGTCTGCGCCTCTTGAAATGACAACTCGGGATTGGCATGCAGATGACGACGCCACTGCAATACCTGTTGTTCCACACCAGCAATCAGCTGTTCAATGTTCATGTGCATACTCCTTAATTCAGTGCCGGTTGGCGTGCTTTACCCGCCAATGGCAGGATCACCAGCCCGGAAACCACCATGGCCAGTGCCAAAAAGATAAACGTCGTCATGTAGTTGTGGCTGATGGTGATCAAATACCCCATGGCGATAGGTGCCACAAAACCGCCCAAGGTGCCACCGGTGTTAATCAGCCCCATCGCTGCTCCCATCACCTCCGTAGGCAGGCGCTTCATCGGCAGGGTAAACACCGTAACGAACGAGGCCATCAGGAAGATATAACCCAGGAACAAGAACAGGCTGGCCGTCAGCGCCGATTCGCTGGTGAACACCAGCCAGATGCACAAGGCGCTGAGCAGAGAACTGAAGAAGATCACCCACGGCTCACGCCCTTGCAGATAGCGCCCGACCAGCCAGCCGGTACCGAGTGAGGAGATCCAGATCCCCAAACCACCGGCGGCCACCACCATGCTGGAGACGTCAATCGGCATTCCACGCTGCTGCACCAGGAATTTCGGCAGCCAGGCCATCAGGCCGTACGACGGGATATTGATGCAAAAGATTGCCACAAACAGCAGCAGCACGATCGGGTTCTTCAGCAGGGCCTTATAGTTACCGTCAGCCCGGAACTGCCGCTGGAGGATCTGGTGCGTGAACCGCTGTTCAGCGCCTCTTTTTGTATTATTGCACGCCAAGGGCACCCACTGGCGCAGGCAACCTCGCTGGACGAACTGCGTGAGGCCAAGTGGTTATTACCGGAAACCGATATGGGCTATTACCAGCAGCTACGCGCGGTGTTGGGCACCTTCTATCAGCAATTGAGCCGTTCGCCCATTCGCTCGGATTCAGTGACCTGTGGCTTGAATATGGTGTTGGAGGCGGATTATCTGACTATCGTGGCGCGGGCGATGAGTGCACCATTCCATTTGCAGCATCGGCTGGTGACATTGCCGATCGACACGCTGCCGCAGGCTCAATATTGCGTGCTATATTCACAAAAATCGCCGCTAACCGTAACGGCACGGCGATTTCTTGATTTATTGCGAGCCCACTGCCTGCGCTACCCTTGGTAGGCTCAAACCACTTCGCGGATTTCAAAGCTGTGGGTGATGTTGGCGGCTTTACCCAACATCAAGGAGACGGAGCAGTATTTCTCGGCGGAAAGATCCACCGCGCGCTCGACGATCTTATCGGTCAGCCCTTTGCCGGTGACGATAAAATGCAGATTGATATGGGTAAACAGACGCGGTGCTTCTTCACGGCGCTCAGAGGTCAGTTTTACCTCGCAGTCACGCACATCGTTACGCCCTTTTTGCAGGATCGACACCACATCAATGGCGCTACAGCCGCCGACGGACATCAGCACCATTTCCATCGGGCTTGGCGCTTTATCGCCAGCGTTGCCATCCATCAAAACCTGGTGGCCGGACGCAGACTCACCCAGGAATGTCAGCCCTTCTACCCACTTAACTCTTGCCTGCATGTTACACACTCCGGTTAATTTCTTAAAAACAGGGTACGCTTTCGCATACATTCTGGCAACGTAACCTGACGCTAATCATGCTGAAGCGAGACAACACAAGACACCCGCCTCACTCTGTGCTACAAACAGAGCCGCAATAACTCTTTCCAGGTCACCGATTTCAGGGATACGTCCAAGGAAAGGCCCCTATATTGGTTTGTTAACAGAATGTAGCTTGCAGCTCTCCCTGCAAGTTAATATGCTAGAGCACAAGCGTATTTCTATAACACGCCTCAAAACCTGTTGATAGCCACTATTAAAACACCAGGCTATAAGCACGTTTTACAGGGAACTCTGACCCCTGTGATACAAGGCAGCGATAACAACAGAGGATAACAGCGAATGGTTCTCGGCAAACCGCAAACAGACCCGACTCTCGAATGGTTCCTGTCTCATTGCCATATCCACAAATATCCATCGAAGAGTACGCTGATTCACCAAGGTGAAAAGGCCGAAACGCTTTACTACATCGTCAAAGGCTCCGTCGCGGTGCTGATTAAAGATGAAGAAGGCAAAGAGATGATCCTGTCCTACCTTAACCAGGGGGATTTCATCGGCGAGCTTGGATTATTTGAAGAAGGCCAGGAGCGTAGCGCCTGGGTACGGGCCAAAACCGCCTGTGAAGTGGCTGAAATTTCCTACAAGAAATTCCGCCAGTTGATCCAGGTTAACCCGGATATCCTGATGCGCCTGTCCGCACAGATGGCCAACCGCCTGCAAGTCACCTCAGAGAAAGTGGGTAACCTCGCCTTCCTTGACGTTACCGGCCGCATTGCACAGACCTTGCTGAACCTGGCAAAACAGCCTGATGCCATGACTCACCCAGACGGCATGCAGATCAAAATCACCCGCCAGGAAATTGGCCAAATCGTCGGTTGCTCACGTGAAACCGTCGGTCGTATTTTGAAAATGCTCGAAGATCAAAACCTGATCTCCGCGCACGGCAAAACCATTGTCGTGTACGGTACGCGTTAATCCCCAAGGAAACGGCGCAGCAATGCGCCGTTTCTTTACCTGCTGAATAGCCAACCATGTGGCGCCGCCTGATCTACCACCCGGAAGTCAACTACGCACTGCGGCAAACGCTGGTGTTGTGCCTGCCGGTGGCGTTTGGTTTGCTAATTGGTAACCTGCAACTCGGCATGTTGTTCTCGTTGGTGCCCGCCTGCTGCAACATTGCCGGGCTGGATACGCCACACAAACGCTTTTTCAAACGTCTGGTCGTCGGCGGTTCCCTGTTCGCTCTCAGCAGCCTTCTGCTGCAACAAGCCCTGCTGTGGGATCTACCCTTACCCTTGCTGATGCTGGGAATGGCGCTGTTGCTCGGCGTCAGCGGTGAGATCAGTCCGCTGCATGCCCGCCTGCTACCAGCCGCACTGGTTGCCGCCATCTTTTCCCTCAGCATGGTAGGCACCGTGCCAATCTGGCATGCCCCTTTACTGTATCTCGTCGGCACCGCCTGGTACGGGTTGTTTACCTGGGCCTGGTTCAAGCTG
>NZ_JBKJYW010000438.1:0-13663 GCF_046715635.1 Serratia sp. (in: enterobacteria)
CGTGTGCCATTAACAATAACGCTGGCAAAAGCGCTGCTGCTGAAAAGCACGGCCATCAGCAATACGCTGTATTTCTTAAACGATGTTTTCATTTTAATATCACTACTATAGAAATACAGCGGGGGAAAAGTTTCCACCCGCCAGAATAGATACCCGATAATTTTCACCCCCTGAAATTAGAGGCCATCAAGGCGAAACTATTCGCCCGACAGCTCGCAGGGAGGAAATAACGTGATAACGTTAAAAGCGACGGGTAATAACTTATTGGTAGATGATGGTGTATTGTACGTTTGAAGTCACATCACCAGCGCCCGCCGCTGCGGTGGCGAAATATTCCGCATAATAGTTCAGATCGGCTGAATCACCGTCTTTGGCAACGGCAACCCACTGGGAGTTAGTCTGTGCACCGTTGTTGGTGGCAGCCAGAATTGGCAGGAACTGGTTGTTGCTACCCAGCAGCTGGATTTGCACGTTGGTCGCGGCATTGGCTTTGGTTTGGTTATTCAAACGACCCGTTTTGAAATCAACGGTTGAACCTGGTTCGAAATAGGTTGCTACCTGGCCTTGAGAGCATTTGGTCAGGTTAATCGCGAATGGCGTACGGCCCGCAGTAGCGCTAACCGCATTCAGGGTAGAAGAAGATACGGTTGGCAGAGTAACGGTAAAATCTTTACCACCCGGGGTGCTGATAGTACAGGTCTGGTCGGTCACCTTACCGTTGAAAGTAATAGTGCCATCGGCAGCTTGTGCTGAAAGAGAAGGAATAGCGGTGGCGCATACAGTCAGTGCTAATACAGCAGACAGCTTAGAGATTTTCATATTTTCGACTCTCGGTGAATTAATACATCCATTAAGTACATTCAACGATGCTACTCCCTGTCCGGAATGAAGCCCGATGAATCCATTGCCCGGCGAAATATAGTCCAAGAACATTCTCATTGATAAATCGTTTAAAACATTCATAACGCCCCTTATGATAGGAAAAAACTATCAACAAATACGTATCGATCGATGTTGACGATTTACCATGTTCGTAATAATCTTAATCCGTCAAGTTTAGCGGTCAAAAAAATCGATAAAACGCCGAAAAACCAGAATATAACTCTGTTAATGCGCTTTCAGCCATCTTGAGCGCAACCGTGTTCCCTCTGAAATTTCAATCTTTTAGAGGAATTTACCACCCGATAAGATGATTCTTTCTTTAATAAGATTATTACCAATAAACAGCCATTTATTTCTTTGTTTATTGTTTAAAATCATACAGATAAATTTCAATCAAAGGATTGAGGAATGCGCAGCGCTTTTAACGATAAAAATAACGGCATTAATTATGTTTTCCAGCCTATGTTCGCTAAATCAGGGCAACTGCTGGCCGTTGAATGTTTATCGCGCTTCTCATTCGATAGCGAATTTGCGCATTTCTCTCCAGAACAATTTTTCCAGCAGGCCGACAGGGAAACCCGCGTCGAGATCCTGCATCAACAAATTGAATTGATAGAAAAATACCGTGACTGGTTTCAACAACACCAGATCATTGCCACCATCAATGTCGACGACCATTCGCTGCAGGCGCTGGCAAACGGTGCGTTGGCCGATAAAATCCGCGCGATGAATTGCCTGCATTTCGAAATCAACGAAAACGCCAGCAGGCTGGTAAAAAACCACGTCCATAACGATCCCTCTCTGAATAATTATTCATTTTGGCTCGATGATTTTGGTTCTGGCTATGCCGGGTTTTCCGCCTTGTATAACAGCCGATTCCGCTTCGTTAAACTCGATCGACAGCTGCTATGGGACTTTATGAAAAAGCCCGGCGGTGAGGGGTTGATGCGCGCATTGTTGCGTTTTTTTCACCTGAACCATTATCGAGTGATTATCGAAGGGGTTGAAACACACGAACAAAAAAAATGGCTAGACGAAATGCCCTATTATGCGCTGCAGGGGAAGCTGTGGCAGGAATCCAACATCAACGATTTAAATCAGCTGCTTGCTGCTGAATACTTTTAACTCATTATGGGTATCCCCAATATGTCTAAAAACAATGTCCTGGTGATTAGTGAGTGTAAGTACAGCTATGTCGGGCTTTCAATGCTGTTGAAAAAGCATTATGGCAAGTACGATATCAAGCTGTTTTCGGACTTTATGCATGGAGGCGCGAAGGCAGAGAAGATTATCAAGCATGATATTGCGCTGATTTTCACCTCGCAAAATCTGGAACAAAGCGTCAACGTGATCGAAAGCCTGGTGTCTGTGCATCAGCAACACATGAGCACAACGCGTATTCTGGTGTTTTATGATGATGAGCGGGTGGCCAAGCTTTTGGCGATCCTGGGGATCTCGGTAGAGCTGGTATCGGCACGCATGCCGCTTTATCTCCTGCAGGAAAAAGTGGAAAACCTGTTGGCGAGTGAAGAGTCGGGGCAATTGAAGGTGCAGAAAACCCGTGAGCTCAGCCCGGCAGAAAGTGATGTGATCTTCAACCTGCTGCGCGGTGATAGCCTGCTGAACATTGCGGCCAAGCGTGGCACCCATCCAAAAACAATTTTTTCACAAAAATACAGTGCATTAAAGAAGCTGCGCCTGCGAAATATGAGCACCATTTTCGTCGCCGGAAATTGAGCAAAAGGGGCGGACTCAGCGATTGGGCGCGCCCCTTGCCGTGCCAGAGACAGGATAACTGGCGGTCATGGCACCTTTTACTGGCTCATAGCGTCTTTCTTCATACCCTCTTTAGCCATGGAATCTTTCTTCATGCTGTCTTTGGCCATGTGATCCTTCTTCATATCATCTTTGGCCATAGAGTCTTTCTTCACGCAGTCTTTACCCATGCACTCTTTTTTCATGCCCTGTTTAGCCATTCCATCGTGAGACATCTGGCTCATACCCTCCTTTTTCATCGCGTCCTTGCCCATGCTATCGGCCGCATTGGCTCCGGTGATACCCAGCATCAGTGCGCTACACATCATCATGGCAAATAACTTTTTCATGGTATTTCCTTTTGTTGGTTAATCGGCACGCGTCGTGCCATGAAACTGCACCGGCGGCAATCAACTACCGCCAAACCAGTTGTAACCTTGGTCTTCCCAGTAACCACCGGGAAAGTGGTTAGTGACTTCGATCACTTGAATATGTTTGGGATTCTTGTAACCCAGCTTGGTGGGCATCCGCAGTTTCATCGGATAGCCGTATTTACGCGGCAAAATCTGCCCGTCGTAGGTCAGCGCCATCAGCGTTTGCGGATGCAACGCCGTGGCCATATCGATGCTGGTGTAATAGTCATCGGCACATTTAAAGCCGATATAGCGGGCGTTAAGATCTGCGCCAATCGCCTTCAGGAAGGTGGCAAACGGCACCCCACCCCATTTGCCGATAGCACTCCAGCCTTCGACACAGATGTGCCTGGTGATCTGGCTGATTTGCGTCATCTGATGCAACTGTGCCAACGTCCAGGGTTGCTTGTGCAGTGCCAGCCCCGCCACTTCCAGCCGATAATCGTCACCGTTGATATCCGGCGCCTGATCCTCGCTATAGAAGGCATTAAACGGGAATGGCCGAGTGATCATCGATTCGGCATACTCTGGTGCCAGATGGTTGGCATTGAACAGCCAGCCCTGAACCCGATCGTTGAAGCGTGAGATGCGGCTCAAGGCCTGATCTACCTGAGCGTTATCGCTGAGATCGCAGCCACTCAGCATCGCCACGCCCCCCAGGGTCAAGCCATTGCGCAGAAAACGGCGGCGCGACGACGATGCCAGCTGGCGCGTTAACAGGCGTTGTGCCTCTTTAACGATATCCAGACCTTCGCTGAGGCTGAGAGGTTCATTTTCCGTTTTCATCTGTGTCTCCTTAGCGTCCACGCAACATGGCCAGCAACGTACGTGGCACCAGGGCCACCATCACCAGATGTATCACCACGAAGCCAACCAGCGCCGTCATGGCAAAAAAGTGCACATAGCGGGCCGCGTCGTAGCCCCCTAGCAGGGTACGTAACAGGGGAAACTGCACCGACTTCCACAACACCAGCCCAGAAAGCACCATCAGGATGCTGACCACAATAGCCACCAGATAGGCCACACGCTGCACCATGTTGTAGTGGCGCAGATCGGCGTGGGACAACTTGCCGCACAATGCGGCCCAGAGATCGGCCACAAACTGCCTGGGGCTGAGCGGCCAGAATTGGCATTTAAAGCGGCCACTGAACAGATTGAGCAGCAGATAGCACAGGCCGTTGATGCCAAACAGCCACATGCCGGCAAAATGCCATTGCAGCGCGCCCCCCAGCCAACCGCCTAGCGTCAGCTCGTTGATAAAACTAAAGTTAAACAACGGGGAAGCGTTATAAATGCGCCAACCGCTGGTGACCATAATCAGCATGGCAAGTGCGTTCAGCCAATGTGTCAGCCTTAGCCACAGCGGGTGGATAAGGGTCTGTTTCGCCGTGATCATCGCTTCTCTCCTGCCCCCTATCGGTTCGATGTCGGCAGTATTCAACGGATTTGTTCCCCAAGACCTCACGCAAAGTTAAATAAAATGTGATCACTTCCAAGGTGGGGGTTGTGTAGACTTCAGGTAGGCCAGTTAACCGCGGTAGAGAAAATGGAAAAGGCAAAACGAATCTTGATCGTCGAAGACGACGGCCATATCGCCGAACTGTTGCAACTGCATCTGCGCGATGAAGGCTATGACATCAGCCACGCGGCCGATGGCAATCAGGGCATGGCAATGCTGGAACAAGGAGGTTGGGACGCGCTGATCCTCGATCTGATGCTGCCGGGCATCGATGGCCTGGAAATCTGCCGCCGCGCCCGCAATATGACGCGCTATACGCCAATCATTATCACCAGCGCCCGCTCTAGTGAAGTCCACCGGGTGCTGGGGTTGGAACTGGGCGCAGACGATTATTTGGCCAAACCCTTTTCCATGCTGGAGCTGGTCGCCCGCGTCAAAGCCCTGTTCCGCCGCCAAGAGGCGATGACCCGTAATCTCCGGATGGAGGCGGGAACGTTAAGCATGAACGGGCTGGAGATCGATCCCATCGCCCGCGAAGTGCTTTTGAACCAGCAAACGGTGGAACTGACACCGCGCGAGTTCGACCTGCTGTATTTTTTCGCCCGCCACCCCGGCAAAGTGTTTTCCCGCCTCAGCCTGCTCAATCAGGTCTGGGGCTATCAACATGAAGGGTATGAACACACGGTGAATACCCACATTAACCGGCTAAGGATCAAGATTGAGCGCAACCCGGCAGAACCCGAGCACATCCTCACCGTGTGGGGTAAGGGCTATAAATTCGCGGCTTCGCCGCAAGGGTAAATGATGAAAAATCTCACGCTGACACAACGCCTGACTCTGGTTTTCGCCCTGCTGCTGCTCATCTGCTGTTCGATCTCCGGTTGGTTACAGGTACGCAGCAGCACGCAATATAGCCAGGCGGTGATCCAACGGCTTTCCTCCAATCTAGCGCAGCATATCGCCACCAGCAACCCACTGTTGAGTTCGCAGGGCTGGAACGATCGGTCGGTGCATACCCTGTTCGATAAACTGATGGCAGTTAATCCGAGCGTTGAGGTTTATCTGCTGGATAAACAAGGCAATATCGTCGGCAACGCGGCACCTGCCGGGCACATAAAACGCCAAAAGGTCGATCTGTTGCCGATACAGGCACTGCTGAATGGGGCCGAAATGCCCCTCTATGGTGACGACCCGCGCAATCTCAATAACCAAAAAGTCTTCAGCGCCGCGCCGCTGCGGGTAAATGGCGAGATTGAAGGCTATTTGTACGTGGTGCTGCTGGGGGAGGATTATGATGCGCTGGCCAATAACGCCCAGATCAACTCTGCCATTTATACCGCGCTGTGGTCGATGGGGCTGGTGGCACTGTTCGGGCTGCTGGCTGGGGGAATTGCCTTCCACTGGGTGACACGCCCAATCCGCCGTCTGACCCAGCAGGTTAGTGCGCTGGATGGCGACGGCATCGCAGCACTGCAAGCCTATGCCAATACCCCTGCGGAGAGTCACAGCCGTGATGAGGTTAGCCAGTTGCAGCAGGCATTCCGCCGTATGGCACAGCGCATTACTGAACAGTGGCAAACGCTATCGCAACAGGACCAGCAACGGCGCGAGTTTATCGCCAATATCTCTCACGATCTGCGTACTCCATTGACCTCACTGCATGGTTATCTGGAAACGCTGTCGGTGAAATCCGCCAGCCTGACACCCACCGACCGTCAACGCTATCTGGAGATCGCCCTGTCGCAGAGCCGCAAAGTCGGGCGGCTGGCGCAAGAGCTATTTGAACTGGCAAGGCTGGAGTACGGCGTAGTGAAACCTCAGAAAGAGCCTTTCTCCCTCAGTGAGTTAGTGCAGGACGTATTCCAGAAGTTCGAATTGGCCGCCGAGGCTCGCCAACAGCGCCTGCTTGCCGATATTCAGCCGGGGATCCCCCAGGTGTTTGCCGATCTGAGCATGATGGAACGGGTGCTGACCAACCTGCTGGATAACGCGATCCGCCATACGCCAAGCGGTGGAGAGATCGAAGTGCGCCTGTGGCCGCAGGGGAATAAGGTGATGGTTCAGGTCAATGACAGCGGGCCAGGCATTCCCTTGGAGCTGCGCCCAGATCTGTTTATCCGCCCGTCAATTCTCAACCATGCCCGCCGACATGCGGGGGGCTTGGGGCTGATGATTGTCAAACGCATTCTGCAGTTACACGACAGTGACATTACGCTAGTGGATCAGCAGCATGCTGGAGCCTGCTTTCGTTTCTCCGTGTCGGTAAGCTAGAATCGCTGTAACGAGTTCTGAACGCCAAAAGCAGCTGCATAAAGCCAACCTGATTCAACCCCAGCTTGCGCATGATATTCAGCTTATAGGTGCAAATGGTCTTATAGCTGCGCCCGATAACCTGAGCGGCGTGCTGCGCATTGGCTCCGGCAACCATCACCCCCAGGACGCGCCATTCACAACCTGATAATGGCAACTGTTCCTGTTGCAACAACTGCCGCATCGCTGGGCTGCGATAACTGGCAGTGGGGTGGGCCGTCGAAATGGCTGCCAGCAAATAATCCACATTATCGCGCTTGGCCACTAATGAGAGGTGTTTTTGCGCGGCAAGCAGCGACAAAATATCCGGGTTGACGATGTCGGTGAAAACCACCAGGGACGCCTTTGGCCAGATCTGACCGACGCTCAACACGAATCGCACTACCTGATAAATGTCTTCGATATGATGGTAAAGCTCCATAATAACCGTTTGCTGTTCATTATCATTAAGTGACGAGACAATATTTTTCAGCCTGCTTAGATGGTTGATTTTATTATTGTTAGGATCAATCAAAGCCTGCAGGCCGATATTTACCAAAGGATGGGGGTCAAAGAGAATATAAGTATCGTTATAGAAAGTGTGCATAATCAACTATCCTATTAAAAATATACTATTTTTTAATTTAAAAACAACCACCCCTAACAGGCATTTCTTGCCGAACGGCCAATAAAATATAATGTAGCCATTTAAATACAGCTTTTATCTACGTTGATAAACTTGTCATTATAAATAATAAATTTCTGCCCCTGTAGTTTGATACCTGGATGCGATAGCGTATCCCCTGGGCGTAAATACTCGGTGATCCCCTCTTCATCGGTGCTATTACAGCCCGGTTTCAACAGGAATTTAAAAAAGGTATTACCGGTGTTTTTGAGCGTACCGCGCTGCTTGTCGAGCTGGTAGGCAAACTGGGTCTCACGCGGTCTGACCACTAGAATGGTATCCATCACCACGATCGGCTCCAGGTTGGCACCGGCTTTCTTGTTCTGCCCGGTGGCCAGCAGGTTAGTCGGTACCTCGCGAAATGAGACGCGATAATAACGTTCTTTATTATCCTTCGGCCCATTGTAATAAAACTTGTAATATTCCCCCTGCCCGGCCCGCAGCGTCAGTTGCTTGGGAGCAAACAGCAATTCTCCCTCTGCCGGGCGGGTTCGCACCTCCTGCTCCCCTGGCCGATCGATGGCACGAATAGCAACCTGATAAAACCGCGCGCTGGCGTTATTGTTCAACACCCGTTTAGCGACAAAGGACTGATCCTGATCCATCGCAAACGTCATGGTACCCACGTTGATCGCCCCAGCGGTAAAAGGCAGGCACATTAGCCAAAGCAGCAGAGTTTTCACTTCATCCCCTTAATTGATATTGCGCCAGGTCGCCTCAACGTGGATCTCACCGGCAGCATGCACATCGCCATACCAGGCGTTGCTTTCAACCGTTTTCAGCGAGATCGGATCGTTCATCGGGATCCTGAATTTGACCTTGGTCTTGTTCATCACCCCCACGTCACCGGAAATATCATTCCATGGGGTGCTGCTCCACAGGGCGTTGGTCATATCGTGCCACTGGCTGTCACAACCGGCATCAAACACCTGCTCCGCCCCCGTGCTGGTGGTGATACTAAGCTGGGCCGGAAATGGAACCTGCGTAGTATTGTCTGGCGAGGAGAAAATACAGTAGTTGATCCCCCGCAGTGACTGCGTTGGGCCGGTCGCCATCACCCTGACCTGATCGGCGTTGGTCTTGGCGCTAGTGGTAACAATATAGCCAAACTCTAACGGTGGCTCTGAGGGACCAACATACCCTTCACGGTGCGGGTTGTTATCGTAATCCTCGGAAATAATGCTGATACTGAAATCACGCGGCTTGATGATCAGTTGGTTAGAGGTCGAGAACTCATACCAGCCCGATTCTGGCGAGGTGGTGTTCTGGAAACGGAAGTTAATCAAATTGCGCGTGCCGCCGTCGGTGATCCCCAGTTTGACCATCTGTTTGAAGAAGTTACTGGCAAAAAACACGTAAACGGCATTGCTGCTCTTCAACTCGTTAAACGTATAGTAGCTACCAGTACCCGAAGTGTTTTTCCAACTGTTGCCATTCAAACTGAATTGCAGATCGGCCGCATTAACTGCCGATGCCAGTGCGGCATGGTTGATCGACGGGAAAATATGGATCGAGGTGTTGCTGACGCTGCCATCCGTTTGCAGGTCGTAGCTGACCATCTTGCACATGATACCGCTGCGGGCACCGACGGTTTGGTTGCGGCAGTCCGCATTCCCTTCGCCGATAATCGGTATCCCGTCACTGTTGACGAACACTTCCGATACCGCATTGGTATTGATAAAACGCAGGTGTGCCGCTTTGTTGTGAGTGACATTACGCCGATACCAGGTTCCGCTGGTCTGATTCTGGCAACGCCCGCCACTGCTGGCGCTATAGGCAATGGATGTCTGACAGGCGTTAATCTGCATGCTGAACGACTCACCAGATCCCATCTGTTGGAGGTACTGATAAAAACTCGGTGACATCATGCCGTGCATCCATTTTTGTCCCCCGGGAGTAACGACCGCCCCGTAGAACCCTTTTTCATCGCTGGAGTCTGGCAGGATCAGGCTGGTATCCATATTGCAACCGGCATACCAGTTGATACAGCGCAGGCCAAGGAATGGATTTTTGATCGGCGCATTTTCCAACCACATATCAAAGCGGTAGTTGGCAATCAACCCATAGTTATAGCCGTTATCCACGTAGCCCAGGCTCTGCTGATAAATCGTGCCAGAACCGCCATATTTTAGCCCGGTCCATTTATTGGCGCCGGACATACGCGGATCAAGTACCCCAGCAGGGGTGACAAAGTAGTTATCGTCCGCATTGTTCTCAACAAAGACAAACTTCACCGTCGCAGCATCCCCCAGATTGGTCGGGTTCACCGCCTGTGCCGGGGTGATGTTTAGCAGCCCGCCAATCAACAACGCCAAACTTCTGCTATTAGCCTTCATTGCTCATATCTCCTGGTTGGCCCACTTTGGCGTAGGATTTCAAGCCACGGCAAACCACGTCGCCAACCCAGACCGCACCCTGTGCCTTGCTCAGGTCCAGCGCCACCTCACAGCTTTGATTGTGACGGTAGGTAAAATCGATCACCGGGAATTTCTTATCCACATCCATCACGAACTCCCCTTTCTCATCCGTACGGGTACGTCCGATATGGTTGTTAATATTGGCGTTGGCCAGCAACGTGCCATCCTCAGCCTTGATGCGGCCAAAGACCGTAACCATCTGTTTGATTTGCGGTTCGATCACGGCTACGTTACCTGGGTATAGCGTCAGGCTACTTTTACGCTTGGTGACGATATCGAAGCTTTCCGCCGAGTTTTTGTTGTTCATCAACTCCACTACATACTGACCATAAGGGGACAATGGCAGATAATTCTTGTCACCGGTCAGCTTGACGACGCGGCCATCCACGCGCGCGGTCAGCATGCCTTCGTTTTCCAGACCGGTATTGATAATGATCCCCGAGTTGCCTTCACTACGCCCACTCGCCGCAATATGACGCCCCTGCCAACCGACGCTGCCGTTGGCGGTCACGCTGGTATTCACGTAACCGTCCGCGGAGCTGCTAACGTTGACGGTGCCGGCGGAATACTTGGTGTCAAAACGCGCGTAGGCGCCGCCGTTAAAGCTGTTATCCCCATTGGTGTCCCCCGAGATGGCGCGCGACAGGTTGGCCCCCACGCTACGGATCGGCCCATCGGCGATCTCTTTACGTGCCGCAATATTGGCCGTGGTGTAGCCATTCTGGTTAGAAACCCCGGCGCTGAACCAGTTACCCAGCGGCAATGAGAAATCGAGCGCAATGTATTTACCGGTGTTGCCACCGGAATGGCCATTATTGTATCGCTGTACCCCGGCACGTACGCCCAGCGTGCCGTAACGGCCGGTAAACAGATTCTGGTAGTAATCCACGTTGTAGTAATGGCTGCTATTTTTCTTGTCATCGTTGTAACTCACGCTGAGCGTACCGAGGTGAGGCACTATCGCGCCCAAGTTCAGCGAGCCGCCGATCGCCCGGTTATGGGCATCGTTTTGGCGCAGTTTATTGCCAATAACCGTTTTTTCTTCGTTGGCCCACAGCGTACTGAAACCGCCTGGCAGCGTGGCGCTCACGGTGTTGATCAGCTTCCAGGATTGGTCGGTGGCCATCATGCTCTGCGTGCTAACCTGCACCGCATCGATGATGGGTATGCTTAAACGGCCTTCTGCCACCGAGGTCCCATCCAGGGAATAGCCGGACAGTGCCCAGTTAAAACGAGACAGGTAACCGGAGGCAGAAGCCCCCAACAGGTAGCTGTCTTTAGCTTCAGCGTAGCGATCGTTGTCACCACGCCACTCATCCATACGCACCATGCCGCCCCAATACTGCCAGAACATCGGCGCACCCGCGGCGTGCAGCGGACTATAGAGTTTGTTAACCCGCTGCATACGGCGGTTGATCACCTGACCATTGACGACCACCTCAACCTGTACATCGTAAATACCAAAAGGCAGCGTGCCGGTATCCACTTCGTGGTTACCCATGGCGAAATTCTGTACGCTGAGCAAACGGCCATCACGCGACAGGTGAACCTCCCCCGCCGAGGGGAAGAAGGCGACAATCGGCGTTAACGACTGGGTGTTATCAAACACCGTCGAATTGGCCCGGCTGCCATAGGACATGCCGTAGATTTTGCTCGAGTTGATAGTGGTCACTGGGCCCAGCGATTGCAGGTTCCAACTGTCGAGCATACCGGCGGCAAAACGCCGGCCGGCGAAGTCACGCTCATACATCACCTTATACAACGTTGAGTCCTGGTTGCTGCTGCCAATCCCATAGACAGAACCGTTCACTTCCACATGATGCTCACGCAAGGAGGTAACGTTATTCAGCGACAGATAACTGGAGGTAAAGCCTTCACTAGCTTTGGTGCGATTGTCGTAAACACCGAGGTTATAGGCCAACGTGCTGCTGAGCGTATCCACGCTCGACGCACCAATATCACTGGCACGCTCACGCAATACTGTGCCCAGAGCCGATTGTTTCACTACCAATTGCAGGTTCAACTGGCGGAAATCCAACGCCAGCCAGGCATCATCCGACAGCGCGATCCGTTGTTTATCGTCAAAGTCAGCGCCATTGAGGGCATCGAGCTGCTTGATGATGGCTGCCGTCAGCTGTGCGCCACCCTCATTATCTTCCAGGGTAATTTCGCTGATTTTCAAACGATTATTCTCAAGCACCAGCAATGCGCGCCCAATGCGTTGATCGTCTTTCAGGGTGCTATTCTGTTCAAAATGCAGTAATAACGGGATGCTCATCCCTTCACGCAACGCCATGCTGAAAGTTTGCGGGATCAGCACGCCATCAATTTGGGTTAACCCGGCGGCCAATGCCAACTGCCCAGGGATCATCACGACCGGGATAACGCTCATCCCCACCGCCACTGATATCTTGAGTAATGCACTATCCAGTGCTAGTTTCACGTCTAACTCCTTGAACTATTATGCATCCCTTTACTGCAACATCCCGTGGCAGCCCAGCTCGGTATTATTTAACTTGAATAAACTGTTCCCCGTACCAAAGCGCAATGTGGCTTTTCTTATCAGAGATTTCGACTTTGGACAGGCCACGATCCTTACCTGGCATGACGAAATAGTTTTCTTTGCAGATATTGCCTTCTTGCTTGTTCTTGCAAGGGCCGTAGGCCACCATTTTGAAGGTAGCATTGCCGGTATTGGCGACTTTGTTATTGGCAAACTGATGATTAAAATTAACCTGGCGTGGCGTAACCACTAAAATGGTGCCAATGCGCGCCGAGGTGGTGGCCACGCCATTGCGTTTGGCGGTATTCTGCCCTGCATCCGTCAATGCCTGATCGAACCAGACAATCCGGTAATAGCGCTCTTGATTATCTTCGGGGCCCTTATAATAAAAACGGATCACGTCCCTGGCATTGGCTGGCATCATCAGGCTGGCTGGTGACAATAGCATTTCATCTTTCGTTGCCATCGGGATCACAGTGCCCGATTCCGTCGGGTCGGAAATCCTCTCTATTTTGATATTCACCAGGCGGCCGCTATCCGTCGTATTTTTAATTTCTTTACTTAACGTCGCGCTATTACTGGGCATAAAGGAACTGACCGCGCCAACATCTAGTGCAAAAGCGCTAGAGCACAAAGAAAGCAACAGGGGAATAGAAAAATAGAAACGATTCATTGCAGTATTCCAAACTCTTTAGCTGACAAAAACAGGGGGTTCCCCCCCTGTTAAGACGCATTACTCTGGGGAAACGATTATGCGGTAGTCCAGGTAGCGTTGAACTCTACGCTCACGTCACCACTCCAGATACCTTCAGGCAGGGTGCTGAAATCAGTCACCGCAGTTGTGCCATCAGCAGTTGCGCCGATAATGCTGAAGGTGAACTGGTCTTGCGCGCTGGTGCGAACAGCGGTGTTATAAGCGCTAGACAGTGCACTCAGGTTACCGCCAAGAATACCGGCCTGGACATCGATCATGGTCGTCGCAGTGGCTTTCTCTACGGCTGCACCGTTGTAGCTAACACCTACATCCAGGGTAGAACCTGAGGTGTCCAACTGAGTCAGAGTATTGGAAACCAGTTTAGAGGTCAGTTTAAAATCGGTTGCGGTTCCTTCGCCCTCGATAGTTACGTCGAACAGACCTTTCTGGCTGTTGAAGCCTTTGATGCCTTCAGCATATTGGAAAGACAGGCTGCCGATTGGCGTCACAACCAACTTGCTGGTGGTATCTTTCTTGGCAGTGGCTGACCAGGTAGCCAAGGCTTG
>NZ_JBKJYW010000439.1:0-15232 GCF_046715635.1 Serratia sp. (in: enterobacteria)
TCCGGTGCTGAATTACAAGCAAAACAACGTCCATGCGCTGTTTAGCAAGGACTGAACAAGGGGTGGTAAATGCTGGATAAAGACGTACTGAGCCGAGCCGTGCAGCGCCTGCATCAGGCCGAGCAGAACCGGGAACAGATCCGCGCGCTATCGCTGGATCACCCGGAGATCACTATTGAAGATGCCTATGCTATCCAGCGCCAGTGGGTTGAGCTGAAGATCGCCGAAGGACGTACTCTGAAGGGGCATAAGATCGGGCTGACCTCGCGCGCCATGCAGGTCAGCTCGCAGATCACTGAGCCGGACTACGGTGCGCTGCTGGACGACATGTTCTTTAACGATGGCAGCGACATTCCAATCGATCGCTTTATCGTGCCACGCGTCGAAGTGGAGCTGGCGTTTGTGCTGGCGAAACCGCTGCGCGGGCCGAACTGCACGCTGTTTGATGTCTATAACGCTACCGATTATGTGATCCCGGCGTTGGAGATCATTGATGCTCGCAGCCATAACGTCGATCCGCAAACCCAGCGGCCACGCAAGGTGTTCGACACCATTTCCGACAATGCCGCCAACGCCGGTGTGGTGATGGGCGGCAGGCCGATCAAGCCGGACGCGCTGGATCTGCGCTGGATCAGTGCCTTGCTGTATCGCAATGGCGTGATTGAAGAGTCTGGCGTGGCGGCGGCGGTACTCAATCACCCGGCCAACGGCGTGGCCTGGCTGGCTAATAAGCTGTCCCCGTATGACGTGGAGCTGGAGGCCGGGCAAATCATCCTTGGCGGTTCCTTTACCCGCCCGGTGGCGGCGCGGCGGGGCGATACCTTCCATGCCGACTATGGTCCGATGGGCTGCATCAGCTGCCGGTTTGTCTGATCGTTACCCCTCACCCTAACCCTCTCCCAAAGGGAGAGGGAACCGATCGAGTTGGTCTGAAAGTGCAGTGATTATCGCATGTACTGGCAGGGGGACTCGAGTTTTTGCCGAGATGACCTCGTTCTTCCAAACGAGCAGGGGCTGTCAGCTCCCTCTCCTGGGGGAGAGGGTTGGGGTGAGGGGGGCAATACTCAAATGGAGAACACGATGTTAACTAATCATTTCAAACAGGCCCTGCAGGAAAAACGCCCGCAAATTGGCCTGTGGCTGGGCCTGTGCAGCAGCTATAGCGCGGAACTGCTGGCCGGAGCCGGGTTCGACTGGCTGCTGATCGACGGCGAACACGCGCCTAACAATGTGCAAACGGTATTGGGCCAGTTGCAGGCAGTTGCGCCTTATCCCAGCCATCCGGTGGTGCGCCCGGCCTGGAACGATCCGGTGCTGATCAAACAGCTGTTGGACGTCGGTGCGCAAACCCTGTTGATCCCAATGATCCAAAACGCCGAGCAGGCGCAGGAGGCGGTGCGAGCTACCCGTTATCCACCAAATGGCATTCGCGGGGTCGGCAGTGCGCTGGCCCGTGCCTCGCGCTGGAACCGGGTGCCGAATTACCTGCATCTTGCCGACAGCCAGATGTGCGTGCTGGTGCAGATAGAAACCCGGGAAGCGGTGAAAAATCTGGACGCCATCCTGGAAGTGGAAGGCGTGGACGGCGTCTTTATCGGCCCGGCGGATCTGAGTGCCGACATGGGCTTTGCCGGTAATCCTCAGCATCCCGAAGTGCAGCGCACTATCGACGATGCGATTGCCCGCATCCGTGCCGCAGGCAAGGCACCGGGCATCCTGATGGCACAGCAGGAACTGGCGCAGCACTATCTGGCATCCGGTGCGTTGTTTGTTGCCGTTGGCGTGGATACCACCCTGCTAGTGCGGGCGGCAGACTCCCTGCTCAGCAGTTTCAAGCAGGATAAACCGGCGGAGCAACCTTCCCAGAGCGTTTACTAATCGGAGTCATCATGAGCAACGTCGATTCGCTCAAGTCGGGTAACCCGGCAGAGCAACATAAAGCGTTAACCGCCACCGAGCAGTCGGTGATTAAAAAGTTATTTCGGCGCCTGATTATTTTCTTATTTGTGTTGTTTGTTTTCTCGTTCCTTGACCGCATCAACATCGGGTTTGCCGGTTTGACCATGAAGCAGGACCTCGGTCTTAGCTCCACCATGTTTGGCCTGGCCGCAACGCTGTTTTACGTCACCTACGTGATCTTCGGTATCCCCAGCAACATGATGCTGAGCAGGGTGGGGGCACGGCGTTGGATCGCCACCATCATGGTGCTGTGGGGCATTGCTTCGACCTGCACCATGTTTGCCACTGGGCCAACCAGCCTGTACGTGCTGCGGATGATCGTCGGCATTACCGAAGCGGGCTTCCTGCCAGGGATCCTGGTGTATCTCACCTACTGGTTCCCGGCGTTCTACCGCGCCCGGGCCAACGCTTTGTTTATGATTGCCATGCCGGTCACGATGGCGGTGGGTTCGCTGGTGTCCGGCTATATTCTGGCGTTGGACGGCGTGATGAACCTGAAAGGTTGGCAATGGCTGTTCATGCTGGAAGGTATTCCTTCGGTGATCCTCGGCGTGGTGGTGTGGTTCTACCTGGACGACACACCGGCCAAGGCCAAGTGGCTGACCAGCGAAGAGAAGGCCAGCCTGAAGGCGATGATGGAAGCCGACAAACTGCAACTGGTGCAGCCTGAAGGGCCGAGCAGCCACCGGGCGTTGCAACAGCGCAGCCTGTGGCGTGAGGTGCTGACGCCGGTGGTGCTGATGTATACGCTGGCATATTTCTGCCTCACCAATACCCTGAGCGCCATCAATATCTGGACGCCGCAGATTTTGCAGAGCTTCAACCAAAGCAGCAGTAACATCATGATCGGTTTTCTGGCGGCGATCCCCCAAATTTGTACCATCGCCGGTATGATCTGGTGGAGTAAACGATCGGATCGGTTGCAGGAGCGTAAGTTCCACACCGCATTGCCTTATCTGTTTGCTGCCGCGGGTTGGCTGCTGGCTTCAGCGACCAACCACAGCATGGTGCAATTGTTGGGGATCGTGATGGCGTCGGTCGGCTCGTTTACCGCGATGGCGATCTTCTGGACCACGCCGGATCAGTCAATCAGCTTTGAAGCTCGTGCGGTAGGGATCGCGGTGATCAACGCCACCGGCAACATCGGCTCGGCGGTCAGCCCGCTGTTGATCGGCTGGTTCAAGGACGTGACCGGCAGCTTTAACTCTGGGCTCTATTTTGTCTCGGCGTTGCTGATTATCGGGGCCGTGCTGGTATGGCGTATCCCGATGAAGGATTCACGCCCACGGGCCACGCCTTAAACAATATTGGCGGTGGGTGTCGCATGTGGCTAAACGGGCGCAGCATGCGGCGCCCCTACCATTAGGTGTAGGGGATCGGCATTTATTTTCACCGGAGGACAACGTGCAGAAAAGTATCGGCTTTATCGCCAATATTGATATTGGCAAAGAGTATGACGCGCGTTACGCCGCTGATGAGGTGCACTACGAAACCTTTGCCGGGCTGGCGGCGTTTTTTGGCCGGGATATGCAGGTGCACTGGCACGACCGCTTCTTCCAGCTGCACTATCTGGCCACCGGCAGGATAGAGCTGCAGCTGGACGATCAGCACTATTCGGTGCAGGCTCCGTTGTTTATCCTCACCCCACCCTCGGTGCCGCACGCCTTTTTCACCGAACCAGACAGCGACGGCCACGTGTTAACGATACGCCAGGAACTGATCTGGCCGTTGCTGGAGCGCCTGTATCCGGGCAGCAATCTGGCGTTGGATATGCCGGGGATTTGCCTATCGCTGGCCGCGGTGCCGCAGGAGTTGGCGGCGCTTGGGCATTACTGGGAACTGATCGCCCGCGAGTTTAGCCAAAAGATGGCCGGGCGCGAGCAGACGCTGGCATTGCTGGCCCAGGCGGTCTTCACGCTGATGCTGCGCAATACCTCATTGGACGACAAGGCCGCCAGCGGCGTACGTGGCGAATTGAAGCTGTTCCAGCGTTTTAACAAGATGGTGGATGAACGTTTTCGCGATCACCTGTCGGTACCGGAATATGCCCAGTCGCTGGGGGTGACGGAATCACGCCTCAACGACCTGTGCCGCCGCTTTGCCAACCGGCCACCTAAGCGGTTGATCTTCGATCGCCTGTTGCGTGAAGCTAAACGGCTGCTGCTGTTCAGCGCCTGCACGGTGCATGAAACGGCCTACAGCCTGGGGTTCAAAGATCCCGCCTACTTCGCTCGCTTCTTCAATCGGCTGGAAGGCTGTTCGCCTTCCGCCTATCGCGCTACGCAACACGTGCTGTCATAACCAGGAGCGGGTCAGCCTTTGTTGGCCACCAAATCTGCGACCAGCCGGTTGACCGGATCGCTCATATTGGTGAACTTGGTCAACTCCGAGCGGGTAACGACCACAAATACGCCGATATTTTGCTGCGGCACCATCGCCATATAGGTGATGAAGCCGCCGCCGCCGCCGGTTTTCTGGATGATCCCCGGCAGGCCGTCTTTCGGCGCCATATAGACCCAGCCCAGCCCCAAAGCAGAGGCTTCACCCGGTACGTCCATCCCTTTCAACGACACCAGATCCTGGCGTTGGAAATACATGGTTTGTTCCGTTAAGGCCGTTGGCTTGCGCGAGCCGCTTACGTTGGAGGAGAGGAACTGCTGCATCCAGCGCTGCATATCTCGTGGGGTCGAGTAAACGCCACCGCTGCCACTGGCGGCCGTGGTGTCGCGACAGGCGCTTGGCCCAGAGGCGGCCACCATCAGGCGTGAGCACTGCTCTGCGCTCGGCGTCAGCGTGGTATCAACCATCCCCAGTGGACCCGTGATTTTCTCACGCAACAAGGCGTTATAGGGCTTGCCAGCGGCGCGTGACAACGCATCAGCCAATAGATCGTAGGCCAGGTTGGAGTAGGCCGCCCGCACGCCCGGTGGCACGGTAATGGTGGCATGAGACAACCATTGCCAGCGCTGTGCCTTGGTGGGCCAGGTAAACACCGGCGTTTTTGGCGGTTTCTTGCCGGGCTGCTCACGCGGCAGGGCGCTGGTGTGCGTTGCAAGGTTCAGTAAAGTAATTGGTTGGCGTGAATTGTAGGCCGGGACGATGGCCCCTTTGGGAGCATATTTGCGCAGCGGATCGTTAAGTTTGACCTTACCTTCCGCCGCCATTTTGACCATCACTTCGCTGGTCATCAGCTTGGTGATAGAGGCGATACGGATCAGGGAATCTGGCCGCGGGCGCAGATCGTTACCCGGTTTGGTATCGCCAAAACTTCGGTTAACAACCTGATTGTTATCGATAACTACCAGCGCCATACCGGTTGCGCCGCTGTTATAGAAGATATGTTCGGCATACTGATCGACAATCTGTGAGGTGAGTTGTGCATCGGTCGCCTGGCTGGCTAACGGTGTGGCACACAGGCCAAGCGCCAGCAATAACGTGGAGAGTGAGGTCTTCAACGGTCGTGTTCCATTCAAAAATGTGACAGGGAAGGCGTAAGTTGTCCGCTAGTGTAATGCGCTATGTCGCGATTGGCATGTGGAAAAAGTGGCGACAGGTAAAAGTTTCTGTTCTGCAAGCTGTGTCAGCAGGATAGGAACGCGTTTTTGGCGTACCCGCCAAGCTTCAATGGCATCAAGGTTGCCGACGATTACAGCACGGCAATTTCCTCTGCCTCCTGATCCTGAGCATTATCGACGATCGGCAGGAGTGTTGTGTTATTGGCAATATTAGTGGTAAAAAATGCCAGATTTAAGACGCATTGCTCTGCCTCAATCCGTTTTCCCTCTGTATTGAAAAAACCTCAGAATCTGTATCTATCCAATTTATTACTTTTCACTATATCTTAAGTCTTAGGACTGAGTAGAGGAGACTGTTAATTTTTGCAGGAAGTACCGGCATTGATATTTATTTAAATCATCCAAGGACTTTTTAAGTCGGGTTTGGCTATATTTTAACATGGAAACTTGGCTTTAAAAATAAAAGCTATAGTTTAAAATTAAGGAAAGCTGATGATGATGACAAGACTGATTAATGAAAATTCATATATCCAAATTGAAGGGCTCTGTGCTGCTCCTGTCAATATTAAAATTGAGGGGTTGAATCCGGCTGGAAGTATTAAGCTGAAAACTGCACTGTCTATGATTTCCGATCTAGAGGAGAGAGGACTAATAACAAAAAACACCAAACTTATTGAGTCCTCATCGGGTAACTTGGGCGTCGCATTAGCCATGGTTTGTGCCAGCAGAGGCTATCATTTCACCTGCGTTATTGATCCCAATATCTCGCATTCTAACAAAAAACTGATGGCAATACTGGGTGCCGAACTTTTGGTCGCTGATAAAAGAGATGAAAATGGTGGTTATCTGAATACTCGTATCAGGATCATAAATGATATTATTGCAAAAAATAAGAGTTACATTTGGTTGAACCAATATCAGAACCCTGCCAATCCACTTGCTCATTACCGGGCAACCATGCGCTCTATTTCAGAGCGACTTCCCAAAATTGACTACCTCTTTATTGGTGCAGGAACGACGGGCACATTAATGGGGTGTCGAGATTTCGTTATTCATTATCGACCAGAAATAAAAATCATTGCTGTAGATAGTGAAGGGTCCGTTACCTTTGGTGGCCAGGGGGGGACTAGATTTATTCCTGGTTTGGGTACTAGTCGTCTGCCAGAAATTTATAATCCGGATGGAATTCACGATTTCATTCAAATACCGGAGGAGAAGACCATCAGAATGTGTCGACGCATAGCCAGAAGTCATGGGGTACTTTTTGGTGGTTCAACAGGGACTGTGCTTGCTGGAGTAGAACATTGGTCAGCTAATATTAAAAATGATGATGTTGTGGTGGCAATATCCCCAGATATGGGGGAAAGATATCTGGATACGATTTATTCTGATGACTGGGTTGAAAAACATTTTAACTTGTCGGCTTACGAACTTTATTCTGTTGTCTAATTTAAATTAAGAGTTGATGATGATTTCAAATAAAAAAATAAATGATTTCCATGTTATCTCTGGTAGTCAAGTAAAAATTATTTTGAGCGATATGAGAAAAGAGACTATCGACATTGTCGCGCAAACCTATCTGGCTCATGAACGAGGTGAAACGGCCAATCCGGATAGCTATTTTTTACGCTTCCCAGATAAGCCATTAAACCGAATTATTGCATTGCCGGCGGCGATTTTGAATTCCGTAGGAGAAGAAGCGGTTTCAGGTATAAAATGGATTGCAAGTTATCCAGATAATATAAAGCAAGGAATACCCCGTGCATCGGCGGTAATGATCCTCAATCACCCTACTACTGGTTATCCTTATGCGTTACTTGAGGGGGCGATGATTAGTGCTGTACGCACTGCTGCATCTGCTGTTCTTGGTGCGAGATGGTTAAATGAGCAGCGAAAAACAGCGGCAAGTATTGCAATTATTGGTGGTGGTGTGATCGCCCGTAACATTATTGAAACCTTCTCAGCCGATGGCTGGTCCTTTGGTCAGGTTGGGGTACACGATCTTGATCATTCTTCTGCAACGGCATTAAGTCAATTCGTTGAAAGCGCCGGTTTTCGTAGGGCAAAAATTCTTTCTCAGCGTGAAGCACTGGCCGCCGATATTGTGGTCTTTGCAACCAGCGCGGGCACACCTTATGTCAATGGTGAAGATACGTTCCGCCCAGGACAAATCGTATTGAATATTTCTCTGAGAGATATAGGTCCAGAGATCGTTGTTCAAAGCTACAATTTTTTCGATGATATCAGCCATTGTCTAAAAGCTAATACATCCCCACATCTTACCGAACAGAAATATCAGCATCGCGAGTTTATTACCGGAACCCTAGCTGCACTTATTCGCGGAGATATAACAATAAAACGTGACAAGCCATTAATTTACTCTCCTTTTGGTATGGGGATTTTGGATTTGGTGTTGGCTCGTATTATCCATGAAGTTGCGGTAGCTCGCGATATGGCCGTGGCAATTCCCTTCTTTTTTGGCGAGGAAAGCAGATGGTAAACAATACATTACAAATCGGCATCATTGGGTGTGGTTCGCGAGGGCTTTCAATTATTGAGCGTATTTTATCCCTGAGTGAAGATGACTCAGAAAGGCCGGTAATTCTTAATATTTTCGATCCTAACCCTTTTGGTTGTGGTGTTCACAGTCTTGAGCAACCCGATTACCTGCTGCTCAATACCATTGCTGGACAACTTGGCGTTTTTCCCGATGCAGCATCATTGGGGGGGATCCTGGGCGCAAAAGGGCGCAGTGGGATGAGTTTTTTGACATGGTGCCACGCGCAAAAGATTAATGTTGATCCAGGGTCTGGCAGAGTCGCACAGGGTGGCAGGGCAGTAAAAGCGGAAGACTTTTTGCCTCGGCGTTTGCTGGGTGAGTATCTTGTCTACGCCTTTGAACAGATTATTGCCAGTGCGCCACCACATGTCCAGATTCGGCTTCATGCGGAAACTGTCGTTAAGATCGACCAAGGTAGTGTGTTGCACTATTGCCTGACCACAGATAATGGGAAGGAAGTCGAGGTCGAAAACCTTATTCTAACCCTTGGACACACTGGAAGGGGCCGTATACAGCAATCTGAGCGTATTGCATCAATCTATCCTCTCCCTGCCTCGGTTGACAGTATCTCCTCGGGTGAGTCTGTTATTGTTGAAGGTATGGGGCTTGGTGCTATGGATGTAGTCGCCGCATTAACATCGGGGCGAGGAGGCGTTTATAAACGGCTGCCTGGAGGTGAGCATATCTATTATCCTTCAGGAAGGGAGCCATTGATCTTTTTGCAATCCCGCGAGGGGATACCATTTCGAGTCAGGCCGGATGGTTTGGCAACTTTTCCCAGACATCAGGCTGTTGTTCTGACCAGTGAAAGAATTGATCTCATCAGGAGTTCTTTACCACAACGTCAATTGAATTTTAAACAAGATATTGTCCCACTCATGCTTATTGAAATGCGGGCAGCGGCAGCTGCGGTGACGTTTGCTGCTGGTAATTTGCCACCACATGAGGCGTTTTTAAACGAACTAAAATGTACCGCTCAGCATGAGATTACTGGTGTTGAAGACTGTGAGTTATTACTCACAGAATACGAAAAAAGATTGGGGAGAATTGACGTTGAGACGCTTTTGCACGATCAACTCCCAACATCTGTCTCTGTAATTAATTACCATGCCTGGTTATGTCAAACTATTGAAACGGATTTACACGAAGCTGGTCGTGGACTCTGGTTCTCGCCACAAAAAGCGGCGCTGGAAGTATGGCGAGACCTACGGGACAGGTTAAGAGAAATTGTTGACTTTAATGGATTGGATAAAAACTCACACCGTCAATTTTATGATCGTTGGCATAAAATTATTAACCGGGCGGTCGCTGGGCCGCAAAAAGAACGTCATGCTGATCTGATGGCATTATGCGACGCCGGATTGCTGACCTTTCTCTATCCAGGAACCGTAATGGGGGTATCTCCGCATAAACGTATTCCAGCATATGTTCATGGCTCCGGCATAATGAATAGTGACTCATTACCGATACAGTCATTAAAACGAATGGGGCTCGTGAGGCCATTTTTAGCGGAGGAGGGATTAGATGGTGCGGACATTAATTCAGCTTACCATCCGTTGTCACATCAGGGGATCGCGGTAAACAGTCTCTGGATTATTGGGCCTTTGACAGAGGGCGCTTGTTACTATAATCACTATGTTGCTTCTGCTGGAGCACCTTCGCGTTTATTTATGGATGCACATCGCATCGCCAGTCAATTATTACAGCCTGATACGGAGGCAGTATTGCCATGAAACTTTTTTATCAGACACATTCACCCTATGCGCGTAAGGTTCTGGTATTTGCTCATGAAAGCAGATTGGTGGAGCGTTTAGAGGTGGTTCATCAGGAAACAAGTCCGTTCAAACGTAATGAGAGCGTCTATGCTGTCAACCCTCTCGGACAAGTACCTGTATTAATAGGGCGAAAAGATGAAGTCTTATTTGACTCGTTGGTAATTTGCGACTATCTCGATAATTTACATGGGGGCTCACGTCTTATTCCGTTGCAAGGCGAGGAACGATCCAAAGCACTGCGTCTGCATGCACTGGGCCAAGGTATTTGTGATATTGGTATCAGACTGCGTATGGAGGTTGACAGGAGGCCGCTTGAGTTACGTTATCCCGCTTATGCCGATGGACAGCGATTCAAACTTCAACAGGCATTTCAGTTTATTGAGGATGAGGTAGACCTTGAGGGAAAAGTACAAATTGGTCACATTGGGCTTGCAACCGCGTTGGACTGGATTGTCTTTCGCGAATTAATGGATTTTTCCGGGCAACCACGATTGATGGCGTGGTATCAAACATTCAGTCATCGAGGATCTATGTTGGCTACCCCTTATTCCGGCAATACATTCGATTAAGGATATATTAATGACTCTGCTGCTGGTTCAATTATCGCCGATTGCTTTGGTGATCATACTTATTTTGCTGTTGCGTTTTCCTCCGGTTAAGGCTGCTTTGGCGGGGGTGCTGTTAGTCATTTTCTTGTGGTTCTTTGACATGGCATCCCCTGTTACTTTCGCCAGTACGGAAGTGATTGTAAAAGATACGCTAGTGATGTTCATGAGTACGGCAGGAGTCATTATTCCTGGGCTGGCGTTTGTGATATTGGTGGAACGGCAAAGGGTGCCACAAGCTATTGGTCATTGGGTGAATGAGTTGGGGTGGACACCGCCAGCTCAGGTGTTGTTCATCATATTGGGCCTGGCGCCGCTATTGGAGGCAATGACCGGATTCGGTGTGTCGTTGATTGCGACGGTGCCCCTGCTGATGGGGCTGTTTAATCGACAGTCAGGAATGAAGATTGCGCTATCTGGTATGGTTATCATGCCTTGGGGAACATTAGGCCTTGCTACGCTGATCGGGGCATTACTTGCCCATCTGCCTCCGAACACACTGGGAAGTCATTCAGCCCTCGTGAGCACACCCGTATTTATCTGTCTGACCGGAATTGCTCTCTGGCTGGCCGGGATTAGAACGTTACTGCCTTGGCTAGCACTGCTCATTATTTCTGGCATTTTTATCGGCGTACTCTTCAGTGTCAATCTATATTCAGGCCCAGAAGTGTCGGGCGTTTTGGCGGGGTTGTCCATCACCGTAGTGGGGCTGGCGATTGCCTTTATGCGTCGAGGAAAATGGGCCCACTGGCCAAAGGCAGCATGGCCGTATTTAGCATTGCTGGGCGTCGTGGTCCTGTCTCGGATCATATTTACGCTGACTGGCTGGGATAGCAGCTGGGTATTGACCGGTGCTCATGTCTCTTGGAAACCCTTGGCCTCTCCAGGGGGGGCGTTGATACTAGTCAGTCTATTCATGGTTCTGAAGCAGAAGGGATTTGCTGGTTTCCCATGGAAAGCGCTTTATTACAGAGGCAAATTTTCCGTTGCCACCATTTTTCTGTTTTTGCTGCTGTCACAAATCATGGTGAATGGGGGCTTTTTAGCCTCGACACAAAACCTCCTTCACACGCTTTCAGGTGTGTCACTGGCTCCCGTGCTCGCCGTATTGTCAGGGTTGGCTGGCTATGTAACAGGATCAAATGTGGGTGGAAATACGTTGATTATGCCCTCTGTTTCGGCATTAAGTGATGGGCATGGCGTATGGCTGGCGGCGATTGTAAACAGTGCTGCAGGGCATGGTGCTCTGGGTTCCCTATCAATATTATCGCTGATAACCGGGCTGGCAGCTGCCAGTCGGCAGGAAGAACACAGCCTGATCCGTTTCGCGTTTGGTTTGGTATTTCTCAACACCTTGATTGTCGCTGTTACAGGAGTTGTTATATTCTCTGTTCTCTGATGTTAATAAAATAAGTATGGGAAGCAGACAGCATGGAGCAGCTTCATCAAACAGAGAAGCGCTGGCAAACCGTGAGGGACTGGATCATTAAGCAGATCCAGGTCGGAAAATGGGAAAACGAGATCCAGCTTCCTTCTATCCGAACGCTGGCGCGCCTTTTTCAGACCAGTATTACCACTGTTCAACGTGCCCTGGCCGATCTTGAGGCCAGTGCCTATGTTTTCAGCGTACCCCGTGTGGGCTATTTTGTTTCTCAAGGTTGTCAAAAAGACGTTGAGCACCAACTAGATTTCTCTGCTGTGGACGTCAATGTTAATCACGCGGTAGTGAAGATGTTATCTGAAGCGGCACTACCGGACAGTCTGTCATTAAGTTCAGCCGTTCTGCACAGCGATTTAACCCCACGTGCCTGGCTAAATAAGTCACTAATCAGTTGTGCAGCTAAATCGGGCGATATGTTGGCGGGTTTTGTTGCCCCACCAGGATTACCCGCACTGCGGCGGCGGATCGCTAGCCTGATGCTGTTGCGTGGCGTCACTTGTGGCCCAGATGATATTTTGATTACTTCAGGTGACAGTATTGCTATGGAGCTGGCATTGGAGGCGATTGCAGGGAGTGGAGCAACGATCGCTATTGAAACGCCAACCTATTACGGCATATTGCAAATTATTGAGCGACTAGGAATGCGGGCCCTTCCGCTACGCACGGATCCGCAAGATGGCATCGACATAAATCATCTTGCTGAGGCGTTAAAACAGACCACCATTTCTGCCATCTTTCTCAATCCGACCCTGCAAAATCCACGTGGTTTTATTATGCCAAACGCCGCTCGAGAGAGAATTAGTCGACTGGCGGAAGAGGCTCAGGTGCCGCTGATTGAAGATGATATTTTTTTTGATCTGGTGCCGGTACCACACCGTCCCCGAGCGATTAAAAGCTTTAATGTCGGCGACCAGACTATTTATTGCTCTTCATTCTCTAAAACTATCGCACCAGGGTATAGAGTTGGTTGGTGCGTACCGGGAAAATACCGGGAAAGCATACTTGCTCAAATGTATGCCCGTAATTTGTCGGTTTCGAGTCTCGGGCAGAACGTCATCAATGAGTTTATCGCCCGTGGTTATCTGGATGAACACTGCCACAGACTGCATACTCAACTGGCGGCGGTGGGCAGTATGTTGGAGGGGATTGTGCGGAATGATTTTCCTGCCGGGACGCGTTACCAGCCCCCTGTGGGCGGGTTTATTCACTGGATAGAGTTTCCGGCAACCACTAATATGCGGGCCCTGATAGAAAAAGCACGTCAGCAGGGGTGTCATGTTTCTGGTAATGGGATTTTTTATCCCGATGGCGTAGCGACTCAGGCGCTGCGTATTTGTACGGGTAATAGTCTCTCCGTCGAGTTGGCTCGCGCTATAAGGCAATTGGCCGTCTGTAGTTGTGAGGTTACCTGATGGTTAAATGATTCAAGGACATTCTGGGTTTACTAACTTCGTTGACGGTTGCGACTCGGAGGCGAGCTGGATATTATTGCGGCCATTGTTTTTGGCCCGGTACAGCGCGGCGTCGGCGGCACAGATCGCAGAGTCGATATCCAACTTATCCAGCGCAGAAATCCCTGCGCTTAACGTCACCCTGGTCGTCTCCTGCGTGTGGAAACGATGGGTGATGGTCAATTCCTGCACGCATTGGCGCACCTTTTCCGCCAGATAGGCCGCGTAGTCTTCACCTACGTTGGTTAGCAGTACCAAAAACTCTTCTCCGCCGTAACGTACCACGATATCCCGTGAGCGCACCGCATCGCGGATGGTCGCTGCCACCTGAACCAACGCCTGATCGCCCAGAGTGTGTCCGTAGCGATCGTTGTAGGCCTTGAAGTGGTCGATATCGAGCAGCAACACAAAGTGGTGGCCCGAGGTGGGGATTAGCAACTGATTCAGTTTGCTCTCCAGCCCGCGGCGGTTATACAGGCCGGTTAGCGGATCGATCATGCTCAGGTCGCTGAACTTATCCCGTTCGTGGTACAGGTTGGCGACCAGATGTTGGGTAAACATTTCGCTGCGTTTTAACAGCAAATGATGCACCGAGAAGGCGACGATCGGCAGCAGGGTAGTGAACAGGATACGCAGGGTGTTATGCATGCCGTCCAGCCACAGGATTATCAGCGCCGAGGGTACGGCGTGCAGGCAGAAGGCGAGCAGGTTATCCGTCAGCGAGATAGCGCTGATAAAGAAAATACTGAACAGGCTGATCAGCAAAAAGCTGTGGTTGTTACTGGCGGTAAGCTGGCTCTTACAATAGATGTGCGCCGCCCATAGCAGCCCAAGGATGATGGCGAGCAGGTTGAGCCTTTGGACGTAGTGGCGGGGCGAATACAGCGTAAATAGCATGGCCGCCAGGCAAATCGCCGGAATGCAGATTAGCGGCAGCGTGAAGGCCGGGATCTCTTTAAAGGGCACGAATAAAGTAAAAATGGCAGAGGCGGCATTCATCAACAAGAAAAGAAACAGGGATAAACGCTGTTTACTAGTTTGTAGTTGCTGATAAGAACGCGAGTTCATACGGGGATCACTCTTTACCAATGGGGCCGGTCGAAGGAAAAATGTTAGACAACACCTGCTGGATAATTCCATAAAGTGATTATTAACAGGCTATAAATGTTAGGAATTTTCTTATGTGAAATTAACATTTTTCCAGCAGGCTGTCATCCGCGTTCAGCCGGATCTTGAAAAGAGTGCGAGTCCAAAAAAAGTGTTATATGATATTGGTTATCATTATCACTTAAAAGGTAGGGTTATCATGCTAGCTGCCATGGTTACCGCTTGTGGATTGTGGGGCATCAGTTGGTGCCTGGGGAATCGGCTTGCCAGCGCCTGGGGCGTGTTGCTGCCCTGTGCCCTGATGCCATTTCTGGCGCTGATCGACCTGGATATGATGCAACTGCGCACCCTGATTGTGGTTGCCATGCTGGCCACGCTGGTGATGCTGTTTAACAGCCGCTGGCGTCATTACCTGCTGCTTCCCTCCTGCATGGCTCTGGCAGGTGGACTGGCCGCAATCAGCCTGCATTTCAGCTTTAACTGAAACGACAAAACCACGCCTGAGCGTGTTGGGGTTTTTCAGTGAGTTTTAATGTAGGAACAGCTAGAAGAGAACCCATCAAGTGGTGCGAAGAGAGGGACTTGAACCCTCACGTCCGTAAGAACACTAACACCTGAAGCTAGCGCGTCTACCAATTCCGCCACCTTCGCACAGTCTGATGTGTTGCTTTGATGTCGATTTATATCACCAGCTTGGTGCGAAGAGAGGGACTTGAACCCTCACGTCCGTAAGAACACTAACACCTGAAGCTAGCGCGTCTACCAATTCCGCCACCTTCGCATTCGATGCTGTGCGATATAAATCATGTGGTTATTTGG
>NZ_JBKJYW010000440.1:0-3990 GCF_046715635.1 Serratia sp. (in: enterobacteria)
GCAACGGATGCCCATCGTTACGTGGATCTTCGAGTATCACCTCGCCCATCTGCTCTTCCTGCGGGATAGCGCCACCGCATACCTGCTCCAGGCGTTGCTCATCCAGATGGAATTTCAACCCGCGCAGCTTGGCAAATTTTTGCGGCGTCAGTTCCCGTTGAATGGCACTGAAATTGTTATAGATTTCGACAAAGTCATTGTTGGGGGTAAACCCGTAGCCCAACAGGTGGAAGTTACGCCCAGCGAAGGTGCAGTCGATCTCGATACCGGACAGGACATTGAGGCTGGACGATGCCAGCGCCTTGGCCTCCGGCACCGAACTGGCATTATTATGGTCGGTCACCGCCAACGTACTGATGCCGTTGGCCAGGCAGCGTGCGATCACCGTCTCAACCGGGAAGTCTGCATCATCGCTGTAGTTGGAATGCATATGCAGGTCGATTTTTTCCATGGCAGTGTCCTTTGGCGAATGCTCAATAATAAGATCATAGTAAAGCAGCGGCTGAATGCATACAGCGGATTTGGCGCTTTTTATCGGCAGGATCACAAAAGCATGGGTCTGTTCACGGGGAGTAGATCGACATTTTAACTAGCTCAATAACGGTGCAAACTTTTAACAGGCATTAATGGTGCCAAATAGCTGCGGCTACCTGGTCATCAATAATCTAAATGCCCCGTTTCACGGGGCACCTCACCTGAAAAAACTGCTTTGTTGGCCGAATAGGGTAAATCGCAACTTGTCATGTTCGGAAAAGCAGCGTATCGATTAACCTTGCACATTTCCTTTTGAAATTGATGCGCTTTCTGTAGGTATATTTTCGACTAAGACCAATACAGACACGCTTACGTCTCTCGACCTCAAATGCAATGGAAACATACACCACCATCAATAAAGCTATTACCATCACGCTCATAACCTCCCTTTGATTTCAACTATCCCTTGCAGTAACCATTAGTATCATTAATGAAAATATTATTCACCCAGGAAAAGAATCACAAAAATTCAAATAATAACAATCACGTACAATATCTTCACGATATAACGCTCTGTAGATAGGTGACAACATCAGAACAATCAGCTTAAAACCCTAGGAACACACCGATAAAGATGATCAAAAATCAATCAAAAAACAAATGATTAGCAGTGCTGATATATTTGAAATTAATGATAGATAATGAAAGGGCCCCGAATGAGGCCCTTTGGAGAACTACTTATTACCCACCGACGCGGGCTCTGGGATAGCAGAGCTGCCCATCGCCTTCTCATCGCGGATGATTGAACGATCCTTGCGCACGTCAGCCACATCGGAGGCACTGATGGCTTTGGCGTTGTTACCCCAGCTGGAACGGATAAAGTTCACGACGTCCGCGACCTGCTGGTCGTTCAAGCGCCAGCCAAATGGCGGCATGGTGAGGTTGGAAACCGCCCCTTTCACCGCTGGTGTGGTATTGCCGACCAGCACAATGTGGATCAGCGAAGTCGCGTCTTCGGTCTGCACCACCGGGTTACCCTTCAGCGCCGGGAAGGCGCGCTTGTAACCCACACCATCGGTACGATGGCAAGCGGCACAGTTATCGACGTACAGCGCAGCGCCAGCCTTGCTGTCGTTACCACGCAACAAATCTATGGCGACGCTGTCTTCAACCGGAGCAGCCTGCTGTTTACCCTCTTTCGGCGGCAAGGTTTTCAGATAGCGGGCGATCGCGGTCAAATCCTCATCGCTGAGATATTGCAGGCTATGCTCGACAACATCGCTCATGCCACCAAATACCACCGACTTATCGTTACGGCCGGTTTTCAGGAACTCGGTCAGTTCGCTCTCGCTCCAGGTGCCCAGGCCATCTTTATCATCACCACGCAGGCTGGAAGCCACCCAACCGTCGATCGGCGCGTTGCTACCGGACAGGTAATCATCCCCTTCGGTGTTGCTCAGCGCCTTCTCTTGCATGGTCAGGCTGCGCGGCGTATGACATGCCCCGCAGTGCCCCAGCCCTTCGACCAGATAGCGGCCACGTTCGATAACCGGATCGGCATTAGCGTTCGCCGCGAAATCGGCCGGTGTGGGTGCAAACATTGAACGCCAGATGTGCAGCGGCCAACGCATGGACAGCGGCCAGGGAATATCGGAGTCTTGGTTCGCTTGTTCTACTGGCTGCACGCCGTGCATGAAATAGGCGTACATGGCACGCATATCCTCCTCTTTCACCAACGCAAACGAAGGATAAGGCATCGCCGGATACAGGGTGCTGCCGTTCTTGGCGACGCCTTTACGTACCGCATCGTCGAAATCTTCAAAACTATAGTCGCCAATGCCGGTGGTTTTGTCCGGGGTGATGTTGGTGGAATAGATAGTGCCAATCGGTGTTTCCATCGCCAGGCCACCAGCAAAGGGCACGCCGCTTTTGCCATTGGTATGGCAAGCCACACAGTCACCGGCGCGAGCCAGATATTCACCCCGTTTGAGCAATTCGCTGCTGACCGTCACGTCCTGCGCCAAAACAGAGAAACTCAGTGCACTGAGTACCAGTGCAGGAACCAAAGTTTTCATCACTCGTATCCTCATGCCTGCACCAATGGGCCTGGGTTTTTCAGATACTGCTCGCGAATGGCACGGGCAGACCAGTAGGCCAACGCGGCAACGGTGCCGGTCGGGTTGTAGCCCAGCCCCTGCGGGAAGGCCGATGCGCCGATTGAGAACACGTTATGTACGTCCCAGCTTTGCAGATAGCGGTTTACCGCGCTGGTATTGGGATCTTCCCCCATCACCGCGCCGCCGTTCATGTGCGTGGTTTGATAGCTGGTGGTATCGAAGTGGCTGTTGGCGTTTTTCGGGCTGCCGGAAATCAGTTTCGGGTTCATCGCCTTGGCGATTGGAGCCATCTTGTTAAACATAAACTGCGCCATCTTGATGTCGTTTTCCTGCCAGTCGAAGGTCATGCGTAGCAGTGGTTGGCCAAAGACGTTCTTATAGGTCGGATCGAGGTCGAGGTAGTTGCTACGATAAGACTGGTGCGCGCCATGGGCATCCATAGAGACATGGTGCGTGTAGGCATCCGCCACTGCGGCTTTCCACTTGCTGCCCCAGGCAGGAGTGCCGGGAGGAGTTGGCAGGCCGGAGATCGGTTTGGTGCCCGCCTGGTTGACCCAGAACGGTGAACCCCCGACAAAACCTTCCTTACCGTGGTCAAAGTTATCCGCGTTGAAATCATCCACGCCAACGCCGTTACCACCTGCGCCGATAAACGGGTTGGTGTGGACGTCCTTATCGAAGAACGCCTTGATGGTGGTCATGTTCTGGTAGGCGAAGTTACGCCCAACCACCCCTTCACCGGTCTGTGGGTCGTAGGGTTTACCAATGCCGGAAAGCAGCATCAGATGCACATTGTGGAACTGGAAGGCTCCGAGGATCACCAGGTCGGCAGGTTGTTCGATCTCGCGCCCCTGGGCATCGATATAGTTGACCCCGGTCGCCCGGCTTTTATCGGCGGTCAGGTTAACCTTCAGTACGTTAGCGTTGGTACGCAGCTCAAAGCGCTTTTCCATCCGCAACGCTGGCAGGATATTGACGTTCGGCGACGCCTTGGAATACATGTAGCAGGCATAGCCGCTGCAATAACCGCAGAAGTTGCAAGGCCCCATCTGTGCGCCATAGGGGTTGGTATAGGAATCTGAGGTATTGGCGGAGGGCAGATTGTAAGGGTGATAACCCACCTCACGCGCCGCCTTTTCAAACAGCTGCGCGGAGAAGGTGTTCTTCTGCGCTGGCAGTGGAAAATGGTCGGAACGGTCTGGTGCAAAGGGGTTTCCTCCTTGGTCTTTACCCACCAACTGCCCCTTCACCGACCAGGCTGTGCCGGAGGTACCGAATACCTTCTCGGCCTTATCGAAGAACGGCTCCAGCTCGTCGTAGCTCACCCCAAAATCCTGGATCGTCATGTCTTTTGGAATAAAGCTTTTGCCGTAGCGCTCTTCATAATGGCTGCGCATAC
>NZ_JBKJYW010000441.1:0-11220 GCF_046715635.1 Serratia sp. (in: enterobacteria)
ATGCTAAACTCTGCGCCCTTCTTCCGGCAACTGACCTGAAAACTATGAAACACACTGTAGAAGTAATGATTTCCGAGCAGGAAGTTAAGACCCGTATTGCTGAACTTGGCCGCCAGATCACCGAAGATTACCGCGATAGCGGCAGTGATATGGTGCTGGTCGGGCTGCTGCGCGGCTCTTTCATGTTTATGGCCGATCTGTGCCGCACCATCGAGGTGTCGCATGAGGTCGATTTTATGACCGCTTCCAGCTACGGCAGCGGCATGTCTACCACCCGCGACGTGAAAATCCTCAAAGATCTGGATGAAGACATCCGTGGTAAAGACGTGTTGATCGTTGAAGACATCATCGATTCCGGCAACACCCTGAACAAGGTGCGCGAGATCCTGGCGCTGCGTGGGCCGAAGTCTCTGGCGATCTGTACGCTGCTGGACAAGCCTGAACGCCGTGAGGTTGAAGTGCCGGTGGAATATGTCGGCTTCCCGATCCCGGACGAGTTCGTGGTGGGTTATGGCATCGATTACGCCCAGCGTTATCGCCATCTGCCTTACATCGGCAAAGTGGTGCTGCTGGACGAATAATCCGGCCAGGGTTCAGCAGGGCGCTGAACCCCTATACCCGTCGTCTTTCAAGCTGCAGCGTTGTTACCTGCACTTACCCACCCCAGTCACTTACAATAGTAAGCTCCTGGGGATGAGTAAGCTTGTCGCCTAGCTGCAGCTTGAAATCCATAGGGTATATAAGGCGCTAGAACAGGCCTTTCTCCTGCTTGAGTGTGGCTATCGCTTTGCGGTAGCCCATCTCCAGGCTTTCACGGCTGGTGGCGGTGACTTCCAGATCGTGCAGACGACCGTCCTGGATACCGTACACCCAACCGTGGATCATCACTTTCTGGCCGCGTTTCCAGGCCGATTGCATGATGGTTGAGTGGCCCAGGTTATACACCTGCTCAATCACGTTGATCTCGCATAGCACATCCAGACGTTGTTCCGGTTCCAGTTCGCCGAGCAGGGAACTGTGCTTGTACCACAGATCGCGAATGTGCAGCAGCCAGTTGTTGATCAGCCCCAGTTCCGGGTTTTCTACCGCCGCTTCTACGCCACCGCAGCCCAGGTGACCACAGATAATGATATGTTCCACCTCCAGCACGTCGACGGCATACTGCACCACCGACAGGCAGTTCAAATCGGTATGGATCACCAGATTGGCGACGTTACGGTGAACGAAAAGCTCACCCGGCTCCAGGCCGGTCAGGCGTTCGGCGGGGACGCGGCTGTCTGAGCAGCCGATCCATAAGAATCGCGGTTTTTGCGCTTGAGCCAAACGTTCAAAAAAGCCGGGATCTTCCTGATTGATGTTAGCGGACCAGGCTTGGTTATTGGCGATAAGCCTTTCGATTTCTTGCATGGCGGTTATTGGCCTGTTATGAACGAATTGCGTTGATGTAATATATGGCAAGCGTCACAATTTGGAAATCGGAACAGTTGATCAAATTTATATCCTATGGATTTCAAGCCACAGCTAGGCGACAAGCTATCTCATCCCCAGGAGCTTACGTTTAGTAAGTGACTGGGGTGTGACAAATCTGTCTGGAACAGATTTGAACGCTGTCCACAGCGGCCCCGTAGGGGAGAGGCCCAGGGATGGGCCGAATAGCTGTGCAGGTAACAACGCTGTGGTTTGAAAGACGACGGATATTTGCGCACGGATTCAACTCGGTAATAAGGCCGCTGATGATAAACTCCCTCTTAGACAAGTTCGGCAGCCAACTCCATCACAAGGTACTCTCATAACTTATGAATTATGCACTGGAAATAGCGCAGCTGACCAAAACCTACGCGGGTGGCGTCAAAGCATTGCGCGGTATCAATCTGAACGTGGAGGCGGGGGACTTTTATGCCCTGCTGGGGCCGAACGGCGCCGGGAAATCCACCACCATCGGCATCATCAGTTCCCTGGTCAACAAGACGGCGGGCACGGTGCGAGTGTTCGGTTACGATATCGATAAGGATATCGTTAACGCCAAGCGCCAGCTCGGGCTGGTGCCGCAGGAATTCAACTTTAACCCGTTTGAAACCGTGCTGCAGATTGTGGTCAACCAGGCGGGATATTATGGTGTGGAACGCCGCGAGGCGATGGCGCGGGCAGAAAAGTACCTCAACCAGCTCGATCTCTGGGGTAAACGTAACGAGCGGGCGCGTATGCTGTCTGGCGGGATGAAACGCCGTCTGATGATTGCTCGTGCGCTGATGCATCAGCCCAAACTGCTGATCCTCGACGAACCGACCGCCGGGGTGGATATCGAGCTGCGTCGTTCGATGTGGGGCTTCCTCAAAGAGCTGAACGCCCAGGGCACCACCATTATCCTGACCACGCACTATCTGGAGGAAGCAGAAATGCTGTGCCGCAATATCGGCATCATCCAGAACGGTGAGCTGGTAGAAAATACCTCGATGAAGGGGCTGCTGGCCAAGCTGAAGTCCGAAACCTTCATCCTCGATCTGGCCGCGAAAAGCCCCTTGCCCCATCTTGAGGGCTACCACAGCCGTTTGACGGATACCTCCACGCTGGAAGTGGAAGTGATGCGTGAGCAGGGCTTGAACGGTCTGTTCACCCAACTGAGCGCGCAGGGGATCCAGGTCCTGAGTATGCGTAACAAGGCCAACCGGCTGGAAGAGCTGTTCGTCAACCTGGTGAATGGCAATGGAGAACAAGCATGATGCATTTGTATTGGGTGGCCTTGAAAAGCATCTGGGCCAAAGAGATCAACCGCTTCGCCCGCATCTGGATCCAGACGCTGGTACCGCCAGTGATCACCATGACCCTGTATTTCATCATCTTTGGCAACCTGATTGGGTCGCGTATTGGTGAGATGCATGGTTTTGATTATATGCAGTTTATCGTGCCGGGCCTGATCATGATGGCGGTGATCACCAACTCCTACGCCAACGTGGCGGCGTCTTTCTTCAGTGCCAAGTTCCAACGGAATATTGAAGAGTTGCTGGTGGCACCGGTGCCGACGCACGTGGTGATTGCCGGTTATGTTGGCGGTGGCGTGGCGCGTGGTATCTGTGTGGGGATCCTGGTGACGGTGATCTCGCTGTTCTTCGTTCCCCTGGTGGTCCATTCCTGGTGGGTGATCGCGGTGACGCTGCTGTTGACGGCAATCCTGTTTTCGCTAGGCGGTTTGCTCAATGCCGTCTTTGCCAATACTTTCGACGATATCAGCCTGATCCCGACCTTTGTGCTGACGCCGTTGACCTATCTGGGCGGGGTATTTTACTCGCTGACATTGTTACCTCCGTTCTGGCAGGCGGTCTCCAAACTGAACCCTATCGTTTACATGATCAGCGGTTTCCGCTTCGGTTTCCTGGGCATTTCCGATGTACCGTTAGCGCTGACCATGCTGGTGTTGGTGGCGTTCATTGCGGTGTTCTACGGGCTGGCCTGGTATCTGATCGAGCGTGGCCGCGGTTTGCGTTCCTGATGTCATTTCCCTCCCCCCGTTGCCGGGGGAGGGAGTTTATTGATTTAGCACATACATCACCTAAATCTATAGAATTAAGGCAATAAGCCCTTTCTCCCCGCGATTTAAATCGTGCTATGCTGGCGCTCCACATTTTCTTCATTTTTTCATGACTCACTCGTAAGCAGAACAAACCATGCAGTATCAACATAAGATAGCAGCAGGGCTACTCGGCATATTTATGTTGCTGTTGGCACCGGCGGCGTTGGCGGATTTGCTGTCAGAAGACAGCGCTGTTCAAGCCCAATACATGGAAGTGCAGCGTAACAGTGAGGTTTATTCGTTGATCGGTGAGCATGTGATCCCGGTCGGTGAAGTGAAAAAAGGGCAGCTGATCCAGATGTTCCCGGCAGATGCGGAATATTACGAGCTTAAGTTTGGCTACGGCACCGGCTTTATCGATAAAGACGATGTTCGCACCATCAGTAAGACCCGTAAGGTGAAGGACGATCTGGGGGATCTGAACAAACCGCTGACCAATCAGAACCTCATCACCCAGCGCGCAATTAACGTCTACACGGCGGCGGATAACAAAAGTGAAATCTTTGGCGTACTGGAAGAGAATCTGCGCTATCCGATTATCGGCAAGCTGAAAGATCGGCTGAATAATACCTGGTATGAGATCAATATCGGCGATCGCCTGGGATTTGTCAGCGATCTGGACTGTGAGATCGATAACGGCATTCCAGTGTTGACCTATCACCATCTGCTGAAAAATGAAGAAAACAAACGTTTTCGCAATACCTCAACCACCACCTCGGACGTGGCTTTCAGCAACCAGATGACCTATCTGAAACAGACCGGTTACGACACTATCTCGATGTATCAGCTGGAAGCCTACCTGAATAATCAAATCAACCTGCCAGGGAAAGTGGTGATGCTGACCTTTGATGACGGGTTGAAGTCGGTCTATCGCTATGCGTACCCGGTACTGAAGGATTACGGCTTGCGCGCCACGGCGTTTATCATCTCTTCACGCATTAAGCGTCATCCGCAGAAATGGAATCCGGATTCACTGCAGTTTATGAGTATTGCAGAGCTTAAAGAGATCCAGGATGTGTTTGATATCCAGTCACACACCCATTTCCTACATCGTACCGATGGCAACCGTCGGCCGATCCTGCTCAGCCGTTCACTGCATAATATCGAATTCGATTTTGAGCACTCAAGACGGGCGTTGGAGCAGTTTAATCCGCACGTGTTGTACCTTTCCTATCCGTTTGGCGGCTATAACCAAAAGGCGATCCAGGCGGCAAAAGATGCCGGGTTGCATTTGGCCGTGACGACGGTGCAGGGGAAAGTGAAGCCGGGTGATAATCCCTATACGTTGAAACGGCTGTATATCCTGCGTACCGACTCTATCCCCACTATGGCAGAGCGGATAGCCAACAAGCCTGGTACGTTGCCGGGTGTGACGGTAACAGAATAGCGAGAAGACGGGCGCTGAAGGCGTAATGCTTGTCGGTCAAGGCTCTCAATCACCCCCTCACCCCAACCCTCTCCCACAGGGAGAAGGGGCTAGTCCGGTGTGGTGGTCAGGTACAGAAGCTAATCTGTAACAGGGTTGGTATCGAGGACGAATGCATTAGCCAAGATGTAGCACGTTATTTCCCCTGTGGAAGAGGGAGCTACCCGGAGTGCGTAATTAGCCCGTATAACTTCGTTAAGAAGGGAGAAAAAACAAAAAAAAAGCAAGGTATTACGCAGAGCAATTTACGAACTCGATCGGTTCCCTCTCCCTGTGGGAGAGGGTTAGGGTGAGGGGCATCAGGCAACCTGAACGGGGACGGCTTTCGCCTTGCGTTGCAGGTGGTTTTCACCTTCGAAGTAGGCGACTTTTGGGTGGTGCTGGCGGGCATCGGCATCGCTCATCTGCACGTAAGAACAGATGATCAGTTTGTCACCTACGCAGGCACAGCGGGCGGCGGCGCCGTTGACCGAGATAATGCGCGAACCACGTTCGGCGGCGATGGCATAGGTGGAGAAACGTTGGCCGTTATCCACGTTATAAATATCGATCGCTTCATATTCCAGGATCCCGGCGGCCTCCAGAAAATCCTGGTCAATGGCGCAGGAGCCTTCGTAGTGCAGGTCAGCCTGAGTCACTTTCACCCGATGCAGCTTGCCTTGCAACATAGTACGTATCATAGCGTTACCTAACTGAATATCGGCCTTTTCAGGCGGCTGAAGAAGAACTGCTTCCTTGCACTATTTATCGTCACCGAAAACCCGGCCAGTCTACCGCCAACCGGGTAAAAACGGCAACGACTGTACAACAAATGGCTTATTGCGTCAGATCGACCTGTTGATTATCGATCAGGCGAGCTTTACCCAACCAGGCGGCCATCAGTACCACGGCCCGGCGGCTTTCTATGCCCAGCGGTTGCAGCGTGTCTGCATCGCGAATAAACAGCTCGTCTGGGGTGAAACCTGCTGCGCGCAGCTTCTCGGCTGTCTGTTCCAGCAGCTCTTCAACGTGGCGTTCACCGTTACCGAGCTGTTTTGCCAAGGCGTTCATGATTTTGCTCAACTGCGGCGCGATCTTGCGCTCTTCTGCGGTGAGATAGCCGTTACGGGAGCTTAGCGCCAGCCCGTCTTTGGCCCGCACCGTCGGCACGCCAACAATATCAATGTCATAGCCCATATCCGCCACCATCTTGCGGATCAACGCCAACTGCTGATAATCCTTCTCGCCAAAGCAGGCCAGATCCGGCTGGATCAGATTGAACAGTTTGCTGACGATGGTGGAGACGCCGCGGAAGTGGCCCGGGCGGCTGGCGCCTTCCAGCATAGTGGAGATCACCGGTACGTCGACGCTGGTATGTTCTTCCAGCCCTTTGGGATAAATTTCTGCCGGGGCAGGGGCGAAGACCAACTCGACATTGCGGCGATTGAGCTTCTCGCAGTCTTCCTGCAAGGTGCGTGGATAGCGCTCCAGATCGTCTGCGCGTTCGAACTGCAGCGGGTTAACGAAAATGCTCACTACCACCACGTCGGCGCGGGCGCGGGCTTCTTCGACCAGCGTCATATGACCTTCATGCAGATTGCCCATGGTGGGCACCAGCGCGACGCGTTTGCCTTCTTGCCGCCAGCGGCGGATCTGTTGGCGCAGCAGTGGCAGGGTTTCGATAATTACCATTCCATAACTCCTCAGTGTCCCCCTCGGTGTTTAAACTCCGGGGGATAAGCTAGTTAGCTATCAATCTTGGCCGGTCACTCAACTGAACGAGTGCTCTTCGTCGGGATAAAGACCTTGCTCGACTTCTCGAATATACAGCTGCACGGCGCCGCGAATATCGCCGCCCTGCGCCAGAAAGTTTTTGGCAAATTTAGGGGTATGGCCGCCGGTGATCCCCAAGGCGTCATGCATCACCAGGATCTGACCATCGGTAGCATTACCGGCCCCGATGCCGATCACCGGGATCGACAAGGCTTCCGTGACCTGGCGGGCCAACTCGGTCGGTACGCACTCCAGCACCAGCAGCTGCATACCGGCCAGCTCCAGATTCTGGGCATCGATCAGCAGTTGCTTGGCCGCCAGCTCATCGCGCCCCTGCACCTTGTAGCCGCCAAACACGTTGACGGATTGTGGCGTGAGGCCAAGATGGCCGCAGACGGGGACGGCGCGCTCCGCGAGCATTTTCACCGTTTCGCATAGCCAACTGCCACCTTCTATTTTGACCATGTTGGCCCCGGCGCGCATCACCTCGGCCGCGCTATGGCAGGCCTGCTCTGGCGTGGCGTAACTCATGAAAGGCAGGTCGGCCAACAGTAGGCTGGATGGTGCCCCACGGCGCACCGCGCGGGTATGGTAAGCCACGTCGGCCACGCTTACCGGGAGCGTTGAGTCATGCCCTTGCAGCGTCATGCCCAGCGAGTCGCCGACCAGCAATACTTTAATACCCTGTTCTTCAAACAGCTGTGCAAAGCTGGCATCGTAGGCGGTAATAGTCGCAAACTTGCGCTGCTCTTGCTTCCACTGGCGTAAATGGCTCACGGTGGTAGGTTTCATCACAACGTCTCCTGCAGTAACCGCGCAGCCTGGATTTGTAGCACGGTGGTAAAAAGTGTTGTCATTCTACTGTAACCCTTCCGGGGTGGGTAGCTCAGATGCTGATGGTTAAGATGTTCTTAAGAAGCTTATGATGTAATGGTCTGTCTAGAGGGAGAGCCCATGAGAATTCTGTTGATAGAAGACGACAAACTGATCGGTGATGGTATCAAGGCGGGCTTGACCAAGCTGGGGTTTAACCTTGACTGGTTCACTGATGGCATCGTCGGTAAGAACGCCCTGGGTAGCGCACCCTATGATGCGGTGATCCTCGATCTCAGCTTGCCGGGGTTGGACGGGTTGGATCTGCTGCGCCAGTGGCGTCAGGCCGGGCAGGATGTGCCGGTGTTGATCCTGACCGCGCGTGACGCGTTGGAACAACGTGTCAGCGGGTTGCAAAGCGGAGCCGATGATTACCTGTGCAAGCCTTTTGCCCTGACGGAGGTCGCCGCGCGTTTACAGGCGTTGATCCGCCGCCGCCATGGGCAACTGACGCCTCAACTGGTCCACGGCACGCTGGTGTTTGATGCCGCATCCCGCAGCGTGAGCTGCAACGGTGAGCCCGTGACGTTGACCCCGCGCGAACTGGCGGTGCTGGAACTGTTTCTGCACAACAAGGGGCGCGTGCTGGCACGGCCGCTGATCCAGGAAAAACTGTATAACTGGGATGACGACGTGAGCAGTAATGCGGTTGAGGTCCATATCCATCATCTGCGGCGCAAGCTGGGTAACGGCTTTATCCGCACCGTACATGGCGTGGGCTACACGCTGGGGGATGAGCCGTGAGGTCGCTGAGTTTGCGGTTGCGGCTGATCCTGATCTTCAGCCTGCTGGCATTGCTGACCTGGGGCTCCGCCAGCGTGGTGGCGTGGATGATGACACGCCACAATATCAACGAAGTGTTCGACACCCAACAGATGCTGTTTGCCAAACGGCTGGCGACCGCCGATATGGGGGATCTGCTGGCTAATCAGCAAGTGCGTAGCCTGCCGAAAACCAAGAAGATGCTGAACCACGGTAAACGCGGTGAGCAGGACGATGATGCGTTGGCGTTCGCCATCTTTTCTCACGATGGGCGCATGCTGCTCAACGACGGTGAGAACGGTGAGGATTTCCTGTTTAACGGCGAGCGGCAAGGGTTTGTCGATGGTCAACGCAAAGGAGATAGCGATAGCTGGCGGTTGCTGTGGCTGACCAGCCCGGATGGCCGCTATCGTATCGTGGTCGGCCAGGAATGGGATTATCGCCATGATATGGCGTTGGGGTTGGTGATGGGGCAATTGCTGCCCTGGCTGGTGACATTGCCGATCCTGATGTTGTTGATCGCCCTGATGGTGGGCCGTGAGCTAAGGCCGTTGCGTGAAGTGGCTGCCAGCCTGCGTAAACGAGCCGCAGACGACGCTACGCCGCTGAATGCACATCAGGTACCCAGTGAGGTGCGTCCGCTGGTGGAGGCGCTGAATACGCTGTTTACGCGCATTAATAGCCTGCTGGTGAGTGAGCGGCGGTTTACTTCGGATGCTGCCCATGAGTTACGCAGCCCGTTGGCCGCATTGCGGGTGCAGACCGAGGTGGTGCAACTGGCGGGGGATGATGTGCCCATGCGTGAACATGCGGTGAACAACCTGACGGTGGGTATCGATCGAGCCACGCGCCTGGTGGATCAACTGCTCACCTTGTCCCGGCTGGACTCGCTCGCCGATTTGCACGATCTGACCTTGGTTGATTGGTGCCAACTGGTGCCGATGACCTTGGCGGAGCTGGATCGACAGGCGCATACCTCCGGGATCACGCTGCGTTATCAACAGCAGGGCGAACCCCCTGCATTATCGGGCCAGCAACTGCTGCTATCGCTGTTGGTGCGCAATCTGGTGGACAATGCGGTACGTTACACACCGGCCGGTGGCACGGTAACGGTCACGCTCAGCCAACGGCAACTGACGGTGGAGGACAATGGCCCTGGCGTCACGGCTGAGCATCTGGAAAGACTGGGGGAGCGTTTTTACCGCCCACCGGGGCAGGAACAGATGGGGAGCGGGCTGGGCTTGTCTATTGTACAGCGGATTGCCAGCCTGCACGGACTGCGGGTGAGCTTTGCCAATCGGTCAGAGGGTGGGTTTATCGCGACGCTAACGTTGTCGGGGCGCGGTATTCAGGCTTTGGGTTGATGCCACAGCGTCATGCCGTTTTTTGGCACACGTTGCAAGCACTCCGCCAGGGTTTCACCATCAGGGAACACCAGGTCCGGAGCGATATCGGCCAGCGGGTAAAGCATAAATTCACGTTGTTTCAGGCCGTAATGGGGCACGGTGAGACGCTCGGTGTCGATCACCAGATCGCCGTACAGCATCATATCCAGATCCAGCGTGCGAGGGCCCCAACGCTCATCTTTGCGCACTCGGCCCTGATTACGTTCTATCGCCTGGGTGTGATCGAGCAGCTGTTCCGGTGGCAACTGGGTATCCAGTGCCACCACCGCGTTGAGATAATCCGGCTGGTTCTGTGGCCCCAGCGGTTTGGTGCGGTACAGCGGTGAACACACGATCAGACGGGTGCGTGGAATATGCTCCAACGCCTCCAGCGCGGTATTCACCTGTTGCAAAGGTTGCGCCAGATTGCTGCCCAGCGCGATATAAACGCGGATCATTATGCTCCTTCGTTATTCGGAGTCCTGCGGCGTGGGCGGCGCTGACGTGCCCGACGCGGTGCCGGATCTTCGCCTAGCGTGCTCAACATGTTTTTCTGGCGGGCCGCGGTGGCCACCTGGAACTCATCCCACCATTCGGCAAGACGCAGCATCTCCGGGTTGTTTTCCACTTCGGCACGCAGTGCCAGCAAATCATACGCCGCACGGAATTTAGGGTGTTCCATCAGCTTGTGCGCACGCTTGCCCTGACGACGGGACAGGCGTAACTGTAGTTGCCAGATGTCACGTACCAGTGTAGTGATTCGCTTGGGGATTGCCAGTGAACGGCACTCTTCGTCCAGCACGTCGTTCATGGCCAGCGCAAAGGCGTCGTAATAGGCCAGGCCGCTTTCCTGCGCCAGTTTCTGTGCATGCTCCAGCAGCGGATACCACAGCATGGCGGCAAACAGGAACGCTGGGTTGACGCGCTTGTCGTTCTGCAGGCGGTGATCGGTATTTTTCAGTACCTGCACCAGAATGCGTTCCATCGGCGTATCGTGATTCGGTGTGAAATTGCGTGCGATCAATGGGAATAGCGGTTGGAACAACTGATATTCACACAGCTTCAGGTAGGTCTGGTAACCGTAACCCGCTTGCAGCAGCTTCAGCGCCTCTTCAAACAGGCGAGCCGGTGGGATTTCGTGCAGCAGCGAGGCCAGGCGCGGGATGGGCTCTGCGGTTTCTTCGCTGATGGTCATATCCAGCTTGGCGGCAAAGCGTACCGCGCGCAGCATCCGCACCGGATCTTCGCGGTAGCGGGTTTCCGGATCGCCGATCAGGCGGATCACACCCTGTTGCAGATCGCGCAGGCCCCCAACGTAATCACGCAGGGCAAAGTCGGCTACGCCATAATACAGGCTGTTGATGGTAAAATCGCGGCGCTGGGCATCGTCTTCGATGGTACCGAAGATGTTATCGCGCAGCAGCATGCCGTTCTGGGCCTGCTGAGAGGAGTTC
>NZ_JBKJYW010000442.1:0-6766 GCF_046715635.1 Serratia sp. (in: enterobacteria)
AATCTATGGATCGTTTGGACGAGTTGGCGATTTTTGTGGCGGTGATCCAGCAGGGGAGTTTGGCCGGTGCGGCCCGCAAGCTGCGTCGTTCCGCTCCGGCGGTGACACGAGCTATCGCTTCTTTGGAGCAGCGGTTTGGTGCGCGACTGGTGGAACGCACGACCCGGCGTCTGGCCCCCACGGAGGCCGGGTTGCGGTTAGCCGAACGCGCGCGTGCTCTGTTGCATGACTATCAGGACGCGGTGATGGATACCGCAGAGGCTCAACTGAGCGGGCTACTGCGTATTTCTTCGCCGGTGCAGTTTGGGCGCAAGCATGTGGCACCGGTGGTGATGGCCTTTCTCGAGCGTTACCCGCAAATCCAGATCGATATGCAGTTAAATGACCGCAATCTGGAGTTGATCGATGAAGGGTTGGACGTGGCGGTGCGCATCGGGCATTTACAGGATTCCTCCAAGGTGGCGCGTAAGCTCGGAGAGGTGACACGCATCACCGTGGCTAGCCCGGCCTATCTGGCGCAACGCGGGGAACCGCAGGAACCCGCACAGTTGAGCGATCATGACACTATTGTGGGTACTCTACGTCCGTCGTCAGGTGAATGGCGCTTTGGGCCTAACGAAAATGGTGAGCGAGTACGTTTGACGCCGCGCTTGTTGTTAAACGAGGTGGAAACTCAACTGTTGGCAGTGCGGGCAGGCAAGGGGATTGCCCGGCTGCTGTCTTATCAGGTGGCGGACGATCTGGCCAATGGCACTCTGGTGCGGCTGTTGGCCGGCTACGAGCCCCAGCCGGTGCCGGTGCAGCTAGTGGCGAATAACGTGCAGTATATGCCGCTGAAGGTGCGCACCTTTTGGGATTACGCCTACCAGCACCTCAGTAAAATTTCGCAAATACAACCGACTCACCTGTAGGGGCGCCGCATGCTGCGCCCGCTCAGCTTTATTTTCGAGTTTCATGGATGAAACTTTAAAATAACGTCGAAAATGTTTAACCAGTGAAACTTATTGGCCAAAAAATTAAATTTATATCGCCGATCACGCATTGCTGTCGCCGCTGTCTTGACAATATTTTAACAAGTTGCTAATAGTTAACTCACATCTTAAATAATAAACAAAGTTTAATATATGAAACTTCTAGCGGGCAGTTACGATAACGCAACGACGGTGGCTGATGAAAACGAGATCCTGCTCTCATTTCAATCCCGTAGTCAGCGAGTATACCAACAGCAATGCCATGAATTGGATATTGCTTATGGGGATTCATCGCGTGAAGTTTTTGACTGGTTTTATTCAACTGAAGAATATAAAGGCACGATAATATTTATTCACGGCGGCTATTGGCAGTTTTGTGATAAACAGGATTTTGCTTTTATTGCCAGCACGCCATTGTCATTAGGTTTCGATGTGGTATTGGTGGAATATACCTTGGCACCAGAGGCTAACCTGGCCGATATTTGCCAGCAAATTGGCGGGGCGCTGGATGCCATCGAGCGGCGCCTGAAGCCGCGTGGCGATAAGCCGGTTTATCTCACGGGCCATTCTGCCGGTGGGCATCTGGCGGCGTATTGGCAACACCATCCGCTGGTGCAGGCGGTGTTTCCCATCAGCGGCATTTTTGAGTTACAGCCGCTACTGGCCAGCTACGTAAACCAGCAGCTAAAGCTGAGTACCCAGCAGATAGCGGCCCTAAGCCCGGCGCGTAATATACCGCTCTCTTTGAAGCCCATGGTGTTGTTTTACGGCGCGGCAGAACTGCCGGAGCTGATTGGGCAATCGCTTTATTATTATTCCGCATTGCGGGAGCAAGGGCTGCCGGTTAGCCGTTATGCGCTCCCCGGTGCTAATCATTACAGCGTGCTGGATGCGGTCTTTGCTGCCGATGGCGTTCTGCACCGTTTCCTGCTTACCGATGGAGAGTACCTTGATGCGCACAGTCATTAAAACCGGCCTGCCGGAGATCGGGCAACCTTTTTCCTGGGCGACCAAAGGCGGCGGGATGTTATTCACCGCCCATGGCCCGGTCCGCCAGGATGGCACTATTGAAACCGGCGACCCGGAAAAACAAATCACGCTGACGTTTGATAATTTAGCCACCACGCTGAAGGCCGCCAATAGCCATAGCGATAATGTATTACAGGTTATTGTTTATCTTACCGATGTGAATGACGTTAAGCTGCTCGATCAAATCTACCAACAGTATTTTAATTATCCGTATCCCAACCGCTCAACGGTGATTGTTGATAAGTTGGTGGTGCCAGGGATGAAAATAGAAATTACCGTTAGCGCCATTGCCTAATTAGTTATTAGAAAAATAACATTCACTTGCCAATTCATTAGCCAATGAATTAAGGATGATCTATGTTCGCACATATTACCCCGTCAATGCCCGATCCTATTATGTCACTGATGGAAGCCTATATGCAGGATGCTAATCCGCAAAAGGTTAACTTGGGGATTGGTCTGTATTACGATCATCAGGGTAATATTCCCCTGATGCAGGCCGTACATATTGCCGAACAGCGTTTACTGGAACAACAGCGGCCACATACTTACCCACCAATCGAAGGTTCTGCACTGTTTGCCCGCCAGATCCAGATGCTGCTGTTTGGTGAACCTGAGGATCGTATTGCCACGGTGCAAAGCGTGGGTGGCTCCGGCGCGCTGAAGTTGGGTGCCGATTTTATTTATCACTATCTGGCGCGCCGTGAAATCTGGGTTTCCGATCCTACCTGGGCCAACCACTGGGCGATCTTCGAAGGGGCTGGGTTGAAGGTGAATACCTATCCGTATTTTGACGATGCGTCTGGTCAACTGCGTTTTGATGCCATGCTCGACACGCTCTCCGCCTTGCCGGAAGGGGCGGTGGTATTGCTGCATCCTTGCTGCCATAACCCCACCGGCACCGATCTCAGCCCAGCGCAATGGCAAAGGGTGATCGATGTGGTGCAACAGCGTCGGCTACTGCCTTTCTTTGACATCGCCTATCAAGGCTTTGGCGATGGGCTGGATGAAGACTGCTTCGCACTGCGGGCGATGTTGAAAACCGATGTCGATTTTCTGGTTAGCAACTCCTTTTCCAAGAACGTGGCGCTGTATGGCCAGCGTTTAGGGGGGCTATCGGTGCGCTGTGCTACGGCCGAGGCTGCGGCGAATGTGAAGGGCGCATTGAAAATGCTGATCCGCCGCAGTTATTCCTGCCCGCCGACTCACGGCAGCCAGATTGTGGAAACCCTGCTGGCAGACCCGCAGCTATATCAACAGTGGGCCAGTGAATTGACCACCATGCGTCAGCGGATCAAACAGATGCGCGTTGGCCTGGCAGCTGGGTTGGAGCAGGGCGGCACCACGCTGGACTACGCCCGCATTCGCGATCAAAAGGGCATGTTCAGCTACACCGGGTTGAATGAACGTCAGCTCGGTCAACTGCGGCAGCAATATTCCATTTATCTGGTGGCGCCCGGCAGGATGTGTTTGCCTGGCCTCAACCAGCAAAACCTGGATTATGTGACCGCCGCTATCCTCGACGTTACCCGTACCGCATAACGCATAAAAAAGGTGAGCAACCATGAAAGATGCGAAACGTTTTGACGCTATCGCCCAGCGGCAGGATGGGCTGAAAAAGCACCTGACCGCCGGGCAGATGTCGATGCTGGCGATCGGGGGGGCCATCGGTACCGGCCTGTTTCTGGGGAGTGCTTACGCGATCCAGATGGCAGGACCAAGCGTACTGCTGAGCTATTTTATCGGCGGGGTGATTGCGCTGCTGTTGATGGGATGCCTGGCGGAAATGACCTCCGAGCACCCAACCCCAGGGTCGTTTGGCGACTATGCCGAGTTCTATCTTAGCCCGCTGTTTGGCTTTCTGGTGCGCTATTCCTATTGGTCTTGCGTGGTATTGGCGGTGGGCACCGAGGTGACCGCCATCGGCATGTATATGCAGTTCTGGTTCCCAGGCACGCCGATCTGGCCGTGGGTACTGTTGTTCTCGGCAGCGGTGATTGTCGTCAACGTCGTTGGGGTGAAGTCTTTTGGCCAGGTGGAGTACGCGCTCTCTACCGTCAAGGTGGTGGCCATTTCGGCATTTATCATGATTGGCATCGGTATCCTGGCGTTTTCCGCCAACCCGACCTTCGGTATCCGTAACTTCACCGACAACGGTGGCTTCTTCCCATTCGGGGTGAAAGGCATGTGGTTTGCGGTGATCGTGTCAATATTCAGCTATCTGAGTATTGAGATGATCGCGGTTGCCGCGGGGGAAGCCAAAAACCCGGTGGTAGCCGTGAAAAGCGCGTTTAAAGGCACCATTCTGCGGCTGTTTATCTTCTATATGATGTCGATAGCGCTGATGCTGGCCATCGTGCCGTGGCGGCAGTCCGGCACTGGTGAAAGCCCGTTCCTGGTGGCGATGAACGTGATCCACCTGCCTGCCGCCGCCGGGATCTTTAACTTTGTGGTACTGATTGCTGCACTGTCTGCCATGAACAGCCAGCTGTATATCACCACCCGCATGATGTTTTCACTGTCACGTGCCGGGCAGGCTCCGGCGGCGCTGGGGCGGCTTAGCAAACGGGGTATTCCGGTCAACGCGCTGGCGCTCTCCTGCGCGGGGATTATTGTCTCTATCGTGCTGAGCATTGCCGCTCCAGAGAAATCCTTCGCGGTGATGATGTCGATTTCGGTGTACGGCGCCTGTTTCACCTGGCTGATGATCTTTGTTACTCACCTGTTCTTCCGCCGCCAGCATAAGCAGACGCATCTCAAGTTCCGCATGTGGGGCTACCCTTACTTTACCTTGGCGGGGGCGCTATTGATGGCCGGACTGATGGTGACCACGTTATTCACGGACTTCTTTAGAATGACGCTGTGGTTTGGCATTCCCTTCACCGTGCTGTTGGTGGCCATCTATTTCTACAGCCGCCGCACGCGGACCTCGGTTGTTGCCGAGGCACCGGTGCAGAGTATGGAGTAATTGTTGACCGGGCTGCGGCCCGGCTCAGAACTAAAGTTGGCTTTTGGGGACGATGTGGTCGCCGAAGTTCAGTCGCTGGCGGCCTGGTTCCGGTGCAGTGAGCGGGGCCACTTCTTTCAGGCTATTTTTGCAGCGCAAGACCAACTCCTGATACTGGAGCGTGCCGGTGCGTTTCCAGGCTAATTCCTGTTCGGTCAATTCGCGGATCACCTTTGCCGGGCTGCCGATCACCAGTTGGTTGGCGGCAATCTCTGCAGCGGCCTTGACGAAGGAACCCGCGCCAACGATGGTATTCTCGCCAATGACCGCACCGTCCATGATGACGGCATTCATGCCGATCATCGCGTTACGGCGCACGCGGCAGCCGTGCAGAATGGCGCTGTGGCCGATATGCCCATCCTGTTCAACTACGGTGTCCTGCTGCGGGAAGCCGTGCATCACGCAGTTATCCTGCACGTTGGCACCGTCTTCGACCACAATGCGTCCAAAGTCGCCGCGCAAGCTGGCATTGGGGCCGATGTAGACGCCTTTGCCGATAATCACGTCGCCAATCAGTACCGCGGTGGGGTGAACATAGCTGCTGGGATCGACTACCGGTGTCAAGCCGTCAATCTGATACACGGGCATAGCACAAACTCCTCAAGATGTAGTGAGATCGCGCGGCAGTCCGCCAAAGCGGCGATAGTAGCCGGCACTGGGTGCAGGCAAGGTGCCGATGGTAGTTTCTGCCAAAGCGCTGACATATTCCGTCGCGGCGCGGTCTACCCGCTGATAGATATTGATGCACAGGTTGCGGGCTATCTGGCCTTCCCATTGAGCGGGTAACAGGGCATCCGGCAGCAGGGGATCTTTCAACACCACGCGGCGGAAAAAGTGGATTAATAATAGCTTAATCTGAAAGCATCGCAGGGGCGTCAGTTCCCGCTCGTCGGCTTCGCGCAGCAGAGCCATCAACGGGCGGAAAGAGACGATAAACTCATGGTAGTAACCGGCCACTTCGCTCAACGACCAGCAGTTGGCGACCATTTGGCGCAGCGTCTGTTCTGAGCGGTTATAGGGGTAGTCGGCACGGAAGTAGATCACCTGCTCACTGGCGTTGAGCTCGCCGAGCAGGGCGGTAACGTCGGTTTGCGCATGGGTCGGTGCAGCCATCAGGTTGTTGGCGATCTGGCCAAAGCCCAGCCAGCCCAGCTCTTTTTTCAGCCGTGCACGCTCGGTTTTTTCCGCACTTTCCAACAGCAGTAGCTCCCATTTGCCATCCCATTGCGGCTGCTCGCTGAGGTAGATTTTGGATTCGGCATGGCGAAACTGGCGCATACCCTGCTCGGTAACGCGGTAATAGCTGCGCCGGCCAATCTTCTCTACGTCCAGCCAACCCTCCTTTTGCAAACGAAACACCGAGGTACGCACAAAACGATCGCCGAAGCCCAGCGCTTCCAGCAGTGCGCTTAAGCTGCCCAACCAGATCTCACCGCCGCGATGGCTCAGCGCATCGCCATAGAGTGAGATGATCAGCGAGGTGCCGCTGATCGGTTGGGCACTTAACGCATGGCGGATAAAGTCGTCCAGTTTATGTTCCATATTTTTCCCTGGGTAAGCCGTTACTGAGACAGAACATTAACATAAACGACAAAGGCTTGCCCCTCACCCCAACCCTCTCCCACAGGGAGAGGGAGCTGGTAGCCCCTGCTCGTTTGGACGTATAACGATAATCTAAGCAAACTCGATCGGCCCCCCCACAACGGGAGGGGGAGGGGGTAGACCGTCCAGGTTTGGACGTAATGGGATATATAAACCA
>NZ_JBKJYW010000443.1:0-4123 GCF_046715635.1 Serratia sp. (in: enterobacteria)
ATCACCGGGTAGTTATATGCAGTATCTCGTTTGGCGAGGCTCCTATACAAACACAGGTTACTGATCTGACGACATCGAGAGATGCCCAAGGTTAAGACAGGCTTTATCGGATTAAGGTTCAGCCCAAAGTAACTTCTGAAAATTTTTTCAGATACGTTGTATAGTGCTAAAACCTGGACGCGGAGATAGGCTTTCTGCACTCCCTCTTTGGTTTACGCCCCTATGCGATTCACTGTTGAAGTTTAAACAGCAATAGGGTCAATCACTTCCAGACTCCTCAGCAATGACCGCTACCACGCCAGCAGCACGTGCGGGCCAGCCATTGCTAACGCTTTGAACGCTGACTTTATCACCGCCGCTAGTACCATGACGGTGAATGAAGCCAAAGACTACGTTGCACACTTACTTTTAATCACAGAGGTCGTTATCGATTACAGTTAACCGAGGATAAAGTTATGGGAAATATGATGTTTTTTATGGGATTTTTGTTTTTCATCAGCTCATTGGGGCTGATTGCAGCCTATCTGAGCACCAAATGGGATGACTAATGAACGAAAAGGATCCGCCTAGCATCATCCTCCCCGTAGCCTCATCAATCATTGCGGGGAGGATGAGATAACCGCAATAAACGGACGGTATTTACCGCGCGTGATAATGATGATGATTTTTATTCTTGGGTTGCTGTACGCTATTTTTATGATCTCGGCAGGTATTAATGAGATTTATCTACATTCCACCGGTCAAACTGCATTTCTTTCCTGTTTATTGCTAACAGCTACCGCAAGCTTGCTGCTCGTCGCTTTTGTCTGGCAATGTTCCGTAAAAACCAAACGCTGATTTTTTTAATTCAACTATGAGCTGTGCTATGCAAAATGAAAAACAGGCCGTTGCCAGAAACTCGATGATTATCAGCGGATTGTTGGCGTTAGGTAAATTTATCGCGGGTCTATTTACCGGCAGTATTGGCCTGATATCCGAAGGCATCCATTCATTTACCGATTTTATTGCCACCAGCATCACCTGGTGGGCGGTGAGCGTCAGCGATAAACCTGCTGATGATGACCATCACTTCGGGCATGGCAAGGTTGAGAATCTGGCCGCACTGTTTGAGGTACTCCTCCTGTTGGCGGCCGGGGGTTGGATCATCTTTGAAGCAGTAAGCAGCCTGATCGGTGAGGCAAACCAGATTGTGGCTGCTCCGGTAGTGATTGCGGTACTGCTGGTGTCCATTGTGGTTGACTTCTTCCGTGTCCGGGCCTTGAACCGCGTGGCCAAGGCCACCAACAGCGCGGCACTGGAAGCCGATGCTCTGCATTTCTTCTCCGATATGTTGTCTTCCGGCGTGGTGCTGTTGGGCATGGTTTTTGTGCTATTTGGTTTTGCCCGTGCTGATGCGCTGGCAGCGCTGATCGTCGCCTGCTTTATCCTGGCTGCCGCATTGAAGCTGGGGAAACGCTCCTTTGATTCCCTGATTGATACCGCACCGGCTGGCACGCGGGAAGATATCGCGACCCTGCTTAACGATTTCCCCACGGTGTTGTCTACGGAGAATATTCGCCTGCGCAGTGGCGGAGCCACGCTGTTTATCGAGGTGAGCGTCGGGGTATGCCGGACGCTACCACTCGAGCGGATCAAGGCATTGAAGCAGGCCGTTACCACCAAACTTGCACAGCAATATCCCAACTCGGAAGTGAGGGTGATTGCCACCCCTCAAGCCAGAAGCAATGAAGATCTAGCCACCCGTATACGCATGCTGGCCGCCAACCATGGGGCAGTGGTGCAGAGCCTTTCGCTACAACAGCTGGCAGATCGTGTGGCGATCGGTATGGATCTGTTGGTTCCGGCCAATGCCAGTGTGGAGCAGGCGCATGATATTGCCAGCGAGGTGGAGGAGGCTCTACGCCAGACGTTAGGCGAAAATACGGAGATAGAAACCCACCTGGAGCCCCAGATGCTGGAGTGGCTAACTAGCCAGGATGTGGAACACGGCGAACTGGTGAAGATTGAACAAGCCTTGACGGTTTCGGCGCAAAACAGCGGATTGGTGCAAGACATCCATGATATCCGGGCGCGAGAAACGCCACAGGGCGTGATTGTGAATTTTCACTGTCGGGCTCTTCCAGCCTTGTCGATTTCTGCGGTGCATGATGCGGTGGACCATATTGAACGGCAATTAAGAATACAATTCCCGATGGTATCGCGGGTGGTTGGGCATGTTGAACCGCTGTGATCCCTCACAGCGGAAGGATTTGCCAAAGCGCAGAATGGGCTAATTTAAGTAGCTCATTCTTTGCCTTTAAGAAAACTCACTTCGCCACCAGCTGGTTTTTTACTATCTGGCCATCTTTCATAATGACAGTCAGGTTTTTGCCAGGATCGGCCAGCAGGCCGATATCAGCTATCGGATCGCCGTTGACCAGTAATAAATCGGCTAAAGCGCCGACTTCGACAACGCCCAGTTTTCCTGGATAGGGGTTGCGTCGATCTGATAGTGCCAACAATTGTGCATTTTCAGCCGTCGCCATTTTTAGCACTTCGGCTGGGGTGTACCACCGCGTCATGGTAGAAAGCTGTGAGCCTTGTCTGGCTGCCAAATTCGCATCAAATAACACGTCCGTACCAAATGCGACTTTCACACCGTATTTTTTCGCCAAACGATAAGCATTATCCGTTCCGGCAAACACTTGTGCTGCTCTGGCTTGTCCGGCAGCATCGGGCAGTTGATTGGCATTTTCGTCAGCCAAAAAAGGCTGCAAACTCCACCATGTGCCCGTATCTGCCATCAGCTTTGCCGTTGCATCATCGGCTAGTTGACCATGTTCAATCACTTTTGCACCGGCCTGAATGGCATTACGAATGGCTTCCGGGGTGTATGCATGGACTGTCACATAGGTCCCCCAGTTCGCAGCAGCCTCGACAGCAGCGTGAATTTCATCGACGCTAAGCTGTACCGTATCTATCGGGCCATAGGGAGAAGAGACGCCACCGCCCCCGGTCAGCTTGATCTGGCTGGCTCCTTGCAATAATTGCTCTCTGGTGCGCTTGCGAACCTCATCGGGTGAATCCGCTATCGCTGATATGCCAACTCGCTCTGGATAGCTCAATTGATCAGGGGTAGACGGTATCTCTGAAAGCATACGAAAATCACCATGTCCCCCCGTTTGTGAAATCATTGCCCCCGATGGCCAGATGCGTGGCCCTTTGATAACGCCATTATCAATCGCGAGTTTTAAGCCAAATGCAGGTCCACCCAAATCGCGAACGCTGGTAAATCCGCGCATAAGTGTTGACTCAGCTTCAGCACCGGCCAGCAAAGTAATAAAACTTAATGGAGCCATTGATGCCTGGGCCATGGTAGGACGCACCATAAAGGTATGCCAGTGAGCGTCGATAAGGCCAGGCATCAGTGTTTGACCATTACCAGCGATATGCACTGCATCAGTGGGTGAACTAATCGGTTGAGAAGAAATTTGAGTTATTTTATTGCCTTCAACTGCCACATTCATCTTGGTCGTTAAACTTGTGCCGTCAAAGATCCGCACATCCTCGAAGATCGTCATTGTCGACTGAGCAACGGATAATGCGGGTTGGAGCAGGAGGCCGGTCAGACATGTGGCCAAGAATGTTCTTTTGATTGGATCTAACATCAGTAATGCCCTCTCGGATCCCTGAACCAGATAGTGTTTATTATTCATAACCGATAGATTCTTCCTCTGATATCCAAAAGAGCACGGGAAGACTTTAGTCTCGATAGAGTTTAGAACTTTTTTATCTGGTTAGTGAAAAATCCCCCATTAAAATGCAATGTATTAATTCTTTTCAGACAAAACTAATCGCTTTCTAGGGAAAGGAAAATAGCTGGCAGCGATAGAATACTGGAAGTGATAATCAGAGCCGAGGAGGTTGTTTCAACCGCTCCACCCCGCTCACAGACAACACTCATCATTTTCTATACTCTCAACTATCCGACTCCAGACCAGACGATGAGATGCCTTGGTGAACAGTTTTGACCTGTCATTGTTGAAATATATTCAGGAACACAGCCCGGTGTTAATCGAGGATGTCACCTCCAGGTTTGGCAAAACCACGTCGACGCTGAAGCGCTCCATGAAGGAGATCAACG
>NZ_JBKJYW010000444.1:0-9536 GCF_046715635.1 Serratia sp. (in: enterobacteria)
GGGGCAAGGCATTGCGATTGGGTTTGCGCAGGCCGGTTGCGATATTATCGGCGTTAACCGCAGTCAGCCCCTTGAGACCATGAGCAAAGTCACCCAGACCGGACGTCGGTTCCTGAATCTGAACGCCGATCTCGGCAATATCGACGCCATCCCTTCTCTGCTAGCAGCCGCCGTTGAGGCGTTTGGCAGAATCGATATCCTGGTGAACAACGCAGGGATTATCCGCCGTGAAGACGCCCTTAATTTCAATGAACAAGACTGGGATGAGGTGATGGACGTCAATATTAAAACCCTGTTCTTTATGGCACAGGCGGTGGCCAAACAGTTCATCAGCCAGGGTAGCGGCGGTAAAATTATCAATATTGCTTCGATGCTCTCTTTCCAGGGCGGCATTCGCGTGCCGTCTTACACCGCGTCGAAAAGCGCGGTACTCGGCATCACCCGGCTGTTAGCCAATGAATGGGCACCCTACCAGATTAACGTCAACGCCATTGCGCCGGGCTATATGGCCACCAACAACACCCAGCAACTACGTACCGATGAAGACCGCAGCCAACAGATCCTCGATCGTATCCCCGCTGGGCGTTGGGGCACGCCGGAGGACTTGATGGGCCCGATTGTCTTCCTGGCTTCGGCAGCCTCCGACTACGTTAATGGCTACACTCTCGCGGTGGACGGCGGCTGGCTGGCTCGCTAATCCCCACCGCAAACATATCCTCCCCAAAATTTACCTGGGCGCAGCATGCAGCGCCCCTACATTATGAGTCTACCTGAATACCGCGTCCGTCAGGTGCGAGGTTTCAACTCTTTGTAAAACGGCGTAAAATTAACAAATCGTTACAGGGTAACCGCTTCCGTTACTGTAATAATTCCCATATACTGGATAAATTAACAGTTTAGTAGCCAGAAGAGTGCAACATGACCGCGGAAGGACATCTCCTATTCTCTGTTGCCTGCGCGATCTTTGCCAAGAAAGCGGAGGTGACTCCCGTGCTCGCCGCTGGCGATTGGTGGCACATCATTCCTGCCGCGCTGCTGACGTCACTGTTACCCGATATCGATCATCCCAAATCCATCCTTGGCCAGCGCCTGCGCTGGATCGCAGTCCCGATCTCACGCGCCTTTGGTCACCGCGGATTCACCCATAGCCTGCTGGCGATCGTCGGCGGCATGTGGCTGTTTCAGCTAGAAGTGCCGCGCGGTTGGCCCATCCCCGCAGACGTGTTGCACGCCATGATTATCGGTTATTTCAGCCACCTGCTGGCCGATATGCTCACCCCCGCCGGCGTGCCGTTGCTTTGGCCCTGCCGCTGGCGTTTCTGCCTGCCAATCTTGAACTCACAAAAAGGTAACCAGCTGGAGCGGGTGCTGTGTATAGTTTTGGTGGCTTTCGCCATCTACTGGCAAGGGGATTACACCTTTCCCGTGCAGTCCTATTTTGAGCAAATAAAAAATATTAGACTGTGATCACAAAAAATCGCCTATTCCCCCACCTTTTCGCTCATAACATCGACGATTTTAAGTCAAAAGTTATATTAAATTCTTTTTAGATATAAGTGCACTGCACCGCAAACTGTTACGATATTTACATCGGTGCGTGGCACCTTTAATTATAAAAAAACAAGATTGGAGACATTGGGGATGAATCTACCGCTCGTATTAAACGTGCTGGTTTTTGCCGCCCTCCTTTTGCTGTTGGCGCAAACCCGCCATAAGCAATGGAGCCTGGCTAAAAAAGTACTGGTCGGCCTGGCACTTGGTGTGGTGTTCGGTTTGGCACTGCAACTGATTTACGGCTCGGACAACCCAGTGCTGAAAGAGTCCATCGGCTGGTTCAACATCGTCGGTAACGGCTATGTACAACTGCTGCAAATGATCGTGATGCCGCTGGTTTTCGCCTCTATCCTGAGCGCGGTAGCCAAGTTGCACAACGCTTCCTCGCTGGGCAAAATCAGCTTTCTGACCATTGGTACCCTGCTGTTTACCACGCTGATTGCCGCACTGGTGGGCGTATTGGTCACCAACCTGTTCGGGCTGACCGCTGAAGGTCTGGTCCAGGGCACACAAGAAACTGCTCGTTTGTCGGCGATCGAAACCAACTACGCGGGTAAAGTAGCCGACCTCAGCGTGCCACAACTGATCCTGTCATTTGTGCCGAAGAACCCGTTTGCCGATCTGACCGGCGCTAACCCAACGTCAATTATTAGCGTAGTGATTTTCGCCGCCTTCCTGGGTGTGGCTTCGCTGCAACTGCTGAAAGATGACCAGCCGAAAGGTCAGCGCGTACTGGTAGCTATCGATACCCTGCAAGCCTGGGTGATGAAACTGGTCCGTCTGGTGATGAAGCTGACTCCTTACGGCGTACTGGCGTTGATGACCAAGGTCGTGGCAGGCTCCAACATCCACGACATTATCAAGCTGGGCAGTTTTGTGGTTGCCTCCTACCTTGGTCTGGCGATCATGTTCGTGGTTCATGGCCTGCTGCTGAGCTTCACCGGCGTTAATCCGTTGAAATTCTTCCGCAAGGCGTGGCCGGTGCTGACGTTTGCCTTCACCAGCCGCTCCAGCGCTGCCAGCATCCCACTGAACGTCGAAGCGCAGACTCGCCGTCTGGGCGTACCGGAGTCCATCGCCAGCTTCTCGGCTTCATTTGGTGCCACTATTGGTCAGAACGGTTGTGCGGGTCTCTATCCGGCAATGCTGGCGGTGATGGTTGCACCAACCGTGGGCATTAACCCGCTGGATCCACTGTGGATCGCAACGCTGGTCGGCATTGTTACCGTCAGTTCAGCCGGTGTTGCCGGTGTGGGCGGCGGTGCGACCTTCGCTGCACTGATTGTGCTGCCAGCGATGGGCCTGCCGGTGACCCTGGTCGCCCTGCTGATTTCGGTTGAACCGTTGATCGATATGGGCCGTACCGCGCTGAACGTCAGTGGTTCGATGACCGCAGGTACCGTCACCAGCCAACTGATGAAGCAGACCGATAAAACCATTATGGACAGCGAAGACGAAACGGAACTGGCTCACCGGTAACCCTAGACTGATTCGCAAACTGAACCGGTGCCCAGGCGCCGGTTTTTTTTCGCCAGGACTGCCAATGATATTTCATTAGTATTACTGTGTAGCAAATAGGATCCGTGGAGCCCATTATGATTGAAACCCGCCTGCTACATCAGTTCATCGCCGTCGCCGAGGAATTGCACTTCAATCGCGCAGCACAACGGCTGCATATGGCGCAACCCCCGTTGAGTCAGGCTATTCGTCGGCTGGAGCACGAGATCGGCGCTCCCCTGTTTGAACGCACCAATCGCAGCGTGGCGCTCACGCCTGCCGGAACCGACTTTCTGGCAACGGCGAGAGCGGTGTTACGCCTGCTTGATGAAGGCGTCGAACAGACCAGACGAGTGGCGCAAGGCATCGAAGGCCATCTCACGTTAACCTTCATCAATATCGCCCCCTATGACGCACTGCTGAGTGCATTGCAGCGCTTCCGCTCTACATTCCCTGCCATCTCCTTCACGATGCATGAGGCCACGACTCAAGAGCAGGTCGAGGCACTGGAACAGGGCCACGCCGACCTCGGTTTCATGAGACCACCGGGCAGGACGACTCCAGAGTTGCGCTTCGAGCCCATTCTGCGCGAACCGATCATGATCGCCCTGCCAGCCACGCACCCTCTGGCGTGCCACGAGATCATTCCACTGACCGCACTGCGAGATGACGCCTTCGTATCGTCACCACGGCACCTGGGCCAGGGTTTTCATGACCAACTAGTTCAACTTTGTGCAGCGGCAGGGTTTATGCCACGCATTGCCCAACAGGCGCGGCAGTTGCAAACTCTGGTTGCGCTGGTGGCCAGCGGCTTCGGCGTCGCACTGTTGCCAGCGTCGTTGGCGCAAGAGGGGCGCAAAGACGTAGTATTCCGGCCAATCCAGGTCAATGCGCCAGACGCACTGCGACATGTGGAATTGCTGATGGCTTGGAATCCGCACTCGCCTTGTCCAATTCGCGACAAACTGATCGACGCGGTGCTAGATGCCATGGCATCGGCGCCCTTGATTGAAACCTGATAAGTCTTGTTTCGGTACAAATAAGATATTTTACACCGAGGAGCGGTCACTCCATCATCGTGCTATTGCCAAACGGGGGTACCAGATGACAGATCGACGCTTAAACCGGCTTTTCAAAAACAGGGTAGCTATCGTCACCGGTGCTGGCCGGGGACTTGGGAACGCTTACGCCAAAGCCCTCCTGGAATGTGGCGCACGGGTGATCGTTAGCGATCTGGGTACCAGCCTGACCGGCGACGGGGCTGACCCAGACGTGATGAGCGAGGCGATACATGCCTTGCAGGTCGATGGTGGTACACTCGTCACCCACAGCGGGAGTCTGGATAATGAGGCCGGTTGCCAACAACTTGTGGCGCTGGCCATCGAGCAATTCGGCGCGCTGGATATCCTGATCCACAACGCTGGTTGGGTCAGCTATCAGCCCATTGAGGCACAGGAAGAAGATTTCCTTGAGCGCTCCCTTGGCATCAACGTACGTACGCCGATCTGGTTGAGCAAGCACGCATGGGCGCATCTCAAGCGTTCTCCATCGCCACGGATCGTGCTAACGACCTCTGACCGTGCCATGTATCAACGCTACGCGCAGCCAGGTCTGACGGCCTACGCCGCTGGCAAAATGGCCCAAGTGGGCATCATGAATGCCCTGAGCATGGAAGGAAAACCGCACGGCATCCTGGTCAACGCCATCTCTCCGGTGGCCAAAACCCGTATGTGGGGGATCTCGCAACCGCCCACAGACCTCAAGCCTGAGTGGGTGGTGCCTGGTTTGCTGTATCTCGCCAGCCCGTTATGCCAGGACACAGGCGTTATCCTGCGCGCCAGCAACGGCCAGTTCACCGCAACCCGTTTTTGTGAAAATCCCGGCGTAACCTATCCTACGGATCTGGCGCGCATTGAGTGTGCCAGCGTGGAGGACGTCGCCCACCATTGGCAGCGCATCAAGGAATTTGGCGATGCGTGACGAGGGCCGTGTGCACAAGATCGCCGAAGTCCGTGCCGACCTTGGCGAGAGTCCAGTCTGGGATAAAGACAACTGCCTTTTGTACTTCGTCGATATCTCTGGTGGCAAGATTAACGTCCTGACCCCGCAAGCACAGGTGACAACCGTCTATCAATCGATGGCGCGCATCGGTGCCCTGGCCCTCACGGATAAAGGCAATCTGATCTTCACCGAAGGCGCACGGGTTGCCATCCTGGCCCCTAAGGAAGGAGTGATCCATACACACTCCACCGCTGTCCATAACAGGGCAAGCTATCGGTTCAACGATGGGGCCTGCGATCCGCAAGGCCGCTTCGTCACCGGTCTGATGCACGAAGGGCCGAACCGTGAGACCGGAGCGTTGTACCGCTATGACAGCGAACTGAACGCCCAAGCGATCCATCGGAATATCGCGCTGCCTAATGGCCTGGCCTGGTCGGAAGATGGCAGCACGCTGTTCTTTGTCGATTCCATCGCACGGGCAATATTTCGAGCCACATACTCGCCCAACGGGGAACTAGCAGCCGTGACGTGCTTCGCCGAAACCCCGGCCGAGCTGGGACGTCCCGATGGTATCGCTTTGGATCGAGCAGGAGGATTGTGGGTCTGCCAGTTCAACGGAGGATGTTTGCTGCGCTATGACAGTAACGGTAGCCTGAGCGATCGCGTCGCCATGCCCGTGCCCCGCCCAACCAGTTGCTGCTTTGGCGGGGAGGGTCTGGATACCTTATTCATCACCACGGCGCGCTTTGCCATGACGCCCTCAGAACTGGATAAGTACCCTGATTCTGGTGACCTCTTTACTATTCGCCCAGCCATTGCCGGTGTTCCACGTCTCTTGTTCAAAGAGCGCAAAATAGTCGTATAGCAGAACAGTGGGCTTTTAAAAACCGAAGAGAGATAACGAAGGCTGGGCGAGAAAGCGTAGGGGCGAAGCTATGTTCGGCCCCCTACAACTACGGCAAGCTTAAAACGGGTAGTCGTGATAACCCATTTGCGCTGAAATCAGACGAGCGGCGGTGTGCAACTGCGCCACGTAGCCCGCTTTGCCTTCTTCGGAGAAGCGGATGGTCGGGAAGGAGATGCTCAAGCCTGCGATCACCACGCCAAAACGGTCAAACACTGGCACCCCGATGCAGCGCAAGCCTTCTTCCTGTTCTTCGATATCTTCGCCAAACCCCTGCTCACGCACCTTATCCAACAGCGGCAGTAACTCTGCGGTGCTGGCGATGGTGTGCGGAGTGCTGCGGGTAAACTCAACGTGGGACAGGATTTCTTCCACTTCGCCGCGATCGCGCCAGGCTAGCAGGACTTTACCAATGGCAGTACTGTGCAGCGGGTTACGGCGACCGATGCGTGAATACATACGCAGGTTATACATGGAGTCGATTTTGTGGATATAGACGATGCTGTCTTCATCCAGCGCTCCCAGGTGGATAGTCTCACGCGTCTGATTAGACAGTTCACGCATCTGGATGTCCGCGCTGCGGATCAAATCGACGTTTTGCAGCGATTTGGCACCCAGTTCAAACAGCTTGAGGGTCAACGAATATTTCTCCGACTCCCCTTCCTGTGAGACATAACCCAGCGATTTCATGGTTTGCAGGAAACGGTATACGGTACTTTTGGACATCATTACCCGCTGTGAAAGCTCGGTAATGCCGATCTCGCGCTCATCACCCAGTGCTTGCAGGATGCCAAACACTTTCAGCACTGATGAAACGGAATCCGGTTGTTTGTCTAGATCTGCGTTAGCCATGGTTAATACCTTAACTTAACTGTTTTTGTTTTAGGAAATTTGAACAAGAGTTTCAGTATAATCGGAACATTTCACCCCATGCAATGGAAGTTGCGCAATATTCGCCATTATTGATGAGATTAGCGGCAGACATCCCACTACTTTTACATTTAGCGCAGAAACGGCGGGTGCAATCGGAGGGAAATATGATTAGCATTGTAATATTCCCCCTGTTTAGTAACCATCTCCATGACAACGCTTGCTAATTCCGACGGCTTACCGGTCCCGCAACGCTACGGGGCGATCCTGGCCATTGCACTAGGTATTACCGTGTCAGTGCTTGATGGTGCGATCGCCAACGTGGCCTTGCCGACCATCGCCCGCGATCTTAACGCCAGCCCGGCCAGCTCGATTTGGGTGGTCAATGCCTACCAGTTGGCGATCACCATCTCGTTGCTTTCGCTGGCGTCATTGGGCGATCTGATTGGCTATCGCCGTATCTATCAAGCTGGCCTGCTGGTCTTCAGCATTACCTCGCTTTTCTGCGCGCTGTCCGATTCGCTATTAACCTTGACGATCGCCCGCGTGCTGCAAGGGTTTGGTGCCGCAGCGATTATGAGCGTCAATACCGCCCTGATCCGCATTATCTATCCGCAACGCTTTCTTGGCCGTGGCATCGGGATAAACTCGCTGATCGTGGCTTTCTCTTCTGCTGCCGGGCCGACGGTTGCCGCCGCCATTTTATCCGTGGCCTCCTGGCAGTGGCTATTTGCCATCAATCTGCCAATCGGCATCGTCGCACTGCTCCTGGGGATGAAATACCTACCGGCCAACAGCCAGAAAAGCAGCAACCAGCGCTTTGACCCTATCAGTGCGGTGATGAATGCCCTGACGTTTGGCCTGCTGATCACCGCCATCAGCGGTTTTGCCCAAGGGCAGAGCCTACTGCTGATTGCCGCTGAAATCGCGGCGCTGCTGGTGATTGGTTACTTCTTTGTGCGCCGTCAGCTGCGGCAGACATCCCCTTTATTGCCGGTGGATCTGCTGCGTATCCCGATTTTTGCGCTGTCGATGGGCACTTCGATCTGCTCTTTTGCCGCCCAGATGCTGGCGATGGTGTCGTTACCCTTCTTCCTGCAGGCCTCTCTGGGCCGTGACGAGGTGGCGACGGGTTTACTGTTAACGCCCTGGCCGTTGGCCATTATCGTGATGGCGCCGATGGCAGGCCGCCTGGTGGAGCGTGTTCATGCGGGGTTACTGGGAGGGATTGGTTTAGCGACCTTCGCGCTCGGTTTGTTCCTGCTGGCGCTATTGCCACCTAACCCGACGGATCTGGATATCATCTGGCGCATGGTGCTGTGCGGGGCGGGCTTTGGGTTATTCCAGTCGCCCAACAACCACACCATTATTTCTGCCGCCCCACGCCACCGTAGTGGTGGAGCCAGTGGCATGCTGGGCACTGCACGATTATTGGGGCAAACCTCTGGCGCGGCGCTGGTGGCCTTGATGTTCAACCTGTTCCCCACCAGCGGCACACACGCCTCATTGATTTTGGCAGGCACCTTCGCCAGTGTCGCCGCCGTGGTGAGTTGCCTGCGTATGACTCAACCCCGTGCCCAACCATACTGAACCCGGTAAATAGTTGATCGGGCACCGCGTGCGCCCATTTACCCCGGCGACCCGGGGTTTTTATTTGATGGAGGGTTATTTCAGATACTGGCCGGAACGCAGCGCTTCGATGCGCTTATCCAACGGCGGGTGCGACATAAACAGCTCGCTGAACGACTTGGATTTACCGTTGATGCAAAACGCCATCAGGGTGCCCGCTTCCTGCGGTTCATAGCTGGTTTTCAAGCGTTGCAGCGCAGCGATCATCTTCTCGCGGCCTACCAGTTTGGCTGAACCTGCATCGGCGTGGAATTCACGGTGACGCGAGAACCACATGGTGATAATGCTGGCCAGAATGCCAAACACCAGCTCCAGCACCATCGACACGCCGAAGTAGATCATCGGGTTACCATTGCCTTCGCCTTCCCCATCGCGGTTGCCGAGGAAACCGGCGGCCACCTGGGCAATCAGGCGTGATACAAAGATCACGAAGGTGTTTACCACCCCTTGGATCAGCGTCATGGTCACCATGTCGCCATTGGCAACGTGGCTGATTTCGTGGGCGATCACCGCTTCCGCCTCATCACGGCTCATACTTTGCAGCAGGCCGGTACTCACCGCCACCAATGATGCATCGCGGCGTGCGCCGGTAGCAAAGGCGTTAATGTCCGGCGCTTGATAGATAGCCACCTGTGGCATGGCGATACCCGCCTGCTGCGATTGGCGACGCACCGTATCCAACAGCCAGCGTTCGGTTTCGTTACGTGGCTGTTCAATCACTTCCCCACCGACGGAGCGCAGCGCCATCCATTTAGACATCAGCAGTGAAACAAACGCACCGCCAAAACCAAACAGACCGGCCATGATCATCAGGCCCTGAACGCTACTGGATTGGATCCCTGTCAGGCTAAGCACCAGCCCGAAAACCAACATCACCGCCAGGTTGGTGAGCAGGAACAAAGCTATACGCATCATAGAATGTTTACTTCCTCGTTATTGTTAACAAAACGCGACCTCAGATACCCAGATCTTATGGGCATTGGTCACAATTTCAAGATTGGCAGGCCATTAACCCACTAAAAATACGTAACTTTACAAAGTCACGATGAAACAAGGGTTTTACAAAGTGTAAACGATCTCT
>NZ_JBKJYW010000445.1:0-6844 GCF_046715635.1 Serratia sp. (in: enterobacteria)
CTGATGCGAATGAAGGATGATGAGTGGCAGGATATCCTGGACACCAATCTGACTTCCGTATTCCGTCTGTCAAAAGCGGTAATGCGAGCTATGATGAAAAAGCGGTTTGGCCGTATCATCTCTATCGGTTCCGTTGTTGGCACCATGGGGAATGCAGGGCAGGCTAACTACGCGGCGGCTAAAGCCGGTCTGATTGGTTTTAGTAAGTCTTTGGCACGTGAGATCGCTTCACGTGGCATTACGGTCAACGTCGTGGCTCCTGGCTTTATTGAGACGGACATGACACGGGCGTTGACAGAAGATCAACGCGCAGGCATTTTGACTCAGGTTCCGGCTAGCCGGCTTGGGGAAGCAAAAGAAATCGCCAGCGCTGTTGCATTTTTAGCCTCTGACGAGGCCAGCTACATCACCGGTGAAACGTTACATGTCAATGGCGGCATGTATATGATTTAAAAAATGTGAAAACTATTTGCGTTATTTGAGGTAAAAACCGCAAAATAGCGTAAAATCGTGGTTGGACCAGCCGGGATTTAGTTGCATCTTTTTCAACATTTTATACACTACGAAAACCATCGCGAAAGCGAGTTTTGATAGGAAATTTAAGAGTATGAGCACTATCGAAGAACGCGTTAAGAAAATCATTGTTGAGCAACTGGGTGTTAAGCAGGAAGAAGTATTGAACAACGCTTCTTTCGTTGAAGACCTGGGCGCTGATTCTCTTGACACCGTTGAGCTGGTAATGGCTCTGGAAGAAGAATTCGACACTGAAATTCCAGACGAAGAAGCTGAGAAAATCACTACTGTGCAAGCAGCTATTGATTTCATCAACGCTAGCCAGCAGTAAGCGAACATATCTAGGCGGTCACTCGACCGCCTAAGTTTTTTCTATCCCTAGCGTCATATTTTCCCTCCTTGGAGGACAAACGTGTCTAAGCGTCGAGTAGTTGTGACCGGACTGGGCATGTTGTCTCCTGTCGGCAATACGGTAGAGTCCACATGGAATGCTCTTCTTGCCGGTCAGAGTGGCATCAGCCTGATCGACCATTTCGATACTACTGCCTATGCAACGCGCTTTGCTGGCTTGGTAAAGAATTTTAACTGTGAAGATTTCATCTCGCGCAAAGATGCGCGCAAGATGGATGCCTTCATTCAATACGGCATCGTCGCCGGCATGCAAGCCATGCAGGATGCCGGGCTGGATATCAACGAGGCGAACGCCAATCGTATTGGTGCCGCTATCGGTTCCGGTATCGGCGGCCTGGGGTTGATTGAAGAGAACCATAGCTCACTGGTTAACGGTGGCCCACGGAAAATCAGTCCGTTTTTTGTGCCTTCGACCATTGTGAACATGATTGCCGGTCACCTGACCATTATGTACGGCATGCGTGGCCCAAGTATTTCCATCGCTACCGCCTGTACCTCAGGTGTCCATAACATCGGCCATGCCGCACGTATCATTGCTTACAATGATGCCGATGTGATGCTGGCCGGTGGCGCAGAAAAAGCCAGTACCCCTCTGGGTGTCGGCGGCTTTGGGGCGGCTCGTGCGCTCTCAACCCGCAATGACAATCCACAGGCTGCAAGCCGCCCCTGGGATAAAGACCGTGATGGTTTTGTCCTGGGCGATGGTGCGGGGATGATGGTGCTGGAAGAGTACGAACACGCCAAACGTCGCGGTGCGAAAATTTACGCCGAAATTGTCGGGTTTGGTATGAGCAGCGATGCCTACCACATGACATCGCCACCGGAAAACGGTGCCGGTGCAGCCTTGGCGATGGAAAACGCGCTGCGTGATGCAGGTGTGACAACGTCACAGATTGGTTATATCAACGCGCATGGCACCTCGACGCCGGCTGGTGATAAAGCCGAAACCCAAGCGGTGAAATCCGTATTTGGCAGCGATGCCAACCGGGTGATGGTCAGCTCCACTAAATCGATGACCGGCCACCTGCTGGGTGCCGCTGGGGCGATTGAGTCGATCTTTACCGTGTTGGCTCTGCGCGATCAGGCGGTTCCACCTACCATTAATCTGGATAATCCGGATGAAGGTTGCGATCTGGACTTCGTACCACACGAAGCGCGCCAGACCAAAGATATGGAGTTCACGCTGTGTAACTCCTTCGGCTTCGGTGGCACTAATGGCTCGCTGATTTTCCGTCGCGTATAATTATTGCCAACTTAAGTTGATAAAGGCCCGGTGCATTTTGACCGGGCTTTTTTTATGCGGCCAGGCCGTTTATCGTAGTATGCGCCTGTTATGCTGTTGTAGTGCAACCACCGTGAGGAAACCGCATGTACTGGATCAATGGACAACAACATGACGCTCTGGCAGCCAGCGATCGCGGTTTGCAGTTTGGCGATGGCTGCTTTACCACCGCCAGGGTGGTGGAGGGCAACATCGATCTTTTCCCCTGGCATTTTGAGCGCATGCAGCAGGCGGCGCAGAGGTTGTTACTGCCCGCGGTGGACTGGGCTGCATTGGAACTTGAGATGCGCCATGCGGCAGGATCTCTCTCCCTTGGCGTGGTCAAAGCGATACTGACCAGAGGCAGCGGCGGACGAGGCTACAGCCCGCAAGGCTGCGCTGCTCCTACACGGATCGTTGCACGCAGCACCTATCCCACGCATTACCTGTCATGGCGTGAAGAAGGGATCAGTCTGGCGCTCAGCCCGGTTGCGCTGGCACGTAATCCACTACTGGCTGGTTTGAAACACCTTAACCGCCTGGAGCAGGTGTTGATCCGCGCATATCTTGACCAGGACGCTGCCCATGAGGCGCTGGTGCTTGACACTGCGGGTATGCTGGTGGAATGCTGTGCGGCTAATTTATTCTGGCGCAAAGGAAAAAGCGTCTTTACGCCAAAACTGGATCAGGCTGGTGTCGCCGGTGTAATGCGCCGCCGAGTGATTGAACTACTGGTGGGCAGCGAGTATCTACTGCATTACGTCAGTGAACCACTAGAGACGCTGGCCGATGCGCAGGAAGTATTGATATGCAACGCGCTGATGCCGTTGCTGCCGGTGAATAGGGCTCAATCATGGCGCTACGCTTCGCGCCAACTGTATGATTTTTTGCGACCACACTGTTAATGATGGCTGATTGATGAAGAGAAAAAAGCTCAAGATTGTTGTACTGCTGCTGCTCCTGGCGTTGGCTTCACTGTATTGGGGGCATCAGCGGATTGAACGTTTTGCCGAGACTCCGCTGGCGATTGGGCAGGAAACCTACTTCAAACTGCCCGCAGGCACTGGCCGTGTGGCGCTGGAAGGACTGCTGGTACGCGACAAGCTGATCCACAATGGCCGCTGGTTCCCGTGGTTACTGCGCCTGGAGCCGGAACTGGCTGAATTCAAGGCTGGCACCTACCGTTTAACCCCAGGGATGACGGTGCGTCAGATGCTGAAGCTGTTGGCGAGCGGCAAAGAAGCCCAGTTCAGCGCGCGCTTTATCGAAGGTTCGCGTCTGAAAGATTGGCTGCAGGTGCTGCAAGAGTCCAAATATGTCAAACATACCCTGGCAGGTAAAAGCGAGGCGGAAATTGCCAAGGCGCTGGGGCTGCCGGAAGGTGGGGTGCTGGAAGGGCGTCTGTATCCAGACACCTATCTCTATACGGCGGGAACCACCGATGTGGCATTGTTAAAGCGCTCGCAGTTGCGGATGTACAAAGCATTGCAGGACGTTTGGCATGAGCGAGACACCAGCTTGCCGTATAAAACGCCGGAAGAGTTGCTGACGATGGCCTCGATCGTCGAGAAGGAAACTGCCGTAGCGGAGGAACGCACCAAGGTTGCTTCGGTGTTTATCAATCGCCTGCGTCTGGGCATGCGTCTGCAAACCGATCCCACGGTGATCTACGGCATGGGCGACAGTTACACCGGTAACATCACCCGTAAGGATCTGGAGACGGCAACGCCCTATAACACCTATGTGATCAGTGGGCTGCCGCCAACGCCGATCGCCATGCCGAGCCGTGCTTCGCTGGAAGCTGCCGGCAATCCGGCTAAAACCGACTATTTGTACTTTGTTGCCGACGGCAAGGGTGGGCATACGTTCACCACCAACCTGGCTAGCCACAATGCGGCGGTGCGTGTCTATCGGCAGGTACAAAAGGAAAAGAATGAAAAGTAACTTTGTCGTGATTGAAGGGTTGGAAGGCGCGGGTAAAACCACCGCGCGCAATACCGTAGTTAGCGTGCTCAACGAGCAGGGTATTAACGATATTGTGTTTACCCGCGAACCGGGTGGTACGCCACTGGCGGAGAAACTGCGCGAGCTGTTTAAATGCGGCGCAGAGGGCGATTTGCCGACCATCAAAGCAGAACTGCTGATGATATATGCCGCACGCGTGCAACTGGTGGAAACCGTGATCCAACCGGCATTGGCTCGGGGGGCCTGGGTGGTTGGCGATCGTCACGACCTTTCCGCACAAGCCTATCAGGGCGGTGGCCGGGGAATCGACCCACGCTTGATGAGCTCGCTGCGTGATACGGTACTGGGTGACTTCCGTCCCGATCTGACCCTGTATCTCGACTTACCGCCGTCGGTGGGCCTGCAAAGGGCACGGGCGCGCGGAGAGTTGGATCGTATTGAGCAAGAAGCGCTGCCGTTCTTTGAACGTACTCGCGCGCGCTATCTTGAACTGGCGTCACAGGATGCGAGCATCGTTACTATAGATGCGGCACAAACGTTGGAACAGGTCACCGCCGATATTCGCCAGGTGGTCGTACAGTGGCTGCAACAGCAGGAAGGGGCATAATGAACTGGTACCCGTGGCTTAACGTTCCCTATCGTCATTTGGTGGGGCAGTATGCGGCAGGGCGTGGCCATCATGCATTACTGCTGCATGCGGCGGTGGGCAACGGCGATGCTGAGCTACTCTATGCCCTGAGCCGTTGGCTGATCTGCCAAAAGCGCAATGGTGAAAAGAGCTGCGGTGAGTGCCACAGCTGTCGGTTGATGCTGGCAGGCAATCACCCAGACTACCACGTGCTGGCCCCGGAAAAGGGCAAAAGCAGCTTGGGCATCGAACCTATCCGGCAGGTGATTGAGATCCTCTATTCCCATGCCCAGCAGGGGGGAGCCAAGGTGGTGTGGTTGTCGCAGGCAGAGCTGTTGACCGAAGCTGCCGCCAACGCCTTGCTGAAAACCCTGGAAGAGCCTCCGGCTAATACCTACTTCCTGCTAGGTTGTCGTGAGCCCTCACGCCTGCTGGCGACGCTGCGTAGCCGCTGTTTCTACTGGCATCTGGCCAGCCCGGATGAGCAGCTTAGCCTGCAATGGCTGAACCGCCAGGGCGCGGGAAATCCGGTCGATCGTTTGACCGCATTACGTTTGCATGACGGCGCTCCCCTGGCTGCTGAACAGTTGCTGCAACCGGCTCGCTGGCAACAGCGCGCCGCACTGTGCAACGCTTTGAACACCGCTCTGCCGCAGTGCGATATGTTGGCCTTGTTGCCAGCACTGAACCATGACGACGTGGCGGACCGGCTACACTGGCTATGCGCGTTGCTGATGGATGCGATGAAATACCAGCAAGGTGCGGCGAGCTATGCGCTGAACCAGGATCAACTGCCGCTGGTCCAGCAGTTAGCCAGCCGTTTGAGCAGCGTTTCGCTCCAGCAAATCATGCAGCAGTGGCTTAGCTGCCGCCATCAGTTACTCAGCGTGGTTGGCGTTAATCGCGAACTGTTGCTGACAGAACAGTTACTCGGTTGGGAGCAGATGCTCGGCGCTACCGGTTACTCACTCCCTCATTCGTTGTAAAAGAGTTAATTATCATGTTATTAGTAGATTCTCACTGCCACCTCGACAGCCTGGATTTTGCCACCTTACACCACAGCGTGGACGATGCCCTGGTGAAAGCCAAAGCGCAGGATGTGGGTTTTGTGTTGGCGGTTGCCACCACGTTGCCGGGTTATAAGGCGATGACCCAACTGATCGGTCAACGTAACGATGTCGCCTTCTCCTGTGGCGTTCATCCGTTGAATCTTGAAGGGGGTTACGATTATGCCGAACTGCGTAGTCTGGCAGCTGCAGAGCAGGTGGTTGCCCTGGGGGAAACCGGGCTGGATTACTTCTATCAGCAAGACAATATCCCGTTACAGCAAGAGTCGTTCCGCCAACATATTCGTATTGGCCGGGATCTCAACAAGCCGGTGATTGTGCATACGCGTGATGCGCGTGAGGACACGCTGGCCATTCTGCGTGAAGAGAACGCCCAGGATTGTGGCGGCGTGCTGCATTGCTTCACCGAAGATTTGCCGACGGCGAAAGCCTTGCTCGATCTGGGTTTCTATATCTCGTTCTCCGGCATTGTTACTTTCCGTAACGCCGAACCGCTGCGCGAGGTGGCCCGCTATGTGCCCTTGGATCGCATGCTGGTAGAAACCGACTCGCCATATCTGGCACCCGTTCCCCATCGCGGCAAAGAAAACCAACCTGCCTATGTGCGTGATGTTGCACAATACCTGGCCGTATTGAAGGGCGTCAGCCTGGAAAATCTGGCGCAAGCGACCACCGCCAACTTCTCACGTTTGTTTCACATCGAACTCTGATCCTTCATCTAGGTTTAGCGCACCGCTAGGGATAATCTAATTCTTTTTAAGCTCGTAATTAATCCTCGAAACGGGTAATGTTCCCACCCGTTTCTGGGGTTAGGCCGGGCAAATTTTCATCTTTCTTCACAAAAAGTAGACGATATTTGAAAAATGGCCGGGCAGATTCATCGAAACGTGACTGCCATCAAACATTGCTCGGGGTATTTATTTTACTCTGCGTAAAAATTAAAGGGGTGCTCAGACACCCTGAAAATGCAGGGGTTTTCTCTCCCCCCTCTGCAACGCG